>CAZUON010000017.1:0-55914 GCA_964621345.1 uncultured Glaciecola sp. | reverse complement strand
AAGAGATCAAGGAATGCCTCGAAGCAGGCGAGCAGGTTAAGTTGTCCGGCTTTGGTAATTTTGATTTGCGTACTAAAAATGAACGTCCTGGGCGAAACCCTAAAACCGGTGAAGATATTCCAATCAAAGCTCGCCGAGTAGTGACCTTCAGACCCGGTCAGAAGTTAAAAAGTCGGGTAGAGAATGTACCTGTTGAAAAATAGGGTGGCATGATTTTTAAACACCAAGGTTCACAATTATTAAAGCGCTCACTTTTGTTGGGCGCTTTTTGTTTATTAATTGCCTGTAGCGATGTCCAAGATACGTCTGGGGCGATCCCACCTGCCGAAACCCAAGCTTTATTAACCCTTTCAGAACTCCTGAGCGCCGACGATGTTAAACAAGCCTTGGCCCAAGCCAGCAAAGAAAACGATGAAGACGCGATATTGCTGTGGCAGCAGCGCCTTTTAGAAGCAGGTGAACAGGTAAATCTTAAAACGTCGGAAATGAATTTAATAAAAGGCGAGCAGGGTAAGATCTTCTTGACATTCCAAGGCATGAAAACCAACTATCAAAACGATTTTGAGCAAGCGTTTTTTAACTTTGAAGATGTTGACGCCGTTTATCAGCGCTATCCGGCTTTTGAACGTTTACATGAGCAGTCCAAAGAGCTCGTAGCAAAGCGCGATGCATTGATTGATAAAGTGACAGCAACACTCATCGCCGATGGACTATCGCAAGAGCTAGCAAGGCAGCAAGCTGAGCAAGAGTGGCAAAAAGCACTTACCCTATAAATCTTGTGTTGCCGCGTTTGATCTGGCGGTTTTTACTATCCTTTAAGTTATGTTCTGCAAGGTTGCCTAATACCGCAAAGTTGTTTTCAATGACTGACTTACCTGCACAAGTAGCACTGAAGCTCGAGTAAATAAAAATGAAAAAAATACTTATGCCATACGTGGCAAAAATGCTTTCAAGTGACGCGTTATTAAATGCTAAGCGCATTAGCGAAGAATGGCGTAGAAAACTGTCTAAACAGGCCCACTGTATCGATGTATTCATTGCATTAGACGACCCATATAGTGCTATTTTGATTCAAGTTTTACCCGAGTTTTTAACGCGTTTCGATGTGATTTGCACAATACATATTGTGCGCGATAAGCAGGCAGAGATGTTTCCTGATTTGCATAAATGGCAACGTAACAGCCTGATTGATGCTAATAGATTAGCTGCTTTGTATGGTTTGCACCCACTAAGTGTTCCAAATAAAGGTGTACATTCAAGCCAGTACTATTTGACTCAATTGATAACGGCTTGTGAGCAACAAGACATTAAACAGTGTATCGCCCTATTTTTAGCCTATTGGGGAGGTGAGGTATCTGCTGTTAATACCTCGATAACGGTTGAGAAAGAAGCGATGCTTAAAGCCAACTTTCTGCGTTTGCAGCAACTTGGTCATTATTTAACGGCTACCATTTATTATGGCGGTGAATGGTATTGGGGGATAGACAGATTAGATCACCTAGAATCTCGCTTTAACAGCTTAGGGTTAAGTAAGGTGTCGCCCATGATTAAGTACAAGCGTACGTGGACGCAGCACTCTCATCCATCAAATCCATATATTGCTAACAACAAAAGCGATAAAAGTTTTGATATGTATTATTCGGCTCGCAGTCCTTATTCATACATTGGTCTTGAAAAAGCCGCCGCAATGGCTGCAAGGCTAAACGTAACGCTTAATATCAAACCCGTCATGCCGATGATGATGCGAGGGGTGAATGTACCAAATAGCAAAAAAATGTATATATTTCACGACACCAAGCGAGAAGCAAAAAAGCTGGGGCTTGAGTATGGTCACGTGGCAGATCCACTTGGACAGGCAGTGATCAATTGCTATGCGATGTATCCTTATGCAGTGGCACAAGCAAAAGAGCTACAATATTTGTTGAGCTTTAGTCGCGCAGTAAATAGTCAAGGTATTAGAGCCGATATGCACAGCGGATTACAGAGAATAATTGAAGCAGCGGGGCTAGATTGGCATGTTGCAAAGCAATATTTGGCGAATGAAGAGTATAAAACCTTCACCCAACAAAATATAAATGAACTCAGTGAACACGGCTTATGGGGCGTACCGTGTTATCGCTATCAAGATATCATAGTGTGGGGGCAAGATAGGTTATGGGTGATTGAGCAAGCGCTCAATGCTCATCATGTACGGTAGATTTAAGCGCAAATTAATGCCGTAGCTAGCCAAAATGGTGTTCGCAAAGCTAAGCAGCATCAGCTAAATACTTACCTATAAGCTTACAGAAAACCTGAGTTCATGTTGAATCTCTTGCGGCAATAACGGTGTTTCCTTGCCATTAGCGTATTCGTCAAATCCTGCGCGGTAGAATTTTGAAAGTGGATGCATGGATTGTCCGCCGGGAATGGTTAAAATAGCTTTATCTAAGTCTCCAGGGCGCACAATTAAGCGCTGTGAGGCTCCAAAGCGCTTGCTTTGTACTGCAGGCATAAAACTATCACCAAACGCAGGTATCACCGGCATATTAACAAATGGGGCAAGGGGGCCGATTGAGCTGGCGAAGGGGTGAGTAATGTTTAGTGCATTTACCTTTCCCCATTCTAGGCCAGCAAGGGTCTCAGGATCAGCGCCATGTTTTTCAATTAATTCGTCTTTGGTAACTTCATAAGCAAACAATAAAAAGTCATCGTAATTCACAAATCCCTTTGGTAACCAGCTTTCTTCTTTGCTTTTAAGAAGCTGCCAAATAGCTCCCTCTATCAGTTTTAGGGAGTAACGAAGACTCAAGTCGTGTTGTGTTAACTGAGCGCGTATAGGTTGCATCAGTTGTTGAGTGACAGTACTTCTGAAGCGTCTTACAAGGGTATAGCCAGTAGAGTCTTCGCAAGCACAGGCTTGCCAAGTGTTTAGAGCTTCCAAGTCTTGGGCAAACTTTTGTGGATTGTTGCTTAGGACCTGAGTCAATAAGTTATGCCATGGTTGTAAAAACAGCGCACGATTGTCCAATTGCATCTCATTAAATTGTGCTTCGTCAAATTGACTATCATCCAAAAGTAGGTCCAGAATTTGCCGCTGCCTTGCGCCCAATGCATAGCCACCATCGCCATAGCGTGCCAAATCATCGATACCGACAACTCTTGCATTAGCACTCCAAACTCGATGATTATTCGGTTGATATACAAAAGCAGGGTTTGGTTCTTGCTCGACCCACTTTACATCGTAGTCCGCTTGATTAATTGCGCTTAAACTTGGCGTGTTTCGAGCGGTAATTGCGCCAGTCAGTTGCCACGCAACCTGACCTTTTGCATCTGCCACCACCATATTTTGTACAGCAATACCAACGTCCTTGCTAAAGGCGAGTAGGGCGTCGGTATCTTTTTGTAGTGGAAAATCCGCAACCTTTAAATTTATCGCATAAGGCTGTAAAGCCACCCAAGAAAGCGCATATTTTTGCCCTGCAAACTCACGAACCGGCCCATATTCGCTCATCTCAAACTGATAATTGTAGGCGTTACTGTCTTTGATAAGTATTTCTTCGGAAACCGCTGTAGTTTGTGCGTCGCTATTGAGTTTTACCCAATCGACATTATCAACGTTGGAATTCGTAAAGCCCCATGCAATATGCCCAGTACTACCAGCTACAATAAGAGGAGTGCCCGGTAAAGACACGCCAGTAACCGTAACGGCCTGACCCTCTTGTTGATATTTCATTTGCGCTCGGTACCAAATACTCGGCACACTCAAGCCTAAATGCATATCACTACTTAACATAGCACTGTTACTATTGGTGAGACTATTTGAAACTGCCCAATTATTACTACCAAGTTCATCAGGCTGTGTATCTGACGTGAAGCTTACCTTACTCAATGTATTTAACTCATCGCTGAGTAAACTATCGCGGTCAATAATCGGAATTTCTGCACTGTGTGTTTTATCAATACTAAAATCGATTGCGGCTTGAAAGGGGCTCGTTTGGTACATAAAATCTAGCATTTGCTGACCAAATATAGATTTTATTACCGTATTTTCGAAATCACGCTCAACTTGAGAGCGCTGCAAATCGATATACATGCTAAAGCTTACCAGTAGTGTGTCAGATGCCTGCCATGGAGCCATGTTGCTACCGGTTAGTATAAATTCAAAACCTGGCGAGCCAAATTCTTCGATAAAGTCATTCACGCCGTTTGCATAGTAAGCAAGTAATGCCTGTTGATCAGCCGGAAGGGATTTAGCAATAGCTTCAGCGCGCGATCTAAATTGAAAAAAACGAGCCGATTTATCTCGTTCTAGTGCAACTTTTCCAACTACTTGAGACAGTTCACCGGCAGCGCTTTTACGCAACAGGTCCATTTGAAACAAGCGGTCTTGCGCATGGGCATAACCTAATAAGTAGGCGGCATCATTTTTCGATTGTGCAGTAATCACTGCCGCCCCTAATGTGTCGCGCGCCAGAATGCCCTGGGCACTTAGATGCATCGTCGATTTATGACCATCTAACTCAGGCAGGCTGCTTCTTAAAAAAAGATAGGCTGCACTGAGCACAATCAGCGTAAATAATAAGAGGCTTAAGCTAACGATTTTTATAATACGCATGCTTACACCTCTATATCAGAATGCTCGGTGACATAGTTAATATAGCGAGCAAACACGAATAAGTAGTCCGATAAGCGATTAACATAACTGAGCGCAAGGGGATGAATAGCGTGCATTTTTGATAAACTTACTAAGCGTCTTTCTGCTCGCCGTGCCACCGTTCTGGCAACATGGGTACTTGCCGCAATGATGTGACCTCCGGGTAAAATAAATTTGGTTTGTGGTTCGAGTTGTACTTGCATGTCATCAATAGATATCTCTAAATTTTGAATCATGTCTTGGGTCAGCGGCGCTTGATCTGAAATTGCAAAACCGATGGCAAATAATTGCTGTTGGATTGATTGTAGCTCAGCACCAAAGCTACTTAGCTGCTTATAATAAGAAAGATTGGTATCGCTCACCTGCGAATGAATCAGACCGATGCAGGCATTAAGCTCATCTAGGGTCCCATAACACTCCAATAGTACGTCGTCTTTATCTAGTCTTAGCACTTCTTTTGCATAGACTTGAGTTTGACCAGCATCGCCCTGTTTAGTGTATATTTTCATGTTTCTGCCTTTTACTGCTTACATCGAATTCAATTCAATTGATATTGAAGCTAATCTTGCTCTTCGTCTTGAGGCGGCATTTCAAAGCGTTCAAGTCGCACGATAATGCCAAACGCTGGATGGTCAAAGTAGTGAATCTGCTTACTTATAATGCGACGCCTCTGTTTTGAGTGATAACTTTCAACGTCAGCTTGACCTTTTTCGTTGATGTCGAGGCGAACGTGTTTAAATTGGGAGTCAATATGCAAATAAGGGACACGATTGACGTAATCTAAGTAAACCTTAAACAAACCGTCGAGCTCCCATTGCTCAGCAATTTCTGCTGCCGCTTGTTTATGGTCATTTATAGCTTGTTGTGAGTCTTTCCATAATACCGGCTCTGGATTTGATAAGGCAGTTTCAAGCGCCTCAAGTTCAGCCAAGGTAGTATTGATAAGCTGTGATTCATCAATAGCCTCTGCTTGCTCTTCTTCTAAAAGGGAAGATTGCGCTAAAGCCTCGTTGGTTTGCTCGGGGCTAACACGTGCACCACCGAAGACTCGATAAAACGCAGCCTCATCTTCTCCAAATACAACAGGTTGACGCCAAGCGGTGTAAATAAGCGGCAAAATATCACGCTGAGCGAATACTCGTTTTGCATAGCTATTTAAATACCGGCCTTGTTCTTCAAGTAAGCTATGTTGATATAATTGATAAGCTGAATTCGAGAAAAAAGCTTGCTCTACAGAGGTGAATGTATCGTATTCGGGCGTATCTACACATAATAGATTAGGCGCATCATCCATAGATATAGCCGTCTCTTGGTTTAACCACGATTGTGATGCGATAAAAAAGTTAAGAGCGCCTTCAATAGCCGGTGCTGAAGTGTCGATGGCATCGATACTGTCTTGTTGAGTCGGCTCAAGTAAACCCTTAATATCAATAAAACTTTGTGCATCCTTAAGGACTTCTGTTAACGGTATAGGCGCAGTCTCTGCAAAGCTAATTGCCGGCATTGACGGGTTATCACAGCTATTAATGTTAGCTAATATTCTAAAGTTTGGATTGGCGCGTTTAAGTAACTCAAGAGTCATTAAGTCGAAAGTGAGAGCGTCTGCAAAGTCAAAATCACCCTGCGTGAAATCTTCTGGGTGGTTAGGTAGTAGCTCACGTTTAAATGCGATGAACTCTATATCAAACCACCAATCGGACTCAATACCTTGTGCGTGCGCGTTTCCAATCGGAGTCAGTGAAATTACGCTTAGACCTGCACCGAAGCAGGCGCATGCAAAAAGTGCTTTGAAACACGAAAGGGCTTTTCTAAGAGCAGCACTTCGCGCCAGCACTGCGGAGTCACGCATTACTTTAATGCGCGATACTCTATTTACCTCAGTCATGGCATTCCTTTAACAAACTGCTTAATAAAGAGTGTACCAATTCTAAACGTTCCTTGTTAGCACTAGTTTTCTTCATAATACGCAACTTTTGCGGTCCATCAAAACGGTACTCTTTGGGCTTAGTTTGAATTAAGTGAATAAGATAGCCGGGGTCTATTTTTGTATCTTGAGTGAATTCGATACTGCCGCCTATTTCTGTGAACTCAATTTTACTGATACCAATGTGTTGCGCCATTATTTTCATGGTTGCCACACTCACCAGGTTCTTCGTAGCATCAGGCAATAGACCAAAGCGGTCAATAAGCTCGATTTGATATTCATCAATATCATCTTGGTTTTTACAATTTGCGAGCTTTTTATATAACGACAAGCGCACATTTACATCGCCAATATAATCATCAGGAATAAGTGCCGGTAGCCTAAGTTCTATTTCAGTCTGCTTGCCTAAGTAATCGTTTAGGCTAGGTTCTTTGCCTTCCTTTAATGACTCTACAGCGGTTTCAAGCATTTCCATATACAAAGAAAAGCCAACAGAGTTGATTTGACCAGACTGATCATCCCCTAACAACTCACCCGCCCCTCTAATTTCCAAATCGTGAGAGGCGAGGGCAAAGCCAGCGCCGAGGTCTTCAAGGGATGCAATGGCTTCTAAGCGTTTGACGGAATCTTTGGTCATGCGCTTTGGATGTGGCGTGAGTAAATATGCATAGGCTTGATGATGTGAACGTCCTACGCGACCGCGTAACTGATGCAGTTGGGCGAGACCTAAATGATCAGCGCGATCCATAATAATAGTATTGGCGGTGGCAACATCAATGCCTGTTTCGATAATGGTAGAACACACAAGTACGTTGTAGCGCTGGTGATAAAAATCATTCATCACCGTTTCAAGTTCTCGCTCTCGCATTTGACCATGCCCTATAGCGATGCGAGCTTCAGGAACAATTTCCTCGATTTCACGGGCCGTTTTCTCTATGGTTTTCACTTCATTATGCAAAAAGTACACCTGTCCACCACGCAAAATCTCGCGCATGATGGCTTCGCGTATGACTTCGTCGTGACGTTTTTGCACAAAGGTTTTTACGGCTAAACGCTTTGCCGGAGGTGTCGCGATTATCGATAGGTCACGCATGCCACTTAAGGCCATATTCAAGGTGCGCGGAATCGGTGTGGCAGTAAGGGTTAAGATGTCTACATCCGCCCTCAACGCTTTAAATTTTTCTTTTTGACGCACGCCAAAGCGGTGCTCTTCATCAATAATAACTAAGCCCAAATCTTTGAATACAATATCGTCTTGTAGCAATTTATGTGTGCCCACAATAATGTCCGCAGTGCCTGCCTTTATGCGCTCTGCAGTAAGCTTCTGTTCTTTTGCACTGACAAAACGAGACATGACCTCAATGGTAAATGGGAATTGCGAGAAACGGTTTTTAAAGTTTTCAAAGTGTTGCTGGGCAAGCAGGGTGGTAGGCACTAATATTGCCACTTGTTTGCCATGGGCAGCGGCAATATATGCAGCGCGCATGGCAACTTCAGTTTTACCAAAGCCCACATCACCACAGACTAACCTGTCCATAGCATTAGGCGAACCCATGTCTTGTAATACGGCATTAATCGCGCGAGCTTGGTCGTCGGTTTCTTTAAAAGGAAAACTATCGGCAAAGCTTTGGTAGTCCTTCCAATCAATTGGATAAGCAAAGCCTGGTTTGGCGGCCCGTTTTGCGTATACATCTAAGAGTTGTGCAGCAACATCTCGGACTTTATCGGCTGCCTTTTTCTTCGCTTTGCTCCATGTGTCATTCCCTAAGTTATGCAAAGGAGCATGCTCGCCATCGCCGCTGTAGCGACTAATTAAATGAAGCGACGATACCGGTACGTACAGTTTGGCGTCTTTTGCATAAGCAATACATAAATATTCGGTGGCAATGCCACCGGCATCTAGTGTTTGTAAGCCAATAAAACGACCCACACCATGCTCAAAATGAACCACTGGCGAACCTTCAGAAAGTTCGGCTAGATTGCGTATAATTGCGCTTTCGTCTACTGAGGCTGAGCGCTTGCTTTGCTTACGTTTCGCAATCTTGTGTCCAAGCAGTTGCTTTTCGGTAACGAGTAATAACGGTGACGCTTTGTCGGTGCATATGAAGCTATCTTCTAGTGCGCCAATTACAATAGATACTTTTGTGCCGCTATAAATATCTCCGCTGAAGCTTTGATGAGACTCAGGACGTATTTTTGCTTTGGCTAAAATATCGAGTAAAGCCTCTTTATGCCCCGCAGACTCAGCAACAAACAATACCGGCATGTTTGCTGACGCTGCTTTTTTTACTTCTGCTTGAATCGCCTGATAAGGGTTGGTTGCGCTTACATCAATGCCAATGTTTTCGATAGGCTGACATTTAAAATTAGCAAAACCTTTACTTGCACTTCCGCTTTTTTCTGAAAATTGCATGCTTGGCCAGCTTTTAAGCTTCGAAAGCATTTCTTCACTGGTTTGGTATAGCTTATCAGGTGCTAGTAGGGGACGGGCTAAGTTGAATTGGTATTGTTCATAACGATTATGCAAGTCGCGCCAAAACTTATCAGAGGCTTGTGCGAGTTGCTCGTCAAATACAAATACACTGTCTTGGTGCAGATAATCAAAAATGGTCGCGGTTTGTTCAAAAAACAGCGGTAAATAATATTCAACACCACCGGGCATAGTTCCCCGGCTGACTTGATAAAATATGGACTCTTGGTCAGCATTATTTGCGTTTGGAAATAAATCTAAATATTGATTTCTAAATAGTGTGATCGCGTCTTTGTCGGTGGGAAACTCTCTCGCTGGCAACATGCGGATCTCGTCTATGGTATCAAGACTGCGCTGCGAAGAAGGGTCAAAATAGCGGATGGAGTCTATTTCATCGTCAAACAAATCAATCCGAAAGGGATGATCACTTCCCATCGGATATAAATCAATAATACTTCCGCGCACGCTAAACTCACTGTGAGACATAACTTGACTCACATGCAAGTAACCGGCTTTCTCTAAGGTGCGCCGAAACTCTGCTGGGTCAAGCTCTTGCCCATGACTCAAATACAACAAGTGCTGGCCAACATATTCAACAGGCGCTTGTCGCTGTAAAAATGTATTAATTGGTATTAAAAAGATGCCAGGGTGCTTTTTGCTCAGTAAATACAAGGTTTCTAAGCGCTTTGAAACAATGTCTTGATGCGGCGAGAAGGCATCGTAGGGCAGGGTTTCCCAATCAGGAAAAAGATGCACGTCCACTGTTTGCTCTGGGCTGAAAAAACGAATCTCTTTTTCTAGCATCAGGGCATGAGCGGTATCTTGGGTTACGATGACTAAAGGGCCGTTGTGTGCTTTGGCAGCATTGGTTATTGCTAAACTGCGACTTGCACCTGCAAGCTGGGTCCATCGGATGTGGTCAACAATATTGCTGCTATTCTTTTTAATCGCTAAGCGCGGTTCAAATAAAGACATGTATTGGTAAATTCTCGGAACGTTTTAATGGATAATATTTTAATGAGCAATAAATAATATAAGGCTATTTAGTTTGATTTTTGCGTAACTGAGCGGTTTGTAAATGCAGGCTGGCACGCACGAGTAACTCTTGGTCCTCTTCACGTATCCGGGTATAGGCATAGCTCACATCAAAGCGACCTTCATCATCGTTTGACGGCTCACATGCTACCGCCTGTGCAATACAATAAATAGCAGCCGCTTCGGTTTCCAAAAAGATTTTAATGCGGGCATAGGTGCCAAGCTCTACCTCTTTGTTGTGAGTAACGACCACGCCACCCCCACCAAATTTAGTGGCAGTGAAGCGAAATGCTTCTTCATCTTGTTGTTGCAGGATGTAGGACATCATTAAATCCATCTTTTTGGCCTGCAACTGCAAGTAATCGACGAGTTCTTCGAACTTATCACCCATACTACGAAAGGGGCGAAGGGCCTTTGACTCAATTTCTGACATTTGTGATGAAATACGAAAAGCATAAGGCATGGATGCTTCAAACTCAGGCATGCTTTGCTCTGCTTCCTCGTTTGAGGCACTCTGCAAATTTACTTTGATAGCATGACCAATAAGGTAAAAGGCATTAAACTGTTCAAGTCGTTCACTTAAATTATTCACGTGTGCTCTCAGCTTCCAATATCTTTTGTGGGTGATAAACAAATATGGCTAATAAACAAATTTGTTGTATTTTTGTGCATATACCTCGCGTTTGCTGGTGCGGTTAACGCGACCTTGTTACGCACTACATGTTCTTTATTAGGTATTGCCACGCGAATAATAGTAAACTTATCGCAATTATTCGATTGTATCACTAAATATGTCTGTTTCTCACTTTATTGCTTGGCGCTACTCTCACTCTTCGGCCACCCGTAGTTTTGTTGCATTTATTAATCGTTTTTCGGTGATTGGGATCACCTTAGGCATTGCCGCATTAATCATTGTTTTGTCAGTGATGAACGGTCTCGAGGGGCAGCTAAAAACTCGTATCCTCGGTATTTTGCCACACATTGTTGTGGAGCAATCTCCACAAGAGTTTGCCATTACGCTAAAAAATGGCGAACACCGTGCTCAACAAGATGTGGTTGCGCAAGCCGCTTACATAGAGCGAGAAGTAATTGTGCAATCACGTAGTCAATTAAAAGGCTTAATTTTGCAAGGGGTCGATAGCCAAGTAGATGCTCCTCATTCGATTATTGCTCAACGCATGGTGCAGGGCAGTTATAATGATCTCACCCCCGGCAGTTTTCGCGTCATTATTAGTCAGATACTCGCTTCGCAACTTAAGGTAAGGGTTGGCCAAAGGTTACGCGTAATATCTACAGAGACCAGTTTGTATAGCCCTATGGGTAGAGTCCCAAGTCAGCGCTTGGTCACTGTTGCAGGACTGTTTAGCGTTAATTCTGAGATGGATGACAAGGTGATATTAATGCATATCGACGATGCGGCGCGTCTGTTACGGCAAAAACGCAGTAGCATTTCCGATACTCGTTTATATTTGCAAGATGCGTTTAATTTTGCCCCCAGTGCTGAATTTTTAACGCAGCAAGGTATCGATTTTCGAACATGGCGGGAACGACAAGGCGCGCTTTTTGATGCCGTTAAAATGGAAAAAAACATGATGGTGCTGATGCTCATGTTGGTGATTGCAGTAGCGGCTTTTAATGTAATATCAGCCCTCGTTATGGTGGTCTCTGAAAAACGCTCTGATATTGCAATTTTACAAACTCAAGGCTTATTGCGTGAAGATATATTAAAGATATTCTTATATAACGGCGTATTTAACGGTTTGAAGGGGGCTTTGGGTGGCGTGCTACTGGGCTTGCTGTGCGCCTGGCAGCTTAATACTGTACTTAGCTGGTTTAATACGGGCTTGGCCTTTGGTGAAAATGGACAAGGCTTACCCATTGATATTCAATGGACCCAAATTATATTTATTGCAGTGGCAAGTATGTGTTTATGTGCGGTGGTGTCGTTATATCCTGCGTTTAAAGCCGCCTCGATACATCCGGCAAATAGCCTCAGAAGTGAATAAGCGTTATACTTAACGCATCAACGAATTAAAGGTAGTAGTTACATCGTGAATAAAGTATATATCAACAGTGCAGAATTGTTGCGAGATTCATTTAGAGTGGCAGCATTGGCCTACAAAGACGGCTTCAGACCAGACTTTATTGTGGGCATCTGGCGCGGGGGAGCGCCTATTGGTATTGCAGTTCAAGAATTTTTTGAGTTTAAGAACGCACCCACCGACCATATCGCAGTGCGTACCTCCTCTTACTATGGCATTAATCAGCAAGCTAAAGAAATAAAGGTACATGGCCTGCATTATCTGATTGAAAATGCAAATGCTAATGACAAACTTCTCATTGTCGATGATGTGTTTGATTCTGGCCGCAGTGTAGAGGCACTCATCCATCAAGTGCATGCGCTTATGCGTTTAAATGCACCTAAAGATATTCGTATTGCCACGCCCTGGTATAAGCCTAGTAACAACAAAACCGACCTCATTCCAGACTACTTCGTGCATGAAAGTAAAGATTGGCTAGTCTTTCCTCATGAGCTTTCTGGCTTAACTAATGAAGAGATTCGTGAAGGGAAAACGGAATTAGCAGAGATATTCGACGTTATCCTAGATGACGATGCAAAAACCACCAGTTAAGAACGCATTTACTCTGGCAATTTAAGCCTGACGTTACTTACCGTCTATATAAAACTTATCGGCAAAGGTATACACAAGGTCAGGCTTATAAACAATCAAACAAGTCATTGTCATACCGTTAAAAAAAGCCTCCGGAAATACCATTAACAAAGTCATTTGTGTGTAGTTATATTGAATCACATCCCAGGTATACATGTTGTCAACGTAGAAATAGCCACTCATTGCTAGCATCTTCAGGGCCATGCTGATTGCACCTGGAAAAAACGCGCACAAAAAAATGTAAACAAACACATGGCGGGATAATTTATGGAAAGTCACCATGTAAACGAGGTAGCTAAACCCTATGGGAAGCAATACACCTAACACACCATTTACGCCAAACATTGAATAGCTTTCTTGACCAATAATTGTGCTGCCAAGTAGCACAACACTCGCGCCAATTATGGCCCAGCGTAGCCCAAGTACTAAGGTCAGAGAGGTCAACCACAAAAAGTGCATGACTAAACCGTCGTATATACTCACTCTAAATAGCCATAAAACAAACACGCAGGTGATTGCACCAAATATACGGTGCTGTAAGCGTTTCTCGTTTAATAGCTGTTTAAAGTCGGTTTTAAGTGTAATAAAACCTAATGCACCAATGTAAATAATTAGACTGATGACCTGTAATTCAGTCAATTTGAGCTCCAAAATGAGTAAAAAATGAAAAAGCGTATACCAGGGCCTGTTGATCTTTGAACAAATAAAATGTGAACTTACAAATGCGCCGTCTAAGCTAAATAAGTGTTGAGCTCATAATTTAATGGCGCTGGATTAGCTCCGTTACTTTGCTTGCTGTTAGTGTAACAAATGGTGTTTCCACAAGGGAAACAAATCGTGAAATAAATCATGAAGCTACATTGCGCAATCTTTACAGCACAAACATGGGCTGATACATCACAATGCAGTATACTATCGCGCAACATTCAACTGTCACCGCATGAGTATGAGCGCGCAATTAAGAACCCACTTTAGTTTTTTTGATTCTCAGTCATCGATGCATGCGAATAACTGCGTGTATTTAGACAGTGCCGCCACTACACAAAAATTGAATTCGGTTGTTGCGCGTCAGGCTGATTTTATGCGTTCACAAAATGCCAGCGTACATCGGGGTGCTTACCCTTTGGCTAACGAGGCTACGGCAATGTTTGAGCGCGCGAGAGAGGACATTGCGGATTATATTCATGCTCAAAGCAATGAAGTGATTTTTACTAGCGGAGCGACGGAGAGCATCAATTTGATTGCTCAAGGTATGCATCAAGATATGCTGCGCGGCAATACCATTTTGATTTGCGAAAGCGAGCACCACGCTAATATATTGCCATGGCAACAACTGGCCAAACGTTTAGGCTTAAAAATAAAAATATTAAAGCTTGGGCAGCACGGCACCTTTAATCAACAGGTTATGCAAACCTGGCTTGAGGCAATGACCGAGGATGTGGCAATTTTTGCCTGCGCACATGTGTCGAATGTACTTGGCAATGTTTATCCCGTACAAACATTGTGTCAAAAAGCACGTTCAGTTGAGGCGATAAGCGTTATTGATGGTACACAAGCGATTGCGCATTTGCCGTGCAATATGCAAACACTGGACTGCGACTTTTATGTGTTTAGTGGGCACAAAATGTATGCTCCTAACGGTATTGGTGTGTGTTGGGGGCGCTACAACTTACTTGAGCAATTGAGCCCCAGTAAACTTGGTGGCGAAATGGTACAAGAGGTCAGTTTTGAGAGCTTTACAACCCAAAGTCCGCCGCTTAAATTTGAAGCAGGCACTCCAAATGTTGCAGGGGTCTTAGGCCTTCATGAGGCCGTAATATTTTTACAAGCAACACTGCCGCAAATCATGACACAAGAAAGAGCGCTTTGGCTTTATTTGCAAAGTAAATTGGCCGCTATTTCAGATATTCAACTCCTCGGCAATACCCAAGGCGTGGATGATGACCATATCGTCCAAGTTAGCCTTGGTATTGCCAGTTTTTATGCGCCTGAGCACGACAATCACTCGTTAGCTTTAATGTTATACCAACAGGGAATTGCACTGCGCTTTGGACAACACTGCGCAATGCCTCTACTGACGACTTTAGGTGTAAAAGCGTGTTTGCGTGTTTCCCTTGGCTGTTATAACACCGAGCATGATGTTGACGCGTTTGTAGAGGCTTTGCTGTTAGCTTTAAAAAAAAGTAAATCCCAGCACAGTGATTTAACACCTAGCGTGATTAGGGTAACTGAGGCTCAGCATAGCGCTGAGCATGAACTTAGCATCTTGGATGCGAAAAATTGGCCTGAGAAACATCGCCAACTGTTGTTATTAAGTAAAGTGCTACCCACATTGGCACCTGAGCTTAGAACGCCGCAAAATGAGGTGCAGGGCTGTGAAGCCAGGGTTTGGATTGACACTGTTAACGCGGCACAAGCAAGTGCCGGCCTGTATGCTTATGCCGACAGCAAAGTAGTAAGAGGCATCCTTGCCTTAGTGTTGCTCAAGCATAAAGCACTTAACTCAGAGCAAGGCAGGGGCGGGGCAAGTTTTGATTATATCGCTTATTTGAAAAACTTAGGATTGTCTGATTACTTTAGTGCCGGCCGCAAAGACGGCATTCAGCTGATTGTGAAGCGGCTAAATACCCTAACTTGAGGCTCGTTAATCAGGGCAATGTTATCGCCTGTTGCATTAAAGTAGCCAGTCAATCGGTAATATGCTGAGAATGCCAAGCCCCACTCTTTTGAATACCGACATCCCAGGCTCTGTTTCGTGTTTAACGCTTTGCTGCTGCTCTTGGCTTAGCCAGTATAAGTCGCCATTTTCATCGAGCTTTACTTGATAGGACACTTGCCCGACTAAGCGATAAAACTCCTCCTCGCTCTGATAAGTCAATGAAGGGTTTTCTATAACAAAGCCAAGTTCTGTGTTTAAGCGTGCTGAACGTGGGTCAAAATTAAATGAGCCAACAAACATTCGCGCGCTGTCTACCATAAATGTCTTTGCATGCAAACTGGAGGCTGAGCTACCAAAAGCGCGCACCGACATCGTTTTTTCATCGCTAGTGGGGCGCATTTCGTACAACGTGACACCGGCTTTTAGTAAGTCTTTACGGTGCTTAGCATAGCCTGCATGAACCGGTAATACATCTGTGGCCTCCATCGAATTGGTCAACACGCTAATATCAACCCCAAGCTGCGCAAGTTCAGTTAGTACTTTTACTCCACTGTCGGTGGGCACAAAATATGGCGAAATCAATATTAAGCGTTGTTGTGGGTTACCGAGAATGTGCTTCAACCGATTAATAAGCAGGCCGCTTTCGTCATTTCCCCCAACGCCTTTGGCTGGGTCATCGCTAACCATGTTAACTTCACTCCATTGAAAGCTATACTGCATAGTGAATAAGTCTTCAATAAACGTAGATTCTCGAATAGCTTGGAGGTACTTTTGTTTCTGATCTTGTGTAACATGCTTTGAATATAGTGTTTCTACCTGAAATGTCGCCGCCTCATCAATATTTACGACGGTTTCAATAGGAAAAGCAGACTCGCTCTGCCAGTATCGGTCAAAATCTTCTGAAACTGCTTGCACTACATCACCAATGGCAACTAGGTCCAAGTCTTGTTTTAAAATGCCACTAGTTGCCCCAAAGTAGTCATCACCAATGTTACGCCCACCAATAATGGTGACGCTATTGTCAGCGGTAAATGATTTATTGTGCATACGCCGATTCACACGTGAAAAATCGGTAATGTAGCCCAGCCATTTTAAGCGGCGTTGATTAAAAGGGTTGAATAAACGTATTTGCACATTGGGATGCTGATTGAGTGCAGCCAGTCCTTGGTCTAAACCTCTGATACCATTGTCATCAAGCAATATTCTGACCCGCACACCGCGCTCGGCTGCTTCGAACATAGCTTGCAACATCAGCGTGCCAGTTACATCTTTTTCCCATATGTAGTATTGAATGTCGATGGAGCGTTCAGCAGCTTTTGCTAAAACGATGCGCGATGCAAACGCATTTTGAGGATTTGGTAAAAGGTGTATTCCGCTTTGACCGCTTTGAGCTGATGCTGCCACAGCCTGAGATGAAGCTTTAGCTAGCAAGGTGTCGGCAATTTCAGCTGTTGTGAGATGATACGATGGAATGCGGTCTTGTTGCACGGGGGATGCGCATCCAATCAGTAAAAGCAAAGTGACAAACACCGCACCTTTAAAGCCTATACTGGAGCGAACCTCTAGTATTTGACTTAAGCAGTGGCGTGTTTGAGTATCTATTGTTGGGCGCTTGGGAGTGAACATTGTGCGATACATTGCCTTTTGAATATTTGCGCTAGTGTCAATAGCTACTATCTTTCATGACTACTTTATCAAATGCAAGTCAGCTTAGTCCTTTCGGTGAGCGTTTTTAGCAGCAATCCACTGACTCATGTACTGATGCGTTTGCAAACTGTGATGACTCACCATTTGTTGTAGAAAGTGCTTTGAACGTCGCCCGGTTAAGGAATTTAAAGCACTTTTTACCGCTGTTATTAAATCAGAGGAATGTTGTTCGGGTACAAAATTCATATCTAAAATAGCACGTGCTTCAGGTATGAAATTATGCACAGATTGAAAAGTTGCGACGGCACTATCAATAAAATCCTTCTGATTTTTTACAATAGCACCGGGCCATACATCATACTTTATACCCTCTGCACCAATAGGCGTGGTGATACTTGGTAACCCGCATCGCAGGGCATCAACAATTTTTCCTTTCACGCCAGCGCCAAATTGAATAGGAGCGAGCAGCACTTTTGCCTGACGTAACATTTTGTGATGATCTTGCACATGGCCGTGGATATAAAGTCCCTTCTTAGGATTATGTAAGTCTTTAATGCGAGGTGGCAAATACGAACCATAAATATGGCATTTTGCGCCTGGTAGGCGTTTGGCGATGCGCGGCCATATGTGCTGAATGAGGATATTCACGGCATCAATGTTTGGAGCATGCCTGAAGTTACCTATGCTGACAAAATCTTGGCGAATGTCAGAACTGAAAATGTCTGTGTTAGGGAGCAAGTAGGGGATATGTAGAACATGTTCTGCGGGTACATGAAAACGCTCTATCAGCAGTGAGCGTTCAAATTCAGAGAGACTTAGCACGAGATCACTTCTGTAAATACTGGCCATCTCGCGGCTGCAAATTTCGTTGTGTAGCAATTCTTGATACTGCTCCTGCAAAATACTATCACATTCTAAATAAACCGCGTCTTTAGGCTGATAACCCGTCTTTTTATAAAGGGTGTGGCGTGCATGGCGCACAAAGTGTAAATCCTCGATATCTAATATCCGTAGCGCATTTGGCGCTGCCTTCATTACCCGCCAAGAGAATTGCTCTTCGCTCAAGAAACGGTCAAATACAACAATATCCGGTGCAATGTCTTTAACTAGGGCGTCAAAGCTGTCGCAGTTCAACTGAGTTTGATGGCAGGTAACGTCTAACACATCTAGGTTCGTCGACAACACAGAGCGAAGAGCCGCGCTCGCAAAGTGTAATTCGTAGCCATGTTCATTAAAGGCTTTTAAATAACTCATAATATTTTGGCTGGCCGCGGTAGAGGTAAGCTCGGGCCATACAAAACCAATAAAAAGGACTTTCATATTTTTTGTCTCGGGGCTTGCATCTTTGCCACTTGTGTCTTAGAACTAAAGGTCTGATATTACTCGTTGAATCATATTAATTGCACCTAGTATAAGCTTCACTTAGGCGCAGAACAAAAATTTGGAGTCTCGCGTGAGCAAGAAGATATCACAGGTCAACACAAATAAGCATGCACATCACGTTATCTTTGGTGCAGGCTTAATAGGATGCTACCTAGGAGGCTCTCTAATTATAGCCAAGCAAAATGTGTCCTTAGTGGGGCGAAACCACTTTTTAAAGCAAATTCAGCAAAGGTTTACGATTTCAGATTACACTGGCAATCGTTTGGACGTTCCAGCCTCGGTGAGTTGTTATGAAGTAGAAGAGTGTCAGTCAATGCCTGCTGTAGATGTAATTTGGCTAACCGTAAAATGTACAGCTTTGGAGGGTGCGGTTGTAGCGATGCGTCCTTTGGTTGCAAAAAACACCATCATTATTTGTTGTCAAAATGGCGTGAATAACCATCAAGTGCTCGAAGCTGCCTTCCCTCATAATACGGTAATACGGGCAATGGTGCCGTTTAATGTGGTTAACGACGAAAATGGAGTGTTTCATCGGGGCTCTGAGGGCGATTTAATGTTAGAGGTTACCCCACAATTAGATAGTTCGATTAAATGGTTATCTAGTCAAATGAATAGCGCGGTATTGCCTGTAGGTATTACTTACCGCATGACTGCGCTGCAGTGGGCAAAGCTACAATTAAATTTGGGCAATGCAGTAAATGCAATCGCTGATATTCCGGTAAAAGAAATGCTTGAAACGCCGATTTATCGAAAATTTATTGCGCTGTTAATGGAAGAATTATTAGAGGTAACTGAAAAACAAAAAATAAAACTACCGAAAATCGCAAACTTGCCGAATACATGGATACCTAAAGTATTAAAACTGCCCAACTTTATATTTACATTACTTGCTCAAAAAATGATTGCGGTTGACCCAAAGGTAAAAACTTCCATGTGGTGGGATTTACAGCAAGGGAAAGTCACTGAAATTGATTTTATTAACGGCAAGGTGGTCAGCCAAGCCGAAAAACTCGACGTGGCAGTGCCGGCAAATAAATGGATAGTCGCTTTGGTGCATCACGCTGAAAAGGGCGAGCGCCTAAGCGCAGATGAATTTAAAGATGCCTTACTGCAGTTTCAACAAGAGCATAACGTATGAGTAATATATTCCGGGTAGTAGATAATGAAACAAACAGGCCGTTCATGAACGCAATAGAATACTCACAAAAAGCAGCTGAACTATTTTCGATACCTGAAATTGCGTCGACAATTAAGAAAATGTCTGATTCAGGCAAGGCTAGCGTTAAAGATATTGCCAACACTGTAATGCTGGACCCTGGCTTGACCGCGCAAATATTGAAGTTATCAAACAGTTCGATTTATCGCTTTTCTCGCAAAATCGAAACCATCGAAAAGGCAATCCAAGTCATTGGTGTGCGAGCTGTTTATGATTATGCACTAGTATTCAGCATTTCTAATTCTTTGGGTAAAGAACAAGACCGACACATTAGTGTAGATAACTTTTGGAAACAAAGTTTGATCTGTGCATTTATGGGTAAACATATCGCTGAACTTTGCGGTGAGCGCGATATACACCGTGTTGTGACAAGTGGTTTATTACACAATGTAGGGGAATTAGCGGTATTAAGGGTCAATTCAGCAACGGTAAGAGACTGTAACCGCTTTGGTGCTACCGTAAAACCTAAACAAGCTCAACAAGACAGCTTAGGCTTTAGTTTTGCTGAGATTTCGGCATCTTTACTACAACGCTGGATGCTACCAGACTCAATTGTATCGACCGTTGCTATGCAGCATCATGACGATGGTCCTTCGGTAACCGTTGAGTCACAAATTATGCAGCTTGCCTATGAAATGTCTTTAGTCATGACTTATCCCGATTACTATAAACTAGACAGACATGTTCCCAGCTTTTTGTATCATTGTTTAGATATTCAAGCCGAACAAATTGTGGATTTGTATGAGGTGGTTAAAACCGAATGCAACGACACCTTGAAATTATTTAACAAAAACCTTAATCAAGCGGCCTAATCGAATACCGCAATCGTTTGCCGCGACAGCGCAATCACATCCCCATGCGCATCCCACACGGTGGCTTCGGTATGACCATAACCTTGGGAAGCCTGGCGCGTATCTTCTTTGTAAGCAAACCAATCGTTAGGCGCCACCTCTTTGTGAGGGTAGATAAACTCTAAATTCCAACTCACAGTGCTCGCAGGACAAGGCCAGCGCAGTTGCTGGATTAAAGTGGGTGGCCAAGCATCCAGTAAACTTATTACGTGTGCTTGGGTGATGTGTTTTGGAGCCTTTTTAAATCGCATCCAGCCATAATAATGACTTGTCTTTTTGCCCGTAAAGGGAAAACCGCCCGAGGCTATAGATAAATCATAGTGCCTTAAAAATTTGGGTGTGACCTTGGGTACTTGGGGGATATAGTTTGCTTTGTTTGGTGCCGGCATACTATGTTTGTCTTCGTTTATTACTGAGGTTTTTGATTCACGACCTTGTGCGAAACAAAACTGCACTAGCACACAGTTTTTCCCATCTTGTATTGCTCTGGCTTGAACTTGAGAGACATTCTTACCTTCGCGTACTAACTCAACATTAATATTAAAAGGCTTTTCACTCATCAGTGGGCCAACAAAATTTGTTGTCATAGAACGTAGGCTACGGTTCTCATCTACATACTGACTCGCCGCCCCGTATAGCAAAGCCGCCGATAAACCACCAAACACCGTACGCCCTTGGGACCAGTCTTTTGGAATTGTCATAGTCATGGTTGGTTGTTGTCGTTGAGTTTTGGCAATGTCTAGTAATGCATCGAAATCCATATTGCGCCTAAGTAAGTGGTCGGAGTAGTTAGATTAGACAGAATACGTTGTGGTTTTGCAAGCGGTTCAATTGCAAGAGATGTTTAGAGGGAGTTACGAACTTAATATTAATCTACAGCGCGAGTGGAGGGCTTACTCCACTCGCGGGTAATTCTAATAAAGCAGTGATTGTATAAAATTAGTGGGTTGGTCATTGGCCTGACGCTTCAATATTGCAAGCTCTTGTTCGTTAGCAAAATGAGCATCCCAGTGCGCAAGTTTGGGTTGCATAAGCTTAAACCATAGCGGAGGCACTAATACAATTCCAATAGTTGATATATAACCACTAATCATCACCGGTGCGTCTTCCATTGCTTGGAGTTTTTCAAATGGTACTGCACCTTGCGCATGATGATGGCTGTGACGGGGTAGGTTAAACATCGCCCAACAGCTAACTTTACGGTTTGAATTCCATGAATGCTTAGGCTTTACCGGTTGTTTAGGGTCTCGCACCAGTCCGTAGTGCTCCATGTAATTAACGATCTCTAGAATCAATTTGGCCATAATGCCGATGGCGCTAAAAAACAATACACCCTGCCAACTGGCGATTGCAAAGGCTATAATTAACCACACTGCCGTCATCATACATCCTCGTAAAAACTGATTATGAATACTGACGAGTGATTGATTTTTACGCGCTAAACGCTTTTTCTCTATTTTCCATGCCGACAGGTTAGTGCCAACCAACGCGCGTACAATATGAGAGTAGACATTTCTGCCGCGAGGAGCGGTAACCGCGTCGTCTTCGGTGGCAACCTTTGCATGATGATGAAACACATGCTCAATAGAAAAGTTTGCATCAAAGCTTAAAGACATCAGCCAACGCCCAGTACACACCGCGACTTTACTACGAAGTCGGTGCACCAGCTCATGTCCCACGACGGTAGCGGCACCGCTTAATAACAAACCGCAAAAGAATACCGCAACGAATAGTTGCCATAGCGTTGTATTTTGCTTAGCTGCGACTAAATCATAGCCTACGATGTTAGAAAAGCTTTGCATAAAAGGCCACTCGTAGGGGGTCACTAACCACATTGCAATAGCCATAAGCATAAGGGCGAGAGGGAGAGCGCTGTATAAAAGTGTATCGAGCAGTCGAGTGTTGTTGAGCTCAGGAGCCGAGAGGTCATCTCCTAAAAAGGCATCGCCTAATACGTAAATGCCAACAAATAAAATGAATCCCAGCCAAATAAAATGACCACCAAACAACAAAAAAACGCACCCAATAAGAATGGTTAAATAATAATGGAAAAACTTTAAATAATGGAACATCTTTGTACTCCCTGTTTTGATGACATCACAATGCCATGGCCGCAAACAAGGTGTGAGTGCAAAAAATGACAATAAGGGGTCATTTGTTGCCATAAACCGATTTTTGTCATACTGTGTTGGGGAAGTTGCACATAAAACAGAGTGAAATATGGATGTAAAACAACTGCCGGTGTTCTATTTTGGACATCTATTTAATGTGCTGAACGACCATGCAGTTCCCCTCGAAAAGTGGTTAGTAATGCATAACTTAGACAAACAAAAGTTGATGCAACCCGGCGCAAACATCAGTACCGAACAGTTCGATGCACTCATCAGCGGGGCACTTAACAAAACTGAGTTATCACACTTAGGCTTACTGGTGGGGCAGCGTTTACAAATTGCCCATCACGGTGCTTTTGGTTTGGGGATATTAAATTGTCACAGCATTCGCCATATTATTGAATTTGTGCAGGCTTACTTAGTCACGCGTATACCTTTTATAGAAATTACCGCGTTTGAAGAGCAAGACGAAATAGTGATATTGGCCAACGACGCCCACTGGCAGGGGCCGATGCACCGTTTTGTGGTGGAGGTAGTAAGTTTGGCCATGCTTAATTTATTTTTAGCGCTCAAGCAGCGCCACCCAGATATTAATATTAGCCGCCTTTTCTTTGATTATGACAAACCTCACTATCATGCTAAATATCAAATGTTCGCGCCCGCACAGGTCGAATTTAATCATGGCTTTTGTGGCCTTGCCTTTGATTTAAAATGGGCCGATTTTGTGCTTAACGACGTCGACCCAATGAGTTTTGAACAAGCCAAGCAAATATGTGAACTTGAAAAGCAAAAGCTTAGCGAGCAGATGAGCACCGCGGGAAGAGTCAGGCAGTGCATTATTGAAAGTCAAAATGAGTTTCCCACTTTACAGGCAATTGCCGAAAAGCTTTATATTAGTCCACGAACCTTACATCGAGAGCTGTCTAGAGAAGATACGAGTTTTAAGGCTGTGCTGGAGGAGTATCAGGCAAAAAAAGCCAGGGAGTATCTGTTAGCGTATCAGCACCCAGTGAGCAAAACCGCGTTCTTACTGGGTTATTCTGATACCGCGAACTTTCGAAGGGCGTTTAAGCGCTGGTATAATTGCTCGCCATCTGAATATGTTGAACAGGAGCGCTCGGCAAAATGAAAGAAGGAAACATCACAGGTTTGGATACAAAGTTAAAAGCACATTTTGCCCACGCCAATGGCTTCCCATCCGGTAGTTACAAGGTGCTTTTTCAACATCTTAAAGATGATGTTGATATTTTCGCGCTCGATAAGTTTGCGCACAACCCTAAATTTCCGCTAAACGATAACTGGGTCAATCAGGTTGATGAATTGATTGACTATGTAGAAGAACAAAATAAACAGCATTGTTGCGGGTCTGGTTCGAGCGATACAACCGGCAATCATTTAGGCAATAGCGATGAAAAAGTCATTGCTATCGGACATTCCTTTGGTGCAGTCATTTCTTATATTGCGTGTTGTAAACGTCCTGATTTGTTTTCAGGCCTTATCATGCTTGATCCACCGTTAGCGACGGGAATTTATCGTCATATGTTTCGTTTTGCTAAGCGAAATCGCCTAATCAATAAAATCACTCCTGCACATAAAACGCAAATACGAAAGCAACATTGGCATAAAGACGAGGATTTAGTCGCCTATTTTAGTGCTCGAGCCTTATTTAAAGATATGGATAAACGCTGTATTGAAGACTATGTGCATAGTGTCACGGCATTAAAAGGTGATGAACGCCATTTGATGTTTGACCGCGATATAGAAGCACAAATATTTCGAACCTTGCCTCATAACTTACCTGACTATTACGGTAAGCTTCAGTGCCCAAGCAAGCTTATTACTGCGCGCTATACCAACGTGGCGACGCCTAAGTTTAGGCAACCGTTTTTAAAGAATAACCCAACGGTTGAGCATATTGAACTGAACCAAGGAGGTCACATGTTTCCGCTAGAGCATCCTAAATTGGTGGCACAGTGCATCACGCACACTTTGCAAGAGTGGGGGCTTTGTGCTGAATGATGGCTAGGGTCAGGTGCTCTGAAAGGGAGAACCTTTGTTGGCTAGAGTGCTTGTAACATTTCTCTAGTAACTAACACTACACCACCGTCAGAGACTCTGAATCCGCGTGCACGGTCTTCATCATGGTTAATGCCGATTTGCATGTTGTCGGGTATGTGGCAGCCACGATCGAGAATGGCCTTTTTAATGTGGCAGTTTTGCCCGACTTCAACACCTGGCAATGCAACGCTTTCTTCCATAAGGCTATAGGACTTCACCCGAACGTTAGAAAAGCAAATAGTTCGGCGCAGTGTTGCCCCTGAAATAATACAACCACCCGAGACAACCGAGTTTAAAGCCTCGCCACGTCTGTCTTCTTGTTCCCAGACAAATTTTGCAGGCGGTAATTGCTCTTGATAGGTCCAAATTGGCCAATTTTTATCGTACAGATTAAGTTCGGGTATGGGCGCAACTAACTCCATATTTGCATCCCAATAGCTGTCTAATGTGCCCACATCACGCCAGTAAGAGTCATTTTTGGCACTCTTTCTGAAGTCAAAGGCAAACACTTTGTAATTGTCGATAATGCTTGGAATGATATCTTTGCCGAAGTCGTGGTCAGAATCAGGGTTGGCCCCATCTTTTTCAAGCTGTTCAAATAAAAACTCAGTATCAAAAACGTAGTTACCCATTGAGGCTAAACAATGACTAGGCTCATTCACTAGAGGCGTTGGTTCCGCAGGTTTTTCGATAAAATCACAGACCTTATTTTGCTCGTCTACGCTGATCACACCAAACGCATTGCGTGCTTGCTCAATAGGCACCGAGATACAGCTAACCGTCATTTGTGCGCCCGATTCCACGTGTTGCGCGAGCATAGGGCCGTAGTCCATTTGATAAATATGATCACCTGATAAAATCATGACATATTTTGGCAGTTCATCGCGAATGATGTCTATGTTTTGGTAGACCGCGTCTGCGGTGCCTTGATACCAGTCTTCAGAAAAACGTTGTGATGCGGGCAGTACCTCAATCGATTCGCCGAGTTCTTTTTTAAAATGACCCCAACCGCGCACTAAATGCCGTATCAGGGAGTGCGATTTATATTGGGTTAAGACCCCTACGTTTCGAATGCCGGAGTTAACACAGTTAGACAAGGGGAAGTCGATAATACGGAATTTACCGCCAAAGTAGAGTGCAGGCTTAGCTCGCCAATTCGTTAACTCATATAAACGAGATCCTCTGCCACCGGCTAATACGAGTGCATAGGTGTCGCGAGTAAGATTACTGATATATCGATTGTTCATGCGAGACATAGTATTTTCCTTGCCTAAAAATGAGCCTTGCACAGCAGACCTGTTATTCGCTCCAAAAAAAACGTTTAAGGAGCTTGTACCAAGCCTAACAAAACAAGGAATATGTGTTTAATAGATTACCTCTAAACTTAATAAAAAGTAACGTCCTATTTACACTTTTAAGAAAATACTTACCTAAGCGGCTTTTTCTACAATTTATTAACTATCTTGTACATTAGATGCACGCCTGCGTTCAAGAGAGGGTGTTTGCGAAACTTGTTCGTGCCACAATTTAAAAAATTGCTCCGTAATTTTTTGGCGCAAACGAATACTTTCTTCAATAGGGCAGAATATATCTACATCAATGCATATTTTGGCATACTGATTAGTTCCTACCGAAAAATGAGGCTCCACCGGTATGAACTCAACATCTAGTCGCTTTTCTATTACGCCTTTGTAACGCTCTGCAACATCAATAAATTCTTTACAAAAATCGATAGCATAAGCGCGTAATTCGTTAACAACTGGAAATACATCAATGGTGGGCTCACAGGTTATTTTAAAACTGCTTAAGGTATAACGCCGTAAAAAATTAAGATTGCGAACAGGCTTTAACAGAATTTGGTGGTTAGGAATGAATAAATGTTTCCCTGTGTATGAGTTCGAGTGTTGGTCGACTTCTAATAACGTGATTTTTGTCCAATCTGCTGCGATGACCTCGCCAACACCTTCGTTTATCTGAATCCAGTCACCAATACGAAAGGGGCGGGCGCTCACATAATAGAAATAACCCAAGTAGCATTGCAGATATTCTTTAGTAGCAAACACTATCGCGACCATAAAGGCCGCTATAGAAAAGGTAAAGGCTTGAATTTCGCCCGCCCACAGCACAATGAGAATAAACACTAAACTTATATTAAGGGTGTTGCGCATGGTATTTACTTTAGAGCGATACCCCGTATTTTTACGCTTACTGCGTTTAATAATACTTCGACCCAGCACCGATTTTATGAGTGCAACTCCGATAATTAGCCCAATACTGATTAGGCCTTTTCCAATAGTGGGATCTACCACATATTCCGATAAATCAATCATGCCGATCCTTTTTAAAGCGCGATGCGTTCAAAGCGGTATAAACTAAATGCTTGTAATAACGAAAATTTTAACGCGAATTGAGGCGCTTTGATATGTTCCGGTTTAAAAAAACAAGATATAAGTCTGCGCAATGAAAACAACAACTCGCCTAGGCTTGATTTTGGTTGCAAATAAACTCAGTGACTTATTGTTGTCGGCAAAAACAACGTTACCTACTTTACTGACAAGCGCCGGTGCACCACCATGGATGGCACAGCTTTTAGTCCCTATCAGAGAATCAGGAGCTTTGCTCCCGCAAATGGGCTTTGCCTATATTCTACGGAAATATGCGCGTCGGGATTTAGCATGGCAATTGAGTATGTTTCTGCAGTTTGTATCAGCTTGCCTTATGATTACTTTAGGTTTAAGCCTCGAGGGCAACGCGGCGGGCTTTGCTGTTATTGCCTCATTGACTGTCATGAGCTTAGCGCGAGCTTTATCTTCTCTAACCACTAAAGACATACAAGGGCAACATGTTGATAAGGGCAAACGCGGCAGACTCTTAGGTAGTGCCTCTACCTTTTCAAGCATAATTAGCGTAGCGGTGGCTTTATTTGCGTTGTTTGGCTCTCAGCAAATAGGTAATGATAAGTTAATCATCATTGCCAGTATTGCCTTGTTGAGTAAGTTACTGTGTATGTGGCTGATGCGCCCACTCAAAACCTGTGTAGACACAGAGCAACGGGAGGTAAACAAAGGATTATATTTTGACCGGGCGTTAGCGAAGTTTGTAACGGTACGCTCACTGTTTGCGCATACCGCCTTATTAGCGCCACTTTTTGTGCTGACTTATCAGGGCGAAATACTCAACATCTTAGCTTATTTATTAATTGCCCAAGGCGTAGCTAACTTTTTATCCGCCTACGTATGGGGTTGGCTATCAGATAGGAGCGCTTTGTTGTGCATGCGTATCGGCAGTGTAGTGGCCATCAGCGCAAGTCTTACACTGTTAATTATGCCAAATCTTTATCCAGAGCTAACAGAGCAGGCAAGTTTTGTTGTGGGATTATTTTTTATATTAGGGATAGGGCATGAGGGAGTAAGAACGGGGCGTAAAATATATGGAGTCGATATTGCTGATGAGCAACACAGGACCGAATTTGTTGCCACATCAAACACAATAGTTGGCATTGCAATACTGTTCCTAGGCTTAATATATGCCGGCGTGAATGCATACTCAAGAGACCTAAGCTTGATATTAATGATAAGCGCATTGAGTGCCGGCTTTTTTGGCAGCTTGTTTTTAAAACATGAAAAATAGATAGTTTGGAACAAAAGTATTTGTGCGCAAGCGTTTTACCTAATAAAAAAACGACCTAGATAGGTCGTTTTTTATTGGGAACGTTTTTATTATATGAATAAATGTTACCTAAACAAAAACGATGCTTTTTAAGTGACCTACTCGTAACTATAGTTCATCGTCACGCCACTGTAGTTTGAATAGGCTCTTATGCCAATTTTCCAATCTCCTGCTTGCGGGTTGCTAATGGTACATACTTCGTTGTTACCGGTTCTGTAAGGGCGACAATCATAACGACTGGTTGTTGGGTCTGAACCTCTTCTTAGATAAAGGTCAGCGTCACCGCTACCACCGGATATACGTATAGTTAATTCAGAAACGCCTGATGGGATAGTCCACGAATAACGTTTCCAGTTATTACGACTATCAGATAGATTGTTTAGTTGACCGCTTACAGGCGTTACACCGCTGCCACCGCCACTGCCTCCGCCATTTCCATCGCAGCCGTTAGTCGCAATATAGTCATACGCATCTCTTGCTTTAACTATACCGTTTCCGTACAGGTCGTCTCGCCCAGCACTGCCTTTGTCCTTAGCGGTAACATTTAAGGCATTCCGGATTTGTTGGTTAGTACATTGCGGGAAAAAGCTCCAAACAAGCGCCGCAGCTCCAGCTACGTGAGGCGTAGCCATAGATGTACCACTTATAGAGCGGTAGGTATTAACCGGCCACGTTGAATTAACTGCGCTACCAGGGCCTGCAATTTCAACCGCATCATTGAACTGAGAGTACGACGCTCGGCGCTCAGCAGAATCAACCGCGGCGACAGAAATAACCGCAGCGTAAGATGCTGGATAAGACTTACCCGAGGTGCCATCGTTACCCGCGGCTGCAACTAACATCATGCCATCGTCGACAAAACCTTGCATCGCGTTTCTTTCAGCTGTTGAAGAGGAACCTCCACCAAGGCTCATGTTTACAACGTTTGCGCCAGCACTTTGGCATTGATCGATAGCGGTAATGATGTCAGATGCGAAAGTCCAGTTGCCGCTATCGTTGAATATTTTAACGATATGCATGTTTACACCTGGATAAACGCCAACAACACCCTCATTGTTGGCGACTGCACCAATGGTGCCAGCAACGTGTGTACCGTGACCGTTGCCATCATTGAACCAATTACCAACTTGGTTATTATTGGCTTGGCCTGTTACACCATCGTTTTGATCGGGGAGGTCTGGGTGACCTAAGTTATATCCAGTATCAATAACACATACTTTACGGCGAGCAGGATCATTTTGATTCAGTTGTGTGCCCTGAACCATAGTGATTCCATAAGGCGTGCTCTCTGCTGAAATGGTGCGTCTTGCATCTATCGATATGTAATCTACGTTATCATTGCGCGAGAGCTTTTCAGCAGCACGTTTGTCCATTTTCGCAACTACCATATTACGGTTCTCGATAGTCTTGATTTTTTGTGCACCATTGCTTAGTAAGATAGATGAACTGACTAGTTCATTTAGCTTCCCGTTTACTACTGCCGAAGGATTAAGGGTATTACCATTTTTGCCGCGTAATGATATCGCACCGCTGGGTTTTGTTTCCTTAAATACTACGATGTAGCGTTCTGGCTCTTCAAAACGCTCCGGCAGGTTACCTCTCATTATTGGGAAGGGGGATTTCAGGCTCTCAGTAGTTTGAGCACCTTGGAGCGCTTTATCCAGCTCACTTGTGATCTCAACTGGTCCTTGCTCTGCTGCCATTAGGCTTGTTGTGATGGCCGATAACGCCAATAAGCCAATAGTTTTAATACCTTTTGTGTTTTTATGCATCATGCATTTCCTTAAAGTTGAACTAAAAAATGTGCGTTTATTCTTATGTTGTCCGCACAAAATTTACGTTAAACCTAGAGCGCTTTTTAAACAATGCTTTGTAAGTGATTGTTCTTAATGATAAATAAGGAAATAATTGTCGCAGGAAAGCGACATCGATAAAAAGCGATTAATAAAAGGTATGAAAAACAATAACTTAATTTTCAATTAAAATGTAAATAATTATTTACATAAGCGGCATGGTGTCGATAAAAATATAAAATACTTTATGATCTTTTTTAAATGAATATAAGCCACTGAAAAACTTATTAAAACGTTATGCATATGCAGTATGCACAACGTTTTAAGGGCTTGAATATCTGACCGAATGTGGGGATTTGAAATGAATTTATTGCGCAGTGAGCACTAAGAAAGCAGGGCAAGGCCCGATTTCGCGCCATTTTGTCGGTCAAGTTTAACCGAGATGTTATGGCCTACTTTTATCAGCTTGTTAAGGTCGACACCGGTATCGATATCCATATTTTGTAGCATATAAACTAAATCTTCAGTTGCAAGATTGCCTGATGCACCTTTAGCGTAGGGGCAACCACCTAAGCCCGCAACTGAGCCATCAAAGCTTGCAATACCTTGTTGTAAGCCAACCAATACATTAGCTAACGCTTGACCATAAGTATCATGCATATGCAGGGCAAGTTGATTACTTGGTAACTGGCTAAGTAGCAAAGACAACAGTTGATAGGTTTTTTTCGGGGTGCCCACGCCAATGGTATCGCCTAAAGACACCTCATAACATCCCAAGGACAATAAGGTTTTGCTCACATCTAGCACTGCCTGAGGCGCAATTTCACCCTCGTAAGGGCAACCAAGCACACACGACACATAGCCCCTGACCGGAATGCCAGCCGCTTTTGCCCCTTCAATGACGGGGGTAAAGCGCTCAATGCTTTGTTCAATGCTGCAATTGATATTCTTTTGTGAAAAAGCCTCAGAAGCTGCACCGAACACGGCTACCTCGTCGACGTTGGCGGCTAATGCATCTTCAAGCCCGCGCATGTTAGGCGTTAGAGCACTATATACCACGCCATTTTTGCGGTTTATCCCTTGAATAACTTCATCTGAACTTGCCATCTGTGGCACCCATTTAGGGGAAACAAAGCTACCGGCCTCGATGCGCTTGAGCCCTGTTGCCGATAAACTATCAATAAGGCTTATTTTGTCACTGACCGTTAGCGGTATTTTTTCATTTTGTAGGCCATCGCGTGGGCCTACCTCAACAATACTAACGTGTTGGGGTAAATCTGCGCTGAAATTAGTCTTGTTCACGTTTTTCTAACTCCATTAATACCGCGCCGCCATCGACTCGTTCGCCAGAAGCAAAGAAACACTCAACTACGGTGGCATCAAAGGGCGCTTTTAAAGCATGTTCCATTTTCATCGCTTCGACAATGGCAATGGCATCACCTTTGTTTACCTTATCTCCAGCATTCACTAACATGCTTACCAAGGTGCCGTTCATAGGCGCTAAAATACCGCCAGCAGATGAGCCGTGGTCATCAACATCGTAGTCGCTTTCTGGGAGAGTCAATACAAGGTGATTGTCACGGGTAAATATCGATAGTTGCTTACCTTTTAACACCAGTGTAATTTGTAATTGCAGAATACCTACTTGTACGCTAGCGATTGCACTGGTTGTCGTGCTTGAATCTCCGGATTGGTCGCAAGCACTATTAAGTAAACCGGTTACTAGTAAGTCTTCGTCATCTACCCGTATAGACCATGAGTCTTGGTTAATACGCGTGGCGTGTAAGGTATATTCACTCTCTTTATGAGAGAACTGCACTTGCTTTTGTTCGCGGTGATTTAATCTAAAACCTGCAAAGTCTGCAAACGCGCTGTTACCAATCTGCGTCTGGGTTTGTAAAATGATAAACGCAGATAACGCTTGCATGTGTGGCTCAATAGCAGCCGTTTCACTTTGTAAACTGTCGGCGTGACGCTCTACAAAATCGGTGGTGAGCTCAGCCATGGTAAAGGCCTCGCTTTTTGCTACCCGCAGTAAGTAATCAATATTCGTGGTAACCCCAACAATATGATACTGATTAAGCGCCGCAATCAATTTTGCGAGTGCTTGTTGACGGTCTTTGCCATGCACAATGAGCTTGGCAATCATGGGGTCGTAGTAAATAGAGACTTCATCACCTTGTTCTACGCCAGTGTCTATTCGAACTCCTTCGCCTGTGGGCGTTTTCAAATAATTCAGCAGCCCGGTTTGCGGTAAAAAGTCATTGTCGGGGTCTTCGGCATATATTCGTGCTTCAAATGAGTGACCAGAAAGGCTGAGTTGTTCTTGCGTTTTAGGCAAGGGGAGGTCGTTTGCAACCTGTATTTGCCATTCAACTAGATCTTCGCCTGTAATCATTTCGGTTACTGGGTGCTCAACCTGCAAACGAGTGTTCATCTCCATGAAATAGAAGCTACCGTCGCTATCAAGTAAAAACTCAACGGTGCCTGCGCCAGAATAACCAATTGCCTTAGCCGCTTTTAGAGCTGCATCACCCATTTGCTGTCGAATATCTTCGGACATATTCGGTGCAGGGGCTTCCTCTATGATTTTTTGATGGCGGCGCTGTACGCTGCAATCACGTTCGAATAAAAAGACGCCATTGTCGTGATTGTCGCAAAAGACCTGTATTTCCACATGGCGTGGTTCAGTGAGATACTTTTCTATGAGCATGTGTTGATCGCCAAAGCTAGATTGTGACTCACGTTTTGCTGCGGCTAATGCTTCTATAAACTCTTCATCTTTCCAAACCTGACGCATGCCTTTACCACCGCCGCCGGCAGCGGCTTTGAGCAGCACAGGATATCCCATTTCTTGTGCTTGTTGGTGTAAAAACTCAGGGTCTTGATTATCACCGTGATACCCGGGAACTAAAGGTACCTGTGCCTTCTCCATAATGGTTTTAGCCGCTGACTTTGAGCCCATGGCGCTGATTGCATCAGGACCTGGGCCTATAAAGGCAATGTCATTGTCTCTACATGCCTGAGAAAACATGGCATTTTCAGATAAAAATCCATATCCGGGGTGTATCGCATCGACGCCTAAATTTAATGCGACTTCTAATATTAAGTCGGCTTTTAAATAACTTTCACTGGCTGCTGCTGGTCCAAGCAATACGGCTTCGTCAGCCATAATAACGTGCTGTGCATTGGCATCAACTTCAGAATAAACGGCAACGGTGGCAATGCCTAAACGTTTGGCGGTGCGAATCACTCTGCACGCAATTTCGCCGCGATTGGCGATGAGTATTTTATTAATCATTGTGTGCTATCCAGTTGGCTTTACGTTTCTCTAAAAAGGCACTGAGTCCTTCCTGACCTTCTTGTGACACTCGAACTCGTGCAATCACATCGCTCGTTGCGTCCATTAACGCTTGGTCAATGGTTTTACCTGCCACATCATGGGCTAGGGCTTTAGCTTGCGCTACGGCATCGGGTCCATTCTTTTTAATAGCGTTAACGATGTTATTGATGCTGTTGTCTAGATCATCTTCACTAACGCTTTCACTCAATAAACCCAAACGTCTGGCGCGGCGAGCAGAAATAACCTCTGCGGTCATAAATAAACGCTTTGCTTCTCGGGCACCTACGGCATGTATAACATAAGGTGATATAGTTGCTGGGACTAGGCCTAATTTGACTTCACTTAGGCAAAACTTACTGAGTTTTGAGCCAATGGCAATATCGCAACAGGCAACTAAACCCACCGCGCCGCCAAATGCTGCACCTTGTACTCGGGCGATGGTCGGCTTATTTAGGGTATATAAAATGTTTAACATTTTTGCGAGTTGCTGGGCGTCTTGCTTATTCTCTTCCAAAGAATAATTCGCCATTTTCTTCATCCAGTTTAAATCTGCACCGGCACTGAATGATTTACCACGCGCCTGCAGAATCATCACTCGCACCTTATCATCACAGTTAATTTGCGTGAAAATCGCGATTAAAGACTGGATAACGTTTTCGTCAAAGGCATTATGCAGCTCAGGGCGATTAAGGGTCACACGTGCAACACCATCAGCGCTGATATCTAGCTCAACACTCTGACTTGAGTTATTTGTGTTATTTGTCATTATGTCAGCCTTACATTCTAAACACGCCAAACTGCGTGTCTTCAATGGGTTTGTTAAGTGCAGCAGCGAGGGATAAAGCCAATACTTTACGGGTATCTGCTGGGTCAATGACACCATCATCCCATAAGCGCGCAGAGGCAAAGTAGGGATGGCCTTGTTTTTCGTAAGTATCAATTACGGGTTGTTTGATGGCTTGCTCTTGAGCTTCGGTAAATGTTTCTCCAGCACGCTGGGCTTGTGATTTTTTCACTTGTGAGAGGACTCCAGCTGCCTGCTCACCGCCCATTACTGATATTCGTGCGTTTGGCCACATAAACAAAAAGCGAGGGTCGTAAGCACGCCCACACATGCCATAGTTACCCGCACCAAAACTGCCGCCAATTAAGATGGTGATTTTGGGCACCTTTGCACACGCTACCGCGGTTACCATTTTAGCGCCATGCTTTGCAATACCGCCAGCTTCGTACTGCTTACCTACCATAAAGCCGGTAATGTTTTGTAAAAATACGAGAGGTATTTTGCGTTGGCAGCATAATTCAATAAAGTGGGCACCTTTTTGCGCAGATTCTGAAAATAAAATTCCGTTGTTCGCTAGTATTCCAACCGGATAGCCGTCGATGTGAGCAAAACCACATACTAGGGTCTCACCATAGAGCTTTTTAAACTCATCAAATTCACTGCCATCGACAACGCGGGCAATAATCTCGCGTACATCGTAGGGTTGCTTAGTATCTTTTGGAATGATGCCGTAGATTTCTTCTTCATCGTACACAGGTGCCCGGCTTGCTTTGCGTAAAACATGCTCGTTGCCTTGTTTTACCGGCGTTCTATTTAAACGCGCAACAGTGTCTTTAGCAATTTGCAATGCATGTTCATCGTTATTTGCTAAATGATCGACCACGCCAGAGGTACGGCAATGCACATCACCACCGCCCAGTTCTTCTGCACTCACAATTTCGCCGGTTGCCGCTTGTACAAGAGGTGGTCCACCTAAAAATATCGTACCTTGTTCTTTTACAATAATAGATTCGTCGGCCATCGCAGGAACATAAGCACCGCCTGCGGTACACGAACCCATAACAACGGCGATTTGAGGAATGTTTTGTGCCGACATATTGGCTTGGTTAAAGAAAATCCGACCGAAATGTTCTTTATCTGGAAACACTTCGTCTTGGCGGGGCAGGTTGGCACCGCCTGAGTCAACTAAGTAAATACAAGGTAAGTGATTTTCTGCTGCAATAGTTTGGGCTCTTAAATGCTTTTTAACCGTGAGTGGGTAATAAGTGCCACCTTTAACGGTAGCATCATTTGCCACAATCATGCACTGCGTGCCAGCTACCTGACCAATACCTGCAACCACACCCGCACAAGGTACGTAGTCTTCGTAGACTTCGTGCGCAGCGAGTTGACCAATTTCTAAAAATGCAGTGTTAGGGTCTAGTAATGTCTCTATACGGTCTCTTGGCAGCAATTTACCTCTAGAGGTGTGACGCTCACGGCTTTTTGCTCCACCGCCGAGCATCAACTTTTGCACGACTTGATAAAGATCATCGACCTGGGCTTGCATATGCGCTTTGTTTTCGGCAAATGCCTCGCTGTTTGGATTAATAGTTGTGTTAAGTACCGGCACGATGACTCCGTATTGTTGACGTTTATGGTTAATGACTATAGTTAACGTTTATGGTTAACACTTATCATTAACGTAAATAAGTAGTGGTAATGCACCACTTTTACACAAAAAGCGAATGCTAAACATGTAAAAGTAGTGAACTATGCGTATTGGTCGCTAAATACTGTAAATCGCTATTTCGATTCGTTAAACAATTCTCGACCAATTAGCATGCGTCTAATTTCAGATGTGCCTGCACCAATTTCATAGAGCTTCGCATCGCGCAGTAAACGACCCGTTGCGTATTCGTTAATATAGCCATTACCGCCGAGTAACTGAATCGCATCGAGTGCCATTTTGGTAGCAAGTTCAGCTGAATATAAAATAGCACCAGCGGCGTCTTTACGCGTGGTTTCACCGCGATCGCATGAACGTGCAACGGCATATACATAGGCACGTGCGGCATTCATTTGGGTGTACATATCGGCTACTTTGCCTTGTACCAATTGGAACTCACCAATGGATTTGCCAAATTGGCTACGGTCATGAATATAGGGTACAACCACATCCATGCAGGCTTGCATGATCCCAAGAGGACCACCTGACAACACTAAACGTTCGTAGTCGAGGCCGCTCATAAGTACTTTTACGCCGCCGCCTTCAACACCTAAAATATTCTGGGCAGGTACCTCTGCATCTTCAAACACTAATTCACAGGTATTAGATGAACGCATGCCGAGCTTATCCAGCTTTTGTGCTTGGCTAAATCCTGGGGTGTCTTTCTCGACGATAAATGCAGTTATGCCTTTTGAACCACCGTTTACATCGGTTTTTGCGTAAATGATAAAGGTATGGGCATCAGGACCATTGGTTATCCACATCTTATTACCGTTTAAGATGTACTTGTCGCCTTTTTTGTCGGCGCGCAGTTTCATACTTACTACATCGGAGCCTGCATTAGGCTCGCTCATCGCAAGGGCACCAATGTGCTCACCTGATACCAACTTAGGTAAGTACTTTTCTTTTTGTGCTTGACTGCCGTTTTTATGCAATTGGTTAACGCAAAGGTTAGAATGTGCACCATAACTCAAGCCAATACCTGCGCTTGCGCGGCTAATTTCTTCCATCGCAACGGTGTGAGCTAAGTAGCCCATGTCAGAACCGCCAAACTCTTCGCTAACGGTAACGCCTAATAAGCCCATTTCGCCGAGTTTTGGCCATAATTGATTAGGGAAAGCATTTGCTTCGTCTGACGATTCGGCTAATGGCGCAATTTCATTTTGTGCAAAGTTATATACGTGGTCACGTAGCATATCGATGTCGTCACCGAGACCAAAATTAAGCGTAGGATAGGGCGCGTTGATCATGCAACACCTCTTGTTAAGTCGTTAAGTTCTTCTTTACAGCGAGCCTCAACATCATCTAACTCATTCATCAACATTTGAATGTCGTTTAATTGTTGTTCTAAGGTCGCGCGCTTTTGTTCCGTTAACTGCAACATCGTTTGTAACTGCGCTGCAGAGTTTGGATTAGTATCGTAGAGTTCAAATAATTTGCGAATTTCGGCTAAAGAAAAGCCTAAACGTTTACCGCGTAAAATAAGTTTTAAGCGTACTTTATCTTTTGTATGATAAATACGGGCTTGTCCTTGGCGAACAGGTTCTAATAAGCCTTGCTCCTCGTAAAAGCGGATAGAGCGGGGCGTAATATCAAAGTCTTTGGACAATTGACCAATGCTAAAAGTGGTGTCGTCTGACATAAATATTTCTGCAAAATATAAGATAACGTAATAATGCACTTTACGTTTACGTAAAGTCAAGTTAACGTAAACGTAATGTTTGAAATCATTCATCGTATATAAGCGCAAACAGACGGCCAAAGACACCCAAGAGAGCATATTCTGCAAGCGTTTAGTTATTGTCGTGTTAATTTTAATCAATACCACCAAAGTAGTGTTTCTACTTTTATCGCTACGGCCTATAGTGATGTAATGACGATGAATACATTAAAGTTTGAAGATTAAGCTAACCAACAGGAAGACAAAGAAATGAGTGAATCAGTTGTAATTGTTGCAGCAAAACGAACGCCAATGGGCGGATTTATGGGCGCACTCAGTGATGTAGCCTCACCCGTTTTAGGAGCAAGTGCTATAAAAGCTGCGCTTGAAGGGGTTGCTCCCGACGCCATAGACGAGGTGATCATGGGCTGCGTACTACCTGCGGGTTTAGGTCAAGCGCCTGCGCGCCAAGCGACTTTAGGTGCTGATTTACCGCTTGCGGTAGGCGCGACCACTATTAATAAAGTCTGTGGTTCGGGTATGAAGGCTATTATGATGGCACATGATTTAATCAAAGCGGGCAGTGCAGAAGCGGTAGTTGCTGGTGGCATGGAAAACATGTCGGCCGCGCCTTATTTATTGACCAAAGCTCGTGCAGGGTATCGCATGGGCCATGGGCAAACCTTTGATCATATGATGATGGATGGTCTTGAAAATGCTTATGATGGCAAAGCCATGGGCTGCTTTGCTCAAGATACCGCTGATAGCGAAGGCATCACTCGAGAGCAAATGGATGAGTTTGCCGTTAGTTCACTCACCAAAGCGCAAGAGGCGATTAACACAGGTGCATTTAAAGACGAAATAACTCCTGTGACGATTAAAACGCGCCGCGGCGAAGTCACTGTCGACACTGACGAAGGCCCTGGTAATGCTAAAATCGATAAAATTCCAAGCCTACGCCCCGCGTTTAAAAAAGACGGTACGGTAACCGCTGCTAATTCAAGTTCGATTTCAGATGGCGCAGCAGCATTGCTTGTAATGTCTGAATCAAAGGCAAAGGCATTAGGCTTAACTCCATTAGCTCGCATTGTTGCCCATGCTACCAACGCCATTAAGCCTGAAGATTTTACGGTCGCACCAGTAGGCGCAATCGAAAAAGCCTTGAGTAAAGCTGGCTGGTCAACTGACGATGTTGATTTATTTGAAATCAACGAAGCATTTGCCATGGTCACCATGCTCGGCATCAATAAGCTGGGCCTCGACAACAGTAAGGTCAACATAAAAGGCGGCGCATGCGCATTAGGTCACCCCATTGGGGCATCAGGCGCTAGAATAGTGGTTACTTTATTACACGCTCTTAAGCAAAAAGGCCTTAAGAAAGGCTTAGCTGCTTTGTGTATTGGTGGCGGCGAAGGCACGGCACTAGCGGTTGAAATGCTTTAGGCTGTAATCAAATACCTTAGCCAATGTGAAAATGAAAAGGTCGTTATTTGTTACACAGATAACGGCTTTTTTTATGACCTTTATACGATGAGTTAATTTAGGGGGTATTTGTTTTACACGGAGTACACTAACTTATTACTGAATGGTTGCTGACTAATTTAATGTCTCTCCAGCTTCCATTTGCTCTATAAAATCCTGCAAGGGTTGAGGGCGACTAAAATAAAAGCCTTGAAAGTTTTCATAGCCAATTGAATGAAGTAGGGCGAGATCTTGTACTGTTTCCACACCCTCTATCAAGGCTAGAGAGTTTAGTCCCTCGCACATAAAGGCGATTACTGAAAGGATATGTTTTGCTTTTTCGTCGCTCTGGCTGTCGCGCAGAAAGCTGCGATCGACTTTTACAGTATCAAAATCAATTTCTCTGATGTAACTCAAAGAAGAGTAGCCGGTACCAAAATCGTCGAGTGATATTTTAAAACCCGCTTGTTGAATGGCTTTTAATTGTGTTTTTGCATGTTCGGGGTTATCAACAAAGACCGATTCTGTTACCTCAAACTCTAGTAAATCATAAAGCGTATTGTGTGCATCGCAAATTTCTTTTGCTTCACTTAAAAAATCGTCTTGAATAATTTGCGTCGACGAGATATTAACAGATATACGCAATGCATGGCCTTGGTGTTGAAGTTGAGAGATAAAATGAGCACCGGCACGAATGGCAGCGAATCCCATTTTATTTGCGAGGCCATGTTGTTCCATTAGTGGAATAAATTCGTCGGGGCCAATTTTGCCGTAATTCGGACTGTGCCAACGTGCTAACAGTTCAGCACCAACGATTCGTCCTGTTTTATCGTGTTTACCTTGGGCATGAAATGCTATTTGATCATGCTCTAAGGCACTTCCAAGCTCGTTGACTAACTCAATACGCCGAATAGCGTCGTCGGTAAGAGAACGGTGATATTCAATCCAGCGGTTTTTGCCAGTCAGTTTAGCTTCGTACATGGCTAAGTCGGCATTCCTAACAATATCATCTACGGTATTACCGTGGTCCGGATACAACGACACACCAATAGAGCAAGATACATTAAAGCCATGTTCTTTTATCGCTAAATCGCTATGAGTAAAAGCGTCGAGTATTTTTTTTGCTTGCGCTTGCCACTCTGCAGCGTGCGTAAAATCGCATACTGCAACAAATTCATCGCCACCCCATCTTGCAATGGTTGAGGTGTCTTGGGTGCACGATACTAATAACTCACTAATGCTTTTCAATAATTTATCGCCAGCTTCATGGCCCATGGAGTCGTTAACGTCTTTAAAACCGTCTAAATCAATAAACAAGACCGCAAAGCACTGTTTGGGTAAGTGTTGTATCTTTTTAGAAACTGCATTTTGCAGAGCGTTGCGGTTGAGTAGCTCGGTTAATGAGTCGTAGTGGGCCAGTTTATGCAGTTGGTTTTGTGATAGTTTACGCTCAGTTAAATCCTTAAGCATGCAAACAATATAAGACTTACCACGTTCAACAGAGCTAAATTCATTCAAGGTCACCTCAACAGGAATAGAGATGTCGTCATATTCCAAAAGAGACTCTTGGTAGTCTTGTTGCTTAACGAGAAGTGCCCGTAGTTCGTCGTTTTCAAATTTTAGCAAAGCGCTTACAGGCCAGCCCTTAAATCCGCTTTTCCGAGCACGCAAGCGCCGCGCGAAGGCACCGTTAACTTCCAAAATGTCAAAGTGAGATGAAAGTATCATCATCGGTTCATGAGCTTGGGAAAACACGTAAGACATGAGCTTGTACGATTCTTCCGTTTTTACGCTGCTCTCAATATCGAGCATGGTACCGACCACACGCACAACCTTGCCTTGCTCATCGTATTCAATCGGTCGCCCTTTGAGACGTTGCCACCGATAATGACCATTCTTCCAAAGTAGCTTTACCGCGCAATCGATAGCATGAATGCGCTTTGCCAACAAATCGGCAATATGCGCTTTGAAAAAACTCAAGTCATCTGCATGAACGTTTGATAAGAATTTATCGAGATGAATGTGCGATTCGCTAGTTTGCTTGCTCTTGTTATCGATAAAGCGATAGTAGGAGGTGTTATTTCCTGTACGCCAATCCCAAATAGACTCACCGGAGGCCCAAATTGCCATTTCTAGCAAATCACGAGCTGCTTTAGTGTTTTCGTGAGCTTGGTAAACTTCTCTGGATTTATCCACCAATAGTTTTTCGGCGGCTTTTCTAGCCTTGCGCTCGCGGTCTGCGCGTCGCGTTAGCGCTTCTGTTGTCGCTTGCGTGTCGCTGATATTCATAAAAACTTACTACCGCTTAAGGTGCTACTTTTGTAACTTTTATCAGGACATCATAATCTTCTTCAGGGGTTTCTATAATTTCGACTTCGATGGGCTCATTAAAAAGAGTACTGGCTCCGTTGAGTAGGCCATGAGCGAGGTGTTCTAAACGTCGTTCTGAGCTGTATTGTAGCTCAATAGTGGTATCTGTTTTTTCGCCAATACTAAAGTGAGGAAGGTTAGCATTCTCATATAGCTGCCTAACCCGTACATGGATTTCCGCGTCGAGTCGGGTGAGCATATCAAATAAAGAGGCGTAGTCTTTCACTATGTGAGGGTGACCGTCGGCAATGTCATCCATTAAATATTCGCCAAAGGCGGTCAATAAGGCTGGCATTGGAGTGTTTGTTTTAGTCGATACCAAGCTTGCGATTTTAACCAATTCGTTAAAGTCATAATAACCCACAGCAGTATATGCACCGTCGTTTTTAAGTTTCGCTTCTTCTAACACTTCATCAGCAAAATCGTAGGAGAATTTCTCTTCCATCATTTCGATGAGGCTTGTAAATACTAGACCTAACATAAGTTTCCTTTTTTTAATTTAACCAACCAGCAAAATCTTGGCCTAAATAATCGGCTGATACTCCCAATTACCTTCAACCAATACTACTCGAGATTTAAGTGTTTCTTTTTTCTGGCGAAATATGCGTTTATTTAGCTTAACTACGACGCCTGGAAATAGCTCTTTATTGGCAATGATCCTTGCGTTGGTTTCGTAGTCTTTCTTCGCTTGCTCTAAGTCGCTTTGCACTTTACGTAGCCAAGTGAGCAATGAGCGTTCTTTTCCAATGACTAAGTCGAGGCTTTTGAGCTTCTTTTTTAAGCTATTTGGGAATTTTTTTGCGTTGATTTTACTTAGTTTGATTTCGTGGTCTGCATTGGTCGATACCAAAGAATCAAGAAGGTCCGATATTGCATCTAGGCGACTATTTAATTCATTAAAGCCGTCTGAGTAGTCTATTTCTAATGCGCTGCCAGAAACGGCACCAATACTGCCCGCTTTGACATTACCGTAAGCACTGATCGTGCTCGCAAACAAGTTACCTGTAGGATTGTCAGGATCCCCAATAAACAAGTCACCTTTACATACTACTCTTGAATAGGCGAGCTGACGCTTGACGTTAAGGTCTTTATTGACTTGAATGTCGAGGCCTTGCCCATGCTGAATGAAGACATTTCCATCGGCAATTAAGCGGCAATCCTCTTCGTTCATCTTACCCGTAGCACCTTGAGTAATAATAATATCGCCGCCGGCTTTGATAAATGCTGATTCAACAAAGCCATTAATTGTGATATCCCCCTTGGCTATGATTTGCATGTTTTCAGTCACATCGCCATTAACAATAACCGCACCTTCATACTCAATGTTGCCAGTGCCTACATTAACGCCCTTGCTGACAAAGGTATCGTCGATGCTCATGATATCGTTTTCGTACTTTGGCTGCCCAGCAAGTTCCGATAAAATCAGGTTTTCATCGTGCTCGGCTATCTTGGTATTACTACCAAGTTTTACCTCTTTCCAATCGCCTTTAGTTGGCTGAAGTGGTTTGTTGGTAACGGTATAACCGATTCGGCCATTTGAAGGTGAAGCGCGTTTTGCTACGGGGTAGTTAGCTTTTACGCATAAAATTTCGCCCAAGTTTCTCATGTCGACCTTTTCTTCGTCATTGCCTTGGGGGCGTAAAATTCGGTCTAGTGCGTTTGGAACAAGAGGGACAACGCGAGAGGCTTTTCCATCTCTTGCAGGTAGGCCAATTGCGATTACTTCAGTAAATTCTTTTCCAGCATCGCTTTCTAATGCGGAGTTAATGAGGTGTTGAATACGCTTTTTGCTAATGCCTCGAGTCACGCCCTTGCGCGCTAGCATAGCCTTTACCTCCTGATAAGAGGGGTGATGACCGTCTGCATTTGCTATAATCGTCATTGAAACTGACATGTTATCGGTAGCGACTTCAATGCTTACGGATGACTCAGGCTCTTTACCAATCACATGTTCGATAAGGTCCATGTTGCCTTCGTTCTTTGCCTTGTCAATCAAACTAGCTAGGGCTTCAATTGCCGGGGCACTTAATGTGTACTGATAATATTCAGTGTTAGCGACAAGCGCGGCAATGCCTTGAACATTGCAACTACCTTCAAATAGCAATGGGTCAACGCTGGCTGTTAATTCTGACGTATCTGCTTTAGTACTAAATGTAATCCCGCTCATGCGTTTCGCTTCTACCTTAAAATTAGCAAACTACAATTGGCTTGCGTATCGTTCAAGTTCACGCAAAACATACATCTTATTGTTGTCTTGCTTATGCTGTTGAACCAACAGTTCAATTTGCTGTTGAAATGTTGTTAGTGTTAAATAGGCTTTGTCAGTCCCATGTACAAAGCGTTCTTTGCGATGAACTTGCCAATTTTCCAAATGCTTTTCATCCATCCACTGTGGAAAGTTCCTACCCATGTACCGAAAAAGCTGCTGCCGATAGGGTGATGGAGATAGCTGCGTATAAATATTACTCAAATTATCAGCCGAGCTGTTTCTAATTTGGTTCATCAACTGCTTATCGGCAGCGCTTGGAAAATCTCTAGTGTACAGCTGCGCATCAATATCTATCGGCTCGTCTGTTGAATAATCACGTGTACATAAACTGCTACACATTTCGGCCAAATTAGGAAGTTGTTGCAAAGCATGATAATTATTGAGGCATTGTTCACGGTCAATTCCTAAGCGCTTTGCATTGTCTTCAGTTAAGGTTTTACCCGGTGCAACAAAGGGCACTTTATTTACAGATATCTGCATAATTGGAACTTGCTTGTTGCGGTAAAGTTGCGAGATAAGTTCCGGATCCCCTAACTCATCACTTCTCAAGGACGTAAAAATACCAATATCTTTACTAAGATTCACTGCGATAATCACATTCTTATTCGTAGGGTGCTGACAAATAGGCATTAACCAAGCACAGCATCCGTGCTCACTCGCAACATAACCAGAAATATGCAAGAAAGGTTTGCGTTGCACTACGTCAATTTCGTTTAAGACGTTTTGCTTATTTCGTAAGTGCCAATAGAAGTCGTATAGCTTTGGCTGTTTGTCTTTAATGAGTTTTGCAATCGCAATGGTCGCATATACATCGCTCAAAGCATCATGGGCTGAAGCATGTTCTAGGTCGTTGGCTTTTGTTAAGGCTTCTAATTTAAAACATGGCTTACCATCATCGTAGTAAGGCCAATTAATGCCCTCTGGCCGAAGCGCGTACGCCGCCCTTACCAAATCGATAATATCCCAGCGTGAGTTTCCTTGTTCGTATTCGCGCTCGTATACTGAGTAAAAATTGCGATATAGCAAGTTACGAGTGACTTCCTCATCAAATTTTATACTGTTATACCCGGCACTGCAGGTTTCACCGACCTGTAAATGGCTTAGTACCTTATTAGCAAACTCATACTCAGCATAACCTTTGCTAAGGCTTTGCTGCGGTGTAATTCCGGTTACCAAGCAAGCTTGCGGGTGGGGGAGGTAGTCATTTGGGATTTGGCAGAAGTAATTGATTGGTTTGTCGATTATATTAAGCGACAAATCGGTTCGTATTGCTGCAAATTGCACAGGAAAATCACGTTTTGGGTCTACTCCCCATGTTTCATAATCGTGCCAGAGAATACTTGCAGACATAAATCCCTTTTATAAGAAGTAAGTGTTAGTGCCTAGCGTGTGGGCTAGCCCTGTTTTAAACGAAGGGGTAAGTGTATAGGGGCTTACAGGTAGTATCAACGCTTAATTTTTGACTGCTTTAACGTCTTTGTTTGCATTTGAAAATAGCAGTAAATATTGCAAGAAAAATAGTGCTAACGCCGTTCGTGTGAATAAGTTTAAATAAATCAAAGTCGTGCAAATATACAGAGTTGTAAGCTTATGTTTTTATAATTTATTCTATTTGTTGCTGTAAGTTGTGCTATTTAGACTTATTTTTACTTAAAGCAAATAGTCAAAAGGTTGACACTGTTTGTATGGTAAATATCGACGTGGGATAGAAAGAGTCAACAATAAAAAGGTTATTAAAACCGACTTGTATATATTTTCAAATGCTAAAGCAAAGATGCTAATTCACCCTACAATGGAAATACAAAGTAAGGCAAGGAAAGAGCGTTATGAGAGAATTAAATTACGGTGAAGCGGAGTTGCTGCATGCATATTCAAATACAAAGCCCCACGCAGCAGGCTCGCAAAACTTGGTGATTCCATTTTTTTCGATGAGAAAGCTACGATTAGTATTCAACGAACTAAGTGGCAATATTGATTTTGAATTTGCAAATTTTGATGCATTTAGACAACATGTGCTATCGAGCGCAGCACCACAATTAGAGTTGAATAAGTGGCAAGCCATTGCTGCTCGTCGATAATGCCGATTGTTTTGTAAGAGATTAGACATTTTCAACAATTAACCTTAATGTAGCGCTTTAAGAAACGCTTCTTCAAAGCAACTATTCTGGTTAGTCATATGTTATCTAAATCGTTTTCTCTAAGCTCACTTAGCGCATCAAAAAAATTTGCGTTTTCTGCATCAAATATTAGCCTGCAAGATATCTCACTTAAAGCCATTACTCGCGCTTGTGCGCTAACTTGGGTGTTGGTATCTACTTCTCATTTAAGTACTGCGCAAGATATCCCTGGTGCATCTACAAGCGCCAATAAGCCTATTGCGATCGCCATTCATGGTGGTGCCGGCACTATAACCCGTGCAAACCTGAGTCCAGAGCAAGAGGCAGCATATAAAAATGCCATCGATACCGCCTTAACCCTTGGCTATGCCGAACTTAAGCAGGGTAATGATGGACTAGATGCGATTGTTGCCGCAATTACCTACTTAGAAGATTCACCTTTATTTAACGCAGGTGTTGGCGCGGTGTATACCTTTGATGGTAAGCACGAGCTTGACGCGTCCATTATGCGTGGTGATTCCCTAGAGGCGGGGGCAGTATCAAGCTTAAGTACCGTGAAAAACCCGATTAAAGCAGCGCGTTTAGTGATGGAAGATTCTGTTCATGTAATGCTCTCAGGCAAGGGCGCTGAACAGTTTGCAAAAGAGCAGGGCCTAGAACAGGTCGATAACGAGTTGTTTAATACAAAACGCCGTTATGACGCATTGCAACGGGCCAAAAAACGCATTAAAGAGCTGGAGCAAAATGAACAAGATAGCAGCGCGTATTTGGATAACGCTCAATTTAACGACTTTAAATTTGGTACGGTAGGCGTGGTCGTATTAGACGCAAACGGTAATATTGCTGCGGGCACCTCTACCGGCGGCATGACCGCTAAACGCTATGGTCGAGTGGGCGACTCTCCCATTATTGGGGCTGGAACCTATGCCGACAATGCGTCTTGTGCGGTCTCGGCAACGGGGCATGGTGAGTACTTTATTCGCTATACTGTTGCCGCCGACATATGTGCACGTATGAAGTATCAAAATATTACACTAGAAGAAGCTGCAAATACCGTAATTCATGACGTACTGAAGCCTGCAGGCGGTGAGGGTGGAATTATTGCAATTGATGCAAAAGGTAATATCGCCATGCCTTTTAATTCTGAGGGGATGTATCGCGGCAGTATAGATACCCAAGGCAATAAACAGGTGTTAATTTATAAAGATTAATCCCAAGTAGCATTTTAATATAGATTTTCAGGCGTTTGTAAGCGCAAGCGCTTGAAATATTTATTTTTGCCCCCCACCTACACAACTGTTTTAAGACTCCCTGCGTAATACAAACGTCTCAACTAATGGCCAATACAATTACATGTCACAAGACTTAAAGAACGCGTTGACGCGATGCCTGCAAAAACACAAACATCGATTTGCTCGCAGAGGGCAAGAAATTGCTAGAATCGATGATGCGGATAAACGACAAAAAGCCCTTGAGGCGTTAATGCAACAGATTGCCGCCTCGCAATTAGCATGCGAGAGACGCACCGCGGCTGTGCCCGATATTACGTACCCAGATTTACCTGTTGCGCACAAAAAGGACGATATAAAAGCGCTTATTGAGGCGCATCAAGTTGTTATTATTGCCGGTGAGACTGGCTCAGGTAAAACCACACAAATTCCTAAAATGTGCCTAGAGCTAGGCAGAGGTGTTGCCGGTTACATTGGTCATACGCAGCCTCGCAGACTCGCCGCTAGAAGTGTTGCCAGCAGAATAGCCGAGGAGCTAAAGTCTGAAATTGGGCAAGCTGTGGGCTTTAAAGTGCGCTTTTCTGATCAGGTTGGCGATAACAGCTTAGTTAAACTGATGACCGACGGTATCTTACTCGCCGAAATCCAACAAGACCGTTATTTAAACCAATACGACACCATCATTATTGACGAGGCTCACGAGCGTAGCCTTAACATCGATTTTTTATTGGGCTATTTAAAGCAGCTTTTGCCTAAACGCCCTGATTTAAAACTCATTATTACCTCAGCCACCATCGACCCTGAACGATTTTCAAAGCACTTTAATAATGCGCCTATTATTGAGGTGAGTGGCCGCACCTACCCGGTTGAAGTACGCTACAAAGACCCTGTTGATTACGGCGGTTCTGATAAAGAAGAGGGTGATACTGCACTGATGCTTACCGATGCCGTAGATGAGCTCATGCGTGAGCCATCTGGAGACATTTTGGTGTTTTTAAGCGGTGAGCGAGACATTCGCGATGCCCAAGATACCTTAGCAAAGCGCCAGTACCGAAATACTGAAATTGTGCCGTTGTATGCAAGACTCTCGGCGTCTGAGCAAAACCGTATATTTTCATCGCATTCAGGGCGGCGTATCGTGCTTGCCACTAATGTTGCAGAGACTTCCCTTACTGTGCCAGGTATCAAGTTTGTAGTCGATACTGGTGTAGCGCGCATATCTCGTTATTCACAGCGTAGCAAAGTGCAGCGTTTACCTATTGAGCCCATTTCCCAAGCCTCTGCTAATCAGCGTTCAGGGCGTTGCGGTAGGGTCTCAAACGGTATTTGTATACGCTTATATACCGAGCAAGATTATTTATCTCGGCCAGAATTCACCGATCCTGAAATCGTTAGGACTCACTTATCTAGTGTCATCATTCAAATGCTTGCGTTGGGCCTAGGTGAGATTAATCGCTTCCCGTTTGTACAAGCACCGGATGATAAAAACATCAACGATGGGATAAAATTACTTGAAGAGCTGCAAGCAGTGGAAAGGCAGGTTAAAAAAGGGGTTGGTAAGTTACGCCTAACTGGAATTGGGCGTAAAATGGCGGTTCTTCCCTTAGACCCTCGCTATGCAAGAATGATCATTCACGCGGGCAAGCTCGACGCAGTAAATGAACTAGTTGTGATCACTTCTGGGCTCTCGGTACAAGACCCTAGAGAGCGTCCGCAGGACAAACAGCAACAAGCTGATCAAGCTCATGCAGAGTTTGCTGATAATTCCTCTGACTTCATTAGCTTATTGAATTTGTGGGAGGCTTTTCGAGCACAGCAAAAGGAATTAACCAATAACCAATTACGTAAATGGTGCAAACAACACTTTATTCACTTTCAGCGTATGCGTGAATGGCAAGACATTGTTAGTCAAATAAAGCAGTCCCTTAGCAGTATACAACTGGCTATGAACTCACAACCGGCTGACTATCAAGCGGTACATAGCGCCTTAGCCGTTGGTCTGTTGTCGCAAATTGGCTTAAAAGATAAAGACCGACATTACCTCGGCAGTCGTAATTCGCAGTTTATGATTTTTCCGGGATCGAATGTCGCCAAAACTCAGCCTAAGTGGATTATTGCAGCGGAATTGGTTGAAACGTCACGTTTATTCGCTCGCCAAGTTGCAAAAATTGATATGGAGTGCTTAGAAGTGGTAAGCCAACATGTGGCTAAACACAACTATGTAGAGCCGCATTGGAGCAAAAAAAGAGGGGCGACCTTAGCCTATCTAAACATCACGCTATACGGTTTACCTATTGTGAACCGGCGCATTACTCAATACGGCAAGGTTGACCCTGTTGTTAGTCGAGAGTTTTTTATTCGCGAAGGGCTAGTACAAGGACAAACAAACCTAAAATATGGCTTTTTAAAACACAACCAGGCGCAAATAGAGCAAGTTGAATTACTAGAAAAGAAAGCCCGAAGACGCGATATCTTAATTGATGAAGAGGATTTGTGTGAATTTTATAATCAGCACATCCCTGAACATATTAATACCGAGGCAAGCTTCAAAAAGTGGTGGAGTAAAAGCTCAAGCCAAACTCCTGATTTACTCAAGTTTAACTACGAGGACTTATTAAAGCGCAATCCCAACGAAGTGTCGCCGGGGGATTTTCCAGATAAATGGCATCAAGGGAACTTGCATCTACCCTTGAGCTATCACTTTGAGCCTAATCAGGCCTTAGACGGCGTTGCTGTGCACATTCCGCTTGGGTTGTTGAATCAAGTGAAAGACCTTGGTTTTGACTGGCTGGTTCCGGGAATGCGCCACGAATTAGTTGTGCAACTGATAAAGTCCTTACCAAAACGCTTGCGTCGCAATTTTGTTCCTGCGCCTGATTACGCTAAAGCGGCCCTTGAGGGGATGCAAAATACCCAAGCAAATGGTGCGCCGATAACTATTATTGAGGCGCTTGCCCAGCGTTTATTTAAGATGTCGGGAACCAAAATTGAATTAGAGGACTTCGACCCTCTAAGCCTGCCATCTCATTTACGCTTTAACTATGTGGTGGTGGATGCCAAGGGAAAAATGGTCGCAAACGAAAAGTCCTTTGCTAAGCTTCAGCAATCCCTTAAAGGCGAACTTAAAGAAACGATAGAGAAAGTGGCGACCCCTGAGCTTGAAAAAGACGATGTAAAGCGGTGGGATTTTGAGACTTTGCCTGAGCAATTTACACAAAAGCAAGCAGGTTATGAGCTAAAAGCCTTTCCTGCCTTGGTATACGAAAAGCAAAAGGTAAAAGTAGCCTTACTCGACAATGCACAAGAAGCCCAACAAGCGCATCGTCTAGGTCTGTATGAGTTAATTAAAATGAACGTGCCATCGCCGGTGAAGTTTCTACAAGAGAAACTGCCGAACAAGGCGAAGCTCAGTTTGTACTTTAATCCTTTTGGGCAAATCAAACCGCTAATTGACGATATTATTTTAGCGGGTATTGACGCCTTAGTGTCCGATACTACGAGCGCCCACGAAGTTCGAAGTCCAGAAGCTTTTAAAGACGCATGTGAGCTAGCTAGAGCGAATATTAACGACAAGGCCCTTGATATTGCTAAGCAAGTGGAGACCGGGCTTGCCTTAGCAAATCAGATTAATAAATTAATCAAAGGCAACATACCGATGAATATGCTCAACAATGTCAAACATATCCAAGGGCATTTGAATCAGCTTGTATACAAAGGCTTTGTATTTGACTTAGGTGAACAAAGATTAGGTGATTGGAATCGTTATTTAAAAGGCCTGTTACAGCGCGCTGAAAAGCTAAAAGTAGATGTAAATCGTGACCGCCTTAATCAATTAGAAATCGATAAGGCAGCGTCAGCCTTTGCTGCTTTACAGACTGATTTTAAAAATAAACATCAAAACTTAAGTGAAATTGAGGATGTGCGTTGGATGATTGAAGAATTTAGGGTGTCGCTTTTTGCTCAACAACTGGGGACGAAATTTCCTATTTCTTTAAAGCGCATTACCAATCGAATCCAAGAATATTAGAAATATTCACGTAAATTCAAATCCTTGCACGTTTTGCAATCTTCATTCGAATTTATGGTGTGAATGATATAGTGAATTAACGGTTGACTATTGATTAACAACTCCCTATAAATTGCAACTCATATGTATGAGCTAACCACAGTTTTGAATTAAGAGGTATTACTATGTTGGGCTATGATGATAAAAGAAACTTCTATCGAATGATGGTCAATTCACCTTGCGAAGTTTCTTTGCTCGATAATCCGTCCGCCGCGTCTTTTGCAGCTGTTTGTCGAGACATAAGTGCTACAGGTATGTCCCTTGAAATCGAAAAGTCGAGCATTGAATTAGGCACGCTTTTGGATATCACAATCGACTCTAACAACGATCAGATCCCGTCGTTAGAAGCGAAAGCAAAAGTAGTACGTTGTGATGCACAAGACGAAAACACCTGTTTAGTGGGTGTTGAAATTAGCGAGATGAAGTAAGGGTTTCACGCTGAAGTAAATTTAGAAAAAGAGCCAAATGGCTCTTTTTTTATTTAGCTTAGTGTAGTGCCGCTAAAAGTGCTGGTGCTTAATGTCGCTTTACGCACACCAAACCTTTCAAATAAGCGCCTTCTGGGAAGCTACTCGCAATCACATGGTCGCTATCTTGCTCCAGTTTTTGTAAATAGGCTAGCTGTGTATTAGCATCTAACGCGCCATCAGCAATGATCTTATTAAACAAATCTTGGCTCACCAAGCCCGAACAGCTAAATGTCAGCAACACACCATTGTCATTTAGTAGCTCACAGGCTAAGCGGTTAATGTCTTTGTAACCACGAGCGGCTCTGTCTATATGGCGCTTATTCTCCACAAATTTTGGAGGGTCCATCACGATTACGTCAAACTTCTCGCCTTGCTCTTTGTAGCTTCGCAATAATTCAAACACATCTTGCTTAACGTGTTTCACTTTTTGCGCTGTAGCGATATCAAAATTAAGGGCTAAATTTTGTGCTGAGGTATCGAGTGCCGTTTGTGAGACATCTACGTTAACTACTTCTGAAGCACCTCCAGCAACGGCATATAAAGCAAAGGTGCCAGTATAACTGAAGCAATTAAGCACGCGTTTACCTTGACTCCACTGACCGGCAATTTGCCTATTTTTACGCTGATCTAGGTAAAAGCCTGTTTTGTGACCAGCGAGTAAATCCACTTGAATCTTTAAATTATTTTCTTTGATAACGACGGTGTCGGGCAGTGTACCTTCGTGTGTCTGAACGATGGGCTCTAATGCTTCTTTCTTGCGTATTTCCACATCGCTTCTTTCATGAATAACATGTTCTGGAAAAATCGATTTGAGCGCGTTAACGATTTTCTTTTTGTGTTTTTCGGCACCTGCACTCAACAGTTGCATAACCAATACATTATCGTATTTGTCTATGGTAATACCGGGTAGACCGTCTGATTCAGCTGCTACCAAACGAAATGCATTGGTAAAATATTCTCCAGTCTCGCTTTTGTGGTTTTGTTCAAGCCAATTTAGGCGAATGTTGTAAGCGCTTTGAATACGACGTTTGAAAAATGCATCGTCGATGATTTCATCTTGCTCAAAGCTCCATACCCTCACTCGTATTTGTGACTCAGGAGAGTAAGCGCCTTTGGCTAACCAATTACCGTGTTCATCTTGTATATCAACCGTAGCTCCGGTGTGCGGGGTACCAATGATTTTTTCAATGGCACCTTCAAATAACCATGGGTGGCGCCTGAGCAGTGATTTCTCTCGGGTGGTTTTTAGTACAACAGTGGGGTTCATTTTTATGCCTCATCAAAACCGTGATCGGGGAGGAGGGCGTCTGACTGCGCCGCTTCCCGGGCTAAGTCATCTACCAATTCGTTTTCAGGTTGTCCTGAATGGCCTTTTACCCAGTGCCAAGAAAGCCTGTGGCGTTCACACGCACTGTCGAGGCGTTTCCAAAGGTCTACATTTTTGACTGGTTTTTTTGCCGAGGTTCGCCATGCGTTTTTCTTCCAGTTATTTATCCACTGGTTGATCCCATTTTTTACGTATTGACTGTCGGTATAAATATCCACTTCGCAGCTCTCGCTGAGTGCATTTAACGCTTCTATAGGCGCTAACAATTCCATGCGATTATTCGTGGTATGAACAAAACCTTGAGAAAGGGTTTTGCGGTGCTGACCAAAAATTAATAGTGCTCCGTAGCCACCCGGACCTGGATTCCCCAAGCAGGAGCCGTCGGTATAAATGGTAACTTTTTTATTCGTTTCATTATTCATCGAGAATGTTGCTCGTTTTATTCATACAAATTTAAACATTTGTGTGCGCTGACTGTGTTCAGCAAGAGTGAGGCGCAGTATACTGACCTCAGGCAAAAAAGGAAAAATTAATGCGACAAGTTGTACTCGATACTGAAACCACTGGTATTAACCCTCTAGACGGACACCGTGTTATTGAAATCGGTTGTGTAGAAATGATAGACAGAAAGTTAACCGGGCATAATTTTCATGTGTATATAAATCCGCAACGAGATATTGAGCAAGAGGCGATTGACGTACACGGTATAACCAACGAATTTTTGACTGATAAACCTGTATTTGCTGATGTCGCGGAAGCGTTTATCGATTATATAAGCGGCGCCGAGTTGGTGATTCATAATGCGCCATTTGATGTAGGTTTTATGGATCATGAGTTTAGGCTGGTAGGGCGTAACCTGCCTGTAACTGCTGATATTTGTACTGTATTAGATACCCTTGAACTTGCGCGAAAATTACGCCCAGGTAAAAAGAACAACCTCGATGCACTTTGCAAAGCCTATCATGTAGATAATGGCCACCGAACCTTTCACGGGGCTTTACTCGATAGTGAAATTTTAGCGGATGTTTACTTATTAATGACCGGCGGGCAGGGCGCATTAAAACTTGCGCATACTGACGAAAGTGGAAACGACGCCGGCGATACCGATATCATTCGGATAAATAATAAACCTAACTTAAAGATTATTCGCGCTACTGCCGATGAATTAGCAAAGCACCAATTATATTTAGACGGCATTGAAAAAAAATCGGAACAGGTCATCTGGCGTAAATCGCCACAATAAAAGTTTACTGCGCTCCCTTACTTGGTTTTGGGTGGTGTTTTTGGGCATTGTTATGTTTACAGTGCTTCATTCAAATGCCGCTCACTCTCGTCAAGTAAGCGCGCTGAGTGATTCTGAAGCATTAAAAACAACTGACAAGCAAGTTGATGCACGCTCTGTTGTGGATAAAATCTTGCCTATCGGTACGACGTATCAAAACAATATCACACTGCTCAACAACCGCTTTCGTATCGATGCGGGTGTCGATAAAGTTATTCTCGTGTTTTTTCGTGAGTTTGGTGCCCAGCCAATTGTACTTGTGCAACCCGATGGCAGTAAATTATACCTAGATAACGATATGAACGACGATTCCTATCATTGGTATGAATCAGATACCTACGACATGATTGAGCTCACACAGCCGATGCCCGGGCCTTGGCAAGCATTAGGCCAAATACTACCGAGTAGCAGGGTTATGGTGATTGCCGACTTAGTATTAGAAGCGGAGCCAATTCCAAGTCCTTTATTTGCTGGTGAGACAATAAAACATACCGCGTTTTTACGGAATGCTGGGGAAAGGGTCAATTTCAAAGAGTTTAGAGATGTAGTTGCGCTTTCTATCGATTTTATTAGTACCAATCACCCCGACTATGAAAACTTTGGCTTAGGGGCTAAAAATATTGCTCGCTTTGAAGATGATGGAGTTGGCCTTGATGAGCGCGCTGGCGATGGTACCTTCACCGGTCAGTTTAATTTAAATATTAGTAACGGCGAGTGGCAACCTATCGTTAGTGTGCGTACGCCTTTGTTTAGCCGCGAACAAAGCGGTGAAAAGGTCATGCTCTTACCCAATCCTATTGTTATTACGCATGAACAAAGCGAAGACGATAAAGGTTTTCATCGTATATTAGTCAATGTTGAATCTGAACATATTGCGCCGGGCTCCTTGATGCTTGATGGTACGATTCGAACACCAGAGGGCGAGCCTGAGCGTTTTTCTTTAACAGAATTGGGCACACATCAACGCCAATTAAGTGTTGTGAATGCGGGGTTTGGTATGTACCGAACGAATATGACGGCCTATGCAAAAACCTTGGGTGGGCGCGATATTGTGATTAACGTGCCAGAATATAGCTTTATTACACGTGAGCCAGTTATTGAAGTGACAATTGATGAAGCGTCGCAAGATGACATGACAGAGACCAACTTAATGCCTCAAAGTAATGAAGAAGAGGACGACAGTAGCGTGATTATATGGGTGCTAAGCCTTAACCTGATCATAATTTTAATTGGCGCGGGTGTAATTTATGTTATTGCTGATAAACGTAAGCACCCTGATGCCCATATTGGGTTAAAAGTCGGGGGATTTTTCAAAAATATGATGGGTAAGCTGCCGCTCAAAAAAGCACCTAAGAAGGAAAGTGCTTAGGCCTAAAATAGCTCATTGGCTTTATGTGTTGACTAGCACCTTGTTTGATTAATAGGCAAGCAAGCAAAAGTTGTAAAAAAGCGGTTGACTATGACACAGCCTCACCGTATTATCTGCGCCGCACTTAGGGACGGTGGCTTTATAGTCACAACAGTCAACAAGTGCAGTGTTGTAATGCGGAGTGGTAGTTCAGTTGGTTAGAATACCGGCCTGTCACGCCGGGGGTCGCGGGTTCGAGTCCCGTCCACTCCGCCATTATTTCACATCTTTTACATAAGCATATTATGCGGAGTGGTAGTTCAGTTGGTTAGAATACCGGCCTGTCACGCCGGGGGTCG
>CAZUON010000016.1:36213-60122 GCA_964621345.1 uncultured Glaciecola sp. | reverse complement strand
GGCTTAGGGGAATGGCTCATTGCTGAGCCGTGCGCTAACTTAAAACTACGTCAGAATATAGAGTCCCGCTCAAGACCCCAACTGCTTTCATCCGTTTATCACATCCATGATTATGGGAGAAGCGTTTACAAAGCTAAAACAACTACTTAAATTATGCTTGGTCGATTACTATAGCGCAAAAGCGAACAAAAAATAAATAGCTTTTTGATAAATTTAACAAAATTCATTATTTTTCATTACTTTTTTTAAATTTAATGGCATAAAAAAGTGATAAAATACAACACATTAATCAACCCTATATACACAGGTTTTACCAGTTTTATCACTGGCTTTTCACAGAGATATCCACAGACTTTACGACAAAACTCACTATGAGCTATCACCACTATCTATAGCCAATATCAATACACATATATCTTATTTATAATGCTTTAATGCTATTGTTTACCTAAATTCTGGAATTAAAAATAACAAGAGCATTGCGCCTACTTGCGCACTCTTTTAAAAGTACACAAAAACGAGGACACTATGCCAGCTTCCCCAGCTCAGATCTCATCATTTATGCCAAAGCAACGCACCTTAATGGGTCCCGGACCGTCAGATGTAAGTGCGCGTGTCTTAAACGCGTTAGGACGACCAACGCTTGGGCATTTAGATCCTGACTTTATTGCCTTAATGGATGAAACAAAGGCCTTGCTGCAGTATGCATTTTGCACAAATAACGGGCTAACCATGCCATTATCTGCCCCCGGGTCAGCCGGTATGGAAGCAATGTTCGTTAACTTAATTGAGCCAGGCGATAAGGTTATTGTATGCATCAATGGTGTGTTTGGTAAGCGAATGAAGGAGAATGCTTCTCGCGCAGGAGCAAAGGTCATCACAATTGAAGACCCATGGGGTGAGCAAACAAAGCCTGAAAAGCTAGAGCAAGCTTTAACAGAACACCCAGATACTAAAGCCGTTGGCTTTGTGCATGCAGAAACCTCAACCGGTGTGCGAAACGATGCCCAACAGCTGTGCGCAATTGCTAAACAATATGACTGTTTAACTATTGTTGATGCCGTCACATCACTAGCGGGTGTGGAACTACGTGTAGATGATTGGCAAATTGACGCGATTTATTCGGGTACGCAAAAATGCTTGTCGTGTGTACCAGGCTTATCGCCAATATCGTTTAGCGATAAAGCGGTTGATGTGATTAAAAATCGCAACACCCCAGTGCAAAGCTGGTTTTTGGATATGAACCTTATTGTAGGCTACTGGGGCGAAGGGCAAAAGCGAGCTTATCACCACACCGCGCCGGTTAATAGTGTATATGCTCTGCACGAAAGTTTAGTAATGCTGCAAGAAGAGGGCATAGAAAATAGTTGGAAACGCCATGCAAAAACTCATCAAAGTTTAAAAACAGGGCTTGAGAATATTGGTTTAGAGATGGCGGTAGATGAGGCATATCGCTTACCACAGTTAAACTCTATTATGATTCCTGAAGGGGTAGATGACGCGAAGGTACGCGCTACACTTCTAAATGAGTTTGACTTAGAGATAGGTGCTGGGCTCGGTGAGCTTGCAGGCAAAGTTTGGCGAATAGGCTTAATGGGTTTCGCATGTAAGCAAAAAAATGTTGATTATTGCGTGCAGTCTTTAGCTAAGGTTTTAAAGCGCTAGTATTAAGATTAAATAAGTAAAGCAAGCCAATGCCAGTTTGCTACTCTGTCCTCTTTTAACGTAGACTTGTAAAATAGTCCCTAAATAAGAAGAAAGAAAGAGGGCACATGCTTCACAAAATCTGGCTTGGCTTTATTCTAAGCGCCTTTGTTGCAACCTGTTACAACGTGTTCGTAACAGGTAATTTTGGCTCTTTTCAAGAGGTCATGACCGCGGTCAATACCATGGCGCGCACAAGTGTCGATATTGCGATTGGCCTCATTGGTTTGCTCGCGTTCTGGCTTGGTATATTCAAAGTGGCTGAAAATTCAGGTTTAATTGCCAAGTTTTCGCGACTTTTAGAGCCGCTTTTATGCAGGCTAATGCCCGATATTCCAAAGGGGCATCCTGCGCTTGGCAGCATCACCATGAATATGTCGGCGAATGTGCTTGGTCTCGACAATGCAGCCACGCCTTTTGGCATAAAAGCCATGCAAGATATGCAAACGCTTGCACCTGTCAAAGATACGCTTACAGACTCGCAAATCCTTTTTCTAGTCTTAAATACGTCTGCTGTTACCTTGTTTCCTATCGCTGTGTTTTTGTATAGAGCAGATCAAGGCGCCGCTAACCCTACCGATGTGTTCATTCCTATTTTACTCGCCACAAGCTGTTCTACGCTTGTGGGGTTGTTTGTGACTTGCGCGGTACAACGAGTCAATTTATTTAACCGCGTGGTATTGACCTATTTAGTGGGTATTTTTAGTTTGCTAACGGCGGTTATTCTCTATTTTTCTAAATTGGCGTCTGACCAATTAGCTGAGCAGTCTAGCCTGTTTGCCAACTTTGCTTTGTTTTTATTCATCGTGATTGTGCTTGTTGCCGGTTATCGTAAAAAACAAAACACGTATGAGCAGTTCGTTGAAGGCGCAAAGCAAGGGTTTGAAGTTGCTATCAGTATCATTCCTTATTTAGTTGCGATGTTATTTGCCATTGGCATGCTTAGAGCGTCAGGGGTAATGGAGATGGTTACCGGTGGAATTGCATATTTAGTAGCGATGGCGGGTTTAGATACGATGTTTGTGGACGCACTTCCTACAGCACTTATGAAACCACTAAGCGGCTCAGGGGCGAGAGCCTTGATGATTGAAACGATGCAGTTTCACGGTGCAGATTCTTTTGCTGGGCGTTTAGCCTCCGTGATGCAAGGCTCTACCGAGACGACATTCTATGTACTTGCAGTGTATTTAGGCGCAGTAGGTATTAAACACAGCCGCTACGCCGTAGGGTGTTGTTTAGCCGCTGATGCAGGCGGAATTACGGCGGCAATATTGGTTAGCTATTGGTTTTTTGCGTAGTATGGGGTTTTTCTCATTATATTGAGTTTGCCAGCACGTCTATATCAAGCTCTTTAAAGCAATCGACAAGAGCCATTAACGGTAAGCCGATTAAGGTGTTGTAGTCTCGCCCATTAAACTTGTCGAAAAGTGCAATTCCAAGGCCTTCGGCCTTAAAACTCCCAGCACAATTAAAGGGCTGTTCTTTCTCTACATATGCTTGAATTTGTGCATCTGTTAAGTGCCTAAAGGTCACATCAAAATGTTCAACGCAGGTCATTTGCCTCGGTAGGTTCATACCCTGTGCCTTGGCTGCTGGAATAATGACACTAAGGCCGGTGTAAAACCTAAGCGTTTTTCCACTATAACCTTGCAATTGCTTCACTGCGTTTTGCGCATTGTATGGTTTTCCAATGGGTGTATTGTCGTTTTCTAAGCAAGCCACCTGGTCACTGGCAATGATCACGTGTTGTTCATAAAAGCTTTGCGCAGCAAGGGCTTTCTCTGCACTTAAACGATATGCCATTTCTTTTGGCGCTTCGTTCTCTAACGCCTCTTCGTTAATATTGGGGGAGTATGTAGCAAACACTAACCCTAACTGCCGTAAAAGCTGGGCTCGATAAGGTGAAGATGACGCCAAAAGAAATTTTTGCATATGTTGTCGCTCGGTAACATGCTTGGTTTGCTTGTGCTTAATTATAAGCGTTAGTATCCTTTGGCAAAGTACTTTTTTACTTTAAAATTATAAGGTTTACTATGGTTTGTATCAGATGCCGTCATATCCAATGTCACTTGCATTTTAATGAAGTAAAAAACAAGTAACTTTTCATTTTTTCTTTTAGAGGTTCATACTTTGATTGGGGTCAAACAAAGTATTTGCCATGCATATAATTTGCAAGGCCTCATGTTCAGTAGTCAAGTAAATTTAACGTGTTTTGTGAAAAGTTGAGGTTCGTTATTGTCAGTACCAAAAGCAACATTGTCATCTTTGCAAACATCGCCATATTCGAATCAAGAATGGCGTCGTTTAAACATGCAACAACAAGGCTTACTTCAAAAAAGTAGTTTGAATAAAGCCATAGAAAACATCGCTTATGTGCAAATTGACTCAATCAGTGTGGTTGAGCGCGCGCATGAGCATGTCCTGTTTAATCGTGTAGAGGGCTACAAAAGTGAAATGCTTCAACATGCAGTAGTTAATAAACAGGTATTTGAGTACTGGACTCATGCCGCTGCCTATCTACCTATAAGAGACTATCGATACAGTCTATTTCGCAAGCAACACTATCTAAATGGCGAATCTCATTATCATACAGTCAGTCAATCAGATCTTAACAAGGTAAAAGAGCGGATCAAAATAGATGGACCATTAAAAGCGAAGCAATTTGAACATTCAAAGCATAAAGCAAGTACAGGTTGGTGGGACTGGAAGCCTGCTAAAAAAGCGCTTGAGCAATTATTTATGCAAGGTGAAGTCATGGCGCTTAGACGTGATAAATTTCAAAAGGTTTATGATTTAACGGAGCGAGTTTTGCCAAGTGGCGTTGATACAAATGTACCTAGCGAGACAGAGTTTGCCAATTATTTGATTCAACGCTTTATTGCCGCTCACGGATTTGCAAGCGCCAAACAAATAGCCTATCTACGAAAGGGGTGTAAAGCGCCGGTGCAAAAGGCACTAAACGAGCTACATGAAGCAAAACAGCTTAATTACTTTAAATGGGGTGATGAGCAGTATTATTATGATGAATCGCTGACACCACCAACATCGGTACCCAATAAGGTCTATCTATTAAACCCGTTTGACAACCTAGTTATACAAAGACAGCGTTTACGTCAATGTTTTGATTTTGAATATCAAATTGAAGTGTATGTACCACAAGTAAAACGAAAATTTGGATATTACTCATTACCTATTTTATACAAAGATCGATTTGTTGGAAGAGTCGATGTAAAAGCAGACCGGCAGCAAAATATCCTGTGTTTGCAGTATCTTAGTATCGAAGAGGATAGTTTAGTAAAAATGAACTGTGATGAAAGCGAAAAGTTTTTAGAAGCATTTCTGATAGCTATTGATGAGTATATGGTGTTTAACAAATGTCATTCAGTCGTATTAAAGATGTGTAACCATGCTCGAATATATAAACATCTTACCGGTTATTTTAAAGGGAGATTGTTGTCTGACTGAGTTTTTATTACTTTGCTTTTATTTATGAATCCGTAAAAATCAAAATTTTTTGTTTAATACACGCCTAAATTTGTCTTATATCGATAAGAAATGAAATTTATTTCCTTATCTGCTTAGCCCGTGATTTTTATCGGAAATTCTTTGACTAAAGTCACGTAAGCCTATACACTGCGCGCGCTATGACAAATGTGAAACTACCTAAACGCCTTGATCCTATCAAAAGTGCACAAAAACGCTCCTCTTATGAGGGTGTATATGTCGCTAGCGATATGCAAAGGCTTAATGATATGGTTGATTCGATATTATCTGATGTATCGGTGAAAGTGGAGTTTTTAAAAGACGCGCAGAGTCTTACTTTCTTTCAGGGTACGCTAGCAGTACAGGTAATGTTAGTTTGTCAAAGGTGTAACCAAACCTATCCATATAATGTGGATACGGAGTTTTGTTTTTCGCCCGTGCAGGGGAGTGAACAAAGCGATACGTTACCCGACGCTTATGAACCGGTAGAGGTAGATGACCATGGAGAAGTCGATCTCTTCCAATTATTAGAAGACGAGGCAATTTTGTCTTTGCCCATTGTAGCCCTTCACGCAGAAGAAGATTGCAATGTGAAAAAAGATGATATGAGCTTTGGTAAGATCGAACCGGAACCTGAGCGCGAAAACCCATTCGCGGTTTTAAAAGAGCTTAAGCGAGATTAGGAGTAACCTATGGCTGTACAAAAAAGTAAAAAATCCAGAGCGAAGCGTGGAACACGTCGTGCACACGATTCATTAACAGCAAAAACTATGTCTGTTGATTCAACTTCTGGAGAAACACATCTTCGTCACCACGTGACTGCAGATGGTTTTTACAAAGGTAAGAAAGTCATCGAGATCTAAGGCTTAGGTCTTTTTTGATGATTACTATTGCATTAGATATCATGGGGGGCGATCGCGGCCCCCATGTTTTTTTTACCGCGATTGTCCGTTCCCTTCAAAAATACCCAGATTTATCTTTTGTGTTATGCGGTGATGAGCCATCTCTTGAACGCATAAAAAACGAACTACCCACTGAATTAAAAAACCGTGTGAAGTTGAATGTATGCTCGCAGGTGGTAGATATGCATACAAAGCCCACTACCGCATTGCGACAAATGAAGCTTTCTAGCATGCGAGTTGCGCTCGATTTACTCAAAAGCGAAGATGCCCACGCATGCGTGAGTAGCGGTAATACCGGCGCATTAATGGCCATGGCCTATTATGTGTTAAAAACTATTCCAGGTATTTCAAGGCCTGCACTTGTTTCTGCGCTTCCCACTGCTAATAAGCAAAAAGTCTTGTTATTAGATTTAGGCGCGTCCATAAATTACGATGCTGAGAACTTGCTCCAATATGCCGTTATGGGCTCGGTGTTAATGCAAGAAGTAGAGGGCTTGAAAAAGCCTCGAGTTGCCTTGTTAAATGTGGGGGAGGAAGACATAAAAGGTCATTCTTCGATAAAACATGCCGACCTACTAATCAAACAATGCACCAGCATTAACTATTATGGTTATGTTGAAGGCGATACGATGTTTTCTGGTTGTGTAGACGTAGTGGTAACCGATGGTTTCACGGGTAACGTTGCATTAAAAGCCAGTGAAGGTATTGCTAAGCTTGTTGTTAGCGAAATTAAATCGATTACCCAAGAGACATGGTTTGCCCGATTAATCAGCAAATTAAGCCTACCACTGCTGAAAAGCTTGTATCAACGCATGAACCCCGACCAGTATAATGGTGCGAGTCTGATAGGATTGCGCGGCACGGTTGTGAAAAGTCATGGAAATGCGTCTGCAGAGGCATGTTTTTATGCCATCGAACAAGCCATTGCAGAGGTCACTCAATGTGTGCCCGACAAAATAAAAACAAAAATAGAACAAGAATTATTGGAGCACTGATTAATGCATACAAGGCCGACTTATTCGCGCATAAATGGAACCGGCAGTTATTACCCAAGTGAAGTACGCAGTAACGCCGATTTAGAAAGCATGGTAGATACATCAGACGAATGGATAACCGACCGAACAGGCATTAAAGAACGCCGTATTATTGGCGAACATGAAACGGCTGGCACTATGGGTGCAGAGGCGGCAAAGCAGGCATTAGAAGCAGCAGGTCTAAATGCTACAGATATCGATATGATAGTATGTGCTACTACTAGTGGCCGTTACGCGTTACCAAGCACGGCCTGCGAAATCCAAAAAATACTTGGCGTAGACAACATACCAGCCTTTGACGTTGCCGCCGCTTGCGCAGGTTACTGTTATGCGCTTAGCGTCGCTGATCAGTACATAAAAAGCGGCATGGTTAAGCGTATTTTAGTGATTGGAAGTGATTGCCTAAGCCGAATGATTGACCCTGCTGACCGTAGTATGATCATTTTATTTGGTGATGGAGCCGGTGCCACTATTATTGAAGCGAGTGAAGAGCCTGGAATTTTATCTACCCATATAAATGCAGCTGGCTCTTACGGAGATTTGTTGCAAATTGGTCATGTTCAGCATGGCGATGAGGCCTCAGTGCACGAAAACTGGGGTTCAATGAAAGGTAATGAGGTATTTAAAGTAGCGGTGACAAAACTTAGCTTAATTGTTGAGGAAACACTCGCTGCCAATAATCTGCAAAAATCTGACATCGACTGGTTAGTCCCACATCAAGCAAACTTTCGTATTATTAAAGCCACCGCAAAGAAGCTTAATATGTCTTTGGACCAGGTAGTGATGACCCTACAGAACTACGGCAATACATCGGCGGCTACCGTGCCTACAGCGCTAGATACTGCTATACGAGACGGGCGCATACAGCGTGGTCAACATCTATTACTTGAAGCCTTTGGTGGCGGCTTTGCTTGGGCCTCCGCCTTGGTGAAGTACTGATACCAAATCGCTTAACAAAACGTAGTAAAATTCAATAAAAACAATATAAGCTCAAGAGGATAATGATTATGAGTAAGTTGGCCTGTGTATTTCCTGGGCAGGGCTCACAAGCGCTGGGCATGCTTGCTGATTTAGCGCAAAATTTTTCTAGTGTCGCAGACACCTTCGCGGAGGCCTCCGACGCCTTAGGCTATGATTTATGGGAAGTTGCCCAAAGTGACAAAAACGAAGTCATTAATCAGACCCAAGTTACACAACCGGTATTATTAACCGCGAGCATTGCCGCATGGCGTGTATTAAATGCAGAAAAAGACTTACAGTGCTCGTACTTAGCTGGGCACAGTTTAGGCGAGTATACGGCACTTGTAGCGGCTGATGTGCTTGAACTCGCAGCAGCGGTAAAGCTAGTGCAAGCAAGAGGCGAATTTATGCAAGCTGCAGTGCCCGCGGGTACCGGGGCGATGTACGCAATTATTGGTCTTGATGATAAAAAGATTGTAGAAGTATGTGCGCAAGTGGCCGCAGATACCCAGCTTGTGGTGTCAGCAGTGAATTATAATTCACCAGGGCAGGTTGTAATTGCTGGCAATAAAGAAGCCGCAGATTTAGCAGGTGCTGCATGCAAAGAAGCGGGAGCAAAACGTGCTTTACCGTTAGCGGTTAGCGTACCTTCGCATTGTGCATTGATGAAACCAGCGGCGACACAGCTTTCGCAACTGCTCGACACGATTGAATTTAAAGCCCCTCAAATTGATGTGGTTAATAACGTGGATGTCAGCGTTGAACAAAGTGCACAAGCGATAAAAGAAGCCTTAGTGCAGCAATTGTATAGTCCTGTGCGCTGGACTGAATCGGTTGAGTATTTAGCACAGCAAGGCGTTGATAAAATTATTGAAGTAGGGCCTGGCAAAGTACTTACAGGTCTTAATAAGCGGATTAATAAATCCCTTGAACTTTCTTCTTTTAGCTCACCCTCAGATTTATAAGGTTAGATGATGTTTGATTTAACAGGAAAAGTGGCACTGGTTACCGGTGCAAGTCGTGGTATTGGCAAAGCGATTGCTATGCAGTTGATGGCACAAGGAGCTACTGTAATCGGTACCGCAACCTCAGATAATGGTGCACAAGCGATTTCTGATTACCTAGGCGACAAAGGCAAGGGTATGACACTGAATGTGACCGAAGATGAATCCATAGCAGCGGTTTTAGCCGCTGTTACAGAACAGTTCGCAGCGCCTGACATTTTGATTAATAATGCGGGCATAACGCGAGATAACCTAATTATGCGCATGAAAGACTCTGAGTGGGACGAGATCATGCAAACCAACTTGAGCTCGGTATTTAAGCTGTCGAAATCGGTTATGCGCGGAATGATGAAAAAGAAAAATGGCAGGATTATTTCTGTCGGCTCTGTTGTTGGTTCTACAGGGAATGGCGGACAAGCGAATTATGCCGCTGCTAAAGCTGCGGTAATTGGCTTTAGTAAGTCTATGGCCAGAGAAATTGCCTCTAGAGGTATAACAGTAAATGTTGTTTCTCCCGGTTTTATTGATACGGATATGACAAGAGCTTTGACCGACGAGCAAAAGCAGGCAATATTTAGTGATATTCCCGCAAATCGTTTGGGCCAGCCTGAAGAAATTGCCGCCACTGTTGGTTTTTTGTGCTCGGACTCAGCCGCATATATCACTGGTGAAACGATTCATGTCAATGGTGGCATGCACATGGCCTAAGTGGCTAATTTTGCGAGCTTTATGCAGTTTTTAGTGGCTTTAGCGGTCGTAAATTGCATTGAGATAAGATTAATTTTGGTATATTTTTTAAACAGTTAGGTGAGTTTTGTGGTTTGACCACCCATTAAATTGTTGGTTAGGCTTGCATGGTCACCCATAGCGCAATAAACTAAGCGCGATAATTTTAAAAACAAGGTACGTTAAGGAAACCTGTCATTATGAGTAACATCGAAGAACGCGTAAAAAAGATCATCGTAGAGCAGTTAGGCGTTAAAGAAGACGAAGTTAAGTCTGAAGCCTCATTTGTAGATGATTTAGGAGCAGATTCTTTAGACACAGTAGAGCTAGTAATGGCTCTTGAAGAAGAATTCGATACAGAAATCCCTGATGAAGAAGCGGAGAAGATCACCACCGTTCAGTCTGCAGTTGACTACATCAACGCTAATAAAGACGCGTAAGCAGAATTATTAGAAAACGGCTCTTAACGGGCCGTTTTTTCGTTTCTGTAACTTGTGTTTTTATATAAAATCACTCCATAAATATTATTGTAACTTTACATTAGGAGGCTGTGGTGGCTAAACGTCGCGTAGTGGTGACTGGGCTTGGCATGCTATCACCTTTAGGGAATGACATTGACACGACCTGGGCAAATATTTTGGCCGGAAAGAGTGGCATAGGTCCTATTACCCATTTCGATCCAACCGACTTTAATACTAAGTTCGCCGGCGAAGTAAAAGACTTTGACGTAGAAGCTTACATTTCTAAAAAAGAAACTAAGAAAATGGACCGCTTCATACAGCTGGGCATAGCCGCAGGCATTCAAGCTTTGCATGACTCAGGTATGGTCATCGACGAATCGAATGCCAAACGAGTGGGTGTCACTATTGGCTCGGGCATTGGTGGTCTTGGTCAAATCGAAGAAAATCATAAAAAATTACTGACCAGCGGTGCTAAACGCGTCTCTCCATTCTTTGTACCTTCAACCATCACGAATATGATTTCAGGCTTTTTGTCGATTATGGAAGGTATTAAGGGCCCTAATTTAAACGTTGTGACCGCTTGTACCACAGGTGTTCATAATATTGGTATTGCTGCTAGAACCATTTCTTATGGTGATGCAGATGCAATGTTAGCAGGTGGTGCAGAGTCAAGTATCACGCCATTGGCAATGGCCGGTTTCGGTTCCGCTCGTGCTCTTTCTACCCGTAACGATGCACCACAGCAAGCGAGTCGTCCTTGGGACAAAGACCGTGATGGCTTTGTGATGGGCGAGGGCGCAGGTGTACTGATGCTTGAAGAATACGAAAGCGCTAAAGCCCGCGGTGCTAAAATTTATGCTGAGGTAGTTGGCTTTGGTATGAGTGGTGATGCACATCACATGACCTCGCCACCAGCAGATGGTGAAGGTGCCGCTGATGCGATGGCAAACGCATTAAATGACGCTAGTGTCGAAGCTAAAGATGTGGTTTACGTGAATGCCCATGGTACGTCAACCCCTGCCGGTGATGTAGCAGAGGTTAGCGCGATTAAATCTATCTTTAAAGAACATGCAGCGAATGTAAAAGTAAGTTCTACCAAGTCTATGATTGGGCACTTACTTGGTGCTGCTGGCTCGGTTGAGGCGATTTTTACTATTTTGGCATTGCGCGACCAACAAGCACCGCCAACCATTAACCTCGACAACCCAGGTGAAGGCTGTGACCTTGATTTTGTTGCGCACAATGCAGCAGCAATTAACGGTGATTTTGCCTTGTGTAATTCATTTGGTTTTGGTGGCACAAATGGTTCGGTATTATTCAAGCGGCTTGAAGATTAAGCGCTAACGTAATACGCTCAGCATATTGGTTTAAAACCGCACTTTTGTGCGGTTTTTTTATGTTTTATTGAAGAGCTTTTGACGCTAGACTAGAAGCATGGAAGATTCTCAAATACTCATTAACCCGACTCATATTGTTGCTACGGATCGCAGCGTGCAATATGGAGATGCTTCGTTTACCACAATGTATGTTGAACGAGGATATATCGTCCTTTTTGCACAACATTTGGCGCGCTTGCAAGGTGCATCACAGCAGTTAAATATCGCCTTTGAACAATGGGATACGCTTAAGGCAACTTTAAGCGAACTTGCATCTCAACAGTTAGTACCATCGGTGATTAAAGTTGTGATTTCTCGCGGTAGCGGCGGGCGAGGATACTTACCACCTAAAGAGCAAAATCCTTGTTGCATTATAAGCACGCATAAAATACAAGCTATGGGCGACAATCCAGTACTTGGCCACCTTGGTGTGAGCAATATTGTGTTGCCAAGCCATGAGGGTGCTTTAGAGCTTAAACACAACAATCGCCTCGCCCAGGTGTTAGCATCGCAAGAGGCTGTCGCTATGGGGTTTGATGATGTGCTCATGTGTAACCATAATCGTCATGCGATAGAAGCAAGTTCATCAAACTTGTTTTATCGCTTAGACGGATGCTGGTATGCCCCAAGCCTTACCAATGTAGGTGTTAAGGGGCTAATGCGAGAGGCTTTTATTGAATATTTGTCTGAGCAGGGAATCATTGTGAATCAAGCTTCGCATCACGTACGTGAATTACTGTCTGCAGAGGCTATGTTACTCACTAATGCGGTTAAAGGCGTAAGAGCGGTATCAACATTTAAGTATCAAAATAATAAAAAACAGCTAAATACAAAACTTGGTAAGCTCACTAAGCCATTTTTAGATGCTGTATTAAGCGCGGAGTTGTGTGTATAAATGCTAAAAAAGAGTTTGATTGGCTTAGCGCTATTCGTTGTAGGGTGTTGTATTGCGGTATACATCGGCTTTATGCAACTTCAATCATTTGCCAACACGCATATTGATAATACGGCTCCTTTTGTTATTCATCTTAAAAAAGGGGACTCTGCCCGAACGGTGTGGCAACAGTTGCCAATGAATGCATCACAGACGGATGATTTCATGTTTAAACTATGGCTACGTATCTATCCGCAGTATAGCCAAGTAAAGTCAGGCTATTACGAACTCCCGGAGAAGCCCAGCATTAAAGATGTATTTACCATAGTAACAAGCGGTTTAGAGACACAATTTAGTATTGCACTGGTTGAGGGCTTAACCATTCGGCAATGGTTTGAGGTGTTAAAAAGTGAAGATAGGTTAAAACAGGATTTGCCCGCAGTAGACGATTTATATGATGCGATTGTGCAAGATGAAGGCGGTCAGGCTTTAGGCTTTTGTAATAACGAGCTGAGGACCCTAGAAGGTTGTTTACTTGCCGATACCTACTTTTATGCATATAAGGACTCAGCCCTATCGATTTTACGCAGGGCCTATGTGGCAATGGACAACGCGTTAGAAAACGCTTGGAGTCAACGTTATTCGGATATCCCCATCAAAACGCCTTACCAAGCTTTGATACTCGCTTCAATTATTGAAAAAGAAACGGCGGTAGCCTCAGAGCGCGGGGTGATTGCTGGGGTATTTAGTAATCGATTAGAGCTAAAGATGCGTTTACAGACCGACCCTACCGTTATTTACGGAATTGGGCCTGATTTTGATGGTAATATTACGCGTAAGCATTTGCGTGAATCTACACCATACAATACGTATCGGATAAACGGCCTGCCGCCTAGTCCAATTGCGATGGCGGGGATGCCTTCGTTGATGGCGGCGGTGCAGCCTGAAATTACCGATTATCTGTATTTTGTTGCAAAGGGCGACGGTAGTCATCAGTTTTCAGCTACTCTACAAGCACACAATGCGGCGGTTGCGAAGTATCAATTAAATCGCTAATTAACGATCCGTAAGCAATTATCAGCAACAAGTAACACGTAGCTAAGTAAAAACAGTATTTAGGAGGCCCGTTGGGAGCTTTTATTGTAGTAGAGGGCTTAGAAGGCGCAGGCAAGAGTAGTGTTATAGCCGCGCTCAAAGCGCTTTTAGAACAGCATAAACTCACCGTTGAGACAAGCCGGGAGCCGGGTGGTACGCCCATGGCAGAAGCCATTCGAGATTGTGTTAAAAAAGACTGGCAGGGCGAGACGGTCACTCAAGAAACCGAGCTTTTGCTAATGTATGCTGCCCGCAGCCAACTAGTGGCTAATCGAATTAAACCAGCATTAGATAAAGGCCATTGGGTGATTGGTGATCGTCATGATTTATCATCGGTGGCCTACCAAGGAGGCGGCAGAGGCGTGCCTTTAAGTATGCTCAATACGCTGCGGTTAATGACCTTAGGTGACTTTGTGCCTGACTTTACTCTCTATTTAGATATTGATCCTGAGCTGGGTCTGCGTCGAGCCAGAGGCAGAGGCGCTTTGGATCGCATCGAACAAGCCGGCCTTGCATTCTTTGAAAGAGCACGTCAAAGTTATATCAGCCATGTAAATGCTCTTGATAACGCCGTTAGCATTGATGCGTCGCAAAGTATGGAAAAGGTACAACAAGATGCACTAGCAGCGTTATCACAGTTTTTACAGGAACGACTATAGAATGCTTTACCCATGGCAATCATCTATTTTTAATGCGTTAAGCGAACGCTTGCAACATGATCAACTCCATCATGGTATTTTGCTAGTGGGCGAGAAGGGCTGTGGTGAGGATGTTCTTGCACAGATGCTTGCAAAAAGACTCTTATGCTCAAGTGATGAGCCCTTACCATGCAATCAATGTAAAGCCTGCTTGTTGTTCAATGCGCACTCCCACCCTGATTTTCATGAGGTGGTGACTGAAAAAACGCAAATTGGTGTTGATGCAGTGCGAGCTGCGATTGAGCAAGTAAATAAAACAGCACAGTTGAGTGCAAATAAAGTCGTACTCATTGAAAATATAGAAATTATGACCGAGTCGGCCAGCAATGCACTATTAAAAACGTTGGAAGAGCCAACCCAAAACACCTACTTAATTTTAACCACGAATGCGCCGCAATACCTTTTAGCAACGATAAAAAGCCGCTGCGAAAAAATAAGAGCCCCCATGCCTAACTATGAACAAAGTAGCGATTATATTAGAGCAAAAGGCGCAGATGTACCCAGTGAGCTAAGTTTAGCGGCCTATAAGCATTCACCATTGTTGTATCTTGAACAAATCCAAGAGACTAGCTTACATTTTGCTAGCTTTACCCAAGATTTTACTGCTCTGACCGAGGGTCATGCAAGTGCAGAGAGCCTTGCCAATAAATGGAAAGACAAAGCAGAGGATGTCGTTCACTGGACTGCACAATTAAGCTTACAGCTATTTGCAGGTGAGGTGAAAGAGAGTGATGTTCAATCTCGTACAACCGTCACTACTAAATGGATGCAAATATACGATAGCAGCACAGCAGCCAGTAAAAAATTGCGCCATGTGGGCTTAAATAAAACGCTGATATTGTCGGCATTATTTGCCCAAATCCATACGATTTAATAGGAACACCATGTTTGTAGATTCTCATTGCCATCTTGACCGACTTAAGCACGCCGATACCCAACTCGATGCTATTGTAGAGGATGCTGCAGCCCATAAAGTCGAACACATGCTATGCGTAGCGGTATCGGTAAAAGAATTTGAGGCAATGCGCTCGCGCGTGAGCCACTATCCCAACGTATCGATGAGTTGTGGTGTACACCCTCTGCATCAAGAGGACGCTTGTGATTATGGCGTATTACTTGAACATGCACAAAGAGATGACGTTATTGCGGTAGGCGAAACGGGCCTCGATTACTATTACAGTGCAGATACAAAGAGCACCCAGCTGCAGTCATTTGTTGACCATATTAACGTTGCAAATAAGGTTAAAAAGCCGCTGATCATCCATACCAGAAACGCTCAGCAAGATACCTTATCGCTATTAAATGAGCACTATGAACAAGATACCGGTGCAGTATTGCATTGTTTCACCGAGTCTTTAGAAATGGCACAGGCAGCTATTAAAATGGGAATATATATTTCTATTTCGGGTATTGTAACCTTTAAATCTGCGGCCGAGCTCCAAGAAACCGTGCGTCAGCTCCCGCTAGATAAGCTATTAATTGAGACTGATTCTCCATGGTTAGCGCCCACGCCACACCGTGGAAAAGAAAACCAGCCTAAGTATGTGACCCGAGTTGCTGAGTTTGTTGCTGAGCTTAAAGGTATTAGCGTGGAAGAGTTAGCCCGTATTACAACGAATAATTTTTATCAGCTGTTTTCTCAAGTTAAGCGCTCAACATGATTTATCCAGTATGGCGGCAACAGCTTTCAAGAAGCTTACATCTTAGCCGCAGTAAGCCTGAGGCCAAATATTTTCAGGTGGCAACGGTATCGTCTTCCGGCCTACCTTCTGTTCGCACTATGGTATTCAGAGATTATGCTGATGAAAGCAATAATCTGTTGGCGGTAACCGATATTCGCAGTGATAAAGTATCCGACTGGCACAAACATGCTGAAGCACAAGTACATTGGTATTTTGTAAAATCACGAGAACAGTACAGGTTGTCTTGTAAAATAAGGCTGGTATTTCAAAATGCGGCAGGTGACTTGCAAGTTTTAGGGGACGCTACTACGAAAAATGGTAAGAGTGTGGTTGCAGAGGATTTAGCAAAAAGTTATCGCCAGCAATGGCAAAACCTTTCAACCAAGGCAAAGGAAGGCTTTTTTTGTGCAGCACCTAAATCTGAACCGGTTTGCACGAAACAAAAAGATGCAAATGTTAAAGGTGATAAGATTAGCCCATACTTTGCTCTACTCGTATTTAAACCCTATTACGTTGATTACCTAGATTTAAAGACCGCCCCCCATACTAGAGTGCTTTACACTGCTGAAGAAATTCCCGAAGACAATGCTAAAGCCTCGGCTTGGTATTCTAAGGATGTTAACCCGTAGCTCTGTCAAACTGCATCGCTAGACGTGAGTGCACAAGCTCGGTGTTAGAGAACACCTGTAACATTTTTAAGATCCCAATTTGGTTCGCAGATAAATGGCAGTCAAAGTAGATCACATCGCAAGTCTCTGCTTTAAGTAACTTGACCATAAGCTCGTACTGGGAAAATTTACCACGCCCCTCTATATTCAGGGCATTTTTAACATGCTTACTCAGCTTAACGGCTTCAGAAACATTACATAACCATCGCTTTTTAGCTGACACAGTCTTGTTTGCCTGAATAAAGCTGATTTTTGTCGATGTACCAATGGTTGCTTTACTTGAGTCTTTTACACTGCTGCTTGCGTAATTTATTGTATTCATCGTTGTAGCCTCGCTGCTCATTTGGAGCTCTCATACCTTTGAAAATAGTTATGCAGACAAATTGTTTAACAACGGCTTGTTTAACAAATACACAACTACTGTATATGTGAACAGTAATACTGTATAAATAAACATGCAAGCTTTATTTGAATATTTTTTTAATTTTGTCTTTTCTTAAGAACAGTAAAAGAAGGGCGAAGCTTAGATAGAGCGTAGGCTCATACCAGTCTGACTTAACTGACCATAAATAATGAATACAGCCAAGTAAAACAGCGACGTAGGTGAAGTTATGTAGCTTTTGCCATGTCGCACCCATCGCTTTTTTAAAATATTCCAACGACGTGAACAACAGGCTAGTGAGTATTACAACGGCTAGCATGCCAACGCTTATGTAGGGTCGCTTAATGATCTCCTCGAACACGAATAGCCATTCATACTGCAGTTCGTAGGCAATAAATACATACAAATGAAACAGGGCGTATATGGCAGCATACACACCCAATGTTTTGCGAATACGCATCAATTGTGAGAACTTATAGTATTGGGCGAGCGGGCTAACTAACAGACTCAGCATCAATAAATGCAACGCGCCAATGCCGCTAAAATCTATTAAATACTGCACAGGATCTCCCGGCAGGTTGCCGCCGAGTGCTTGCTGATATACATACATTAACCAAACGCTGGCAACAATATGCACAAAGCCGCGCAAGGCAAAAATAAAGCGAGGTGAGACCCGCAGTGGTCTGCGCACGGGCCTACGTTTAACTTGGGATGTTCGATTGTTCATACTTTTTGGAATACTAAACGCTAGTAAAAACGCCTGAGATCCATATTGCTATACATAGATGCAACTTCGCTATAGCCATTAAACATTTTTGTGTCGATGCGCTCTTGGGCATTAAGACCACTACCAATGATTCTTCGCTCTCTGGCCTGAGACCAGCGGGGGTGGTCTACGTTAGGATTCACATTGGCGTAAAAGCCATATTCATCTGGCGCTAATATATTCCAGGTAGTAGGAGGTTCTTTGTCTGTAAGCACAATTCTGACCAACGATTTGATACTCTTAAACCCATACTTCCACGGTAATACTAAACGAATTGGCGCGCCATTTTGCGGTGGCAGAGTTTTACCGTACATGCCAACACTTAACAACGTAAGGTCGTGCATGGCCTCATCGAGTCGCAAGCCTTCAACGTAAGGGTAATCTACCCCGCCGCCTACAAACCGATTGCGCTGTCCCGGCATTTGTTCAGGGCTATATAGCGTTTCAAACGCTACGTATTTTGCGCTACTAAGTGGTTTTACCGTTTTTAACAAACTAGCTAGACTAAATCCTACCCAAGGGACAACCATCGACCAAGCTTCAACGCAGCGTAGGCGATATATACGCTCTTCTAGAGTGAATTTATTCAATAGATCATCGTAATCAAGGGTAATAGGTTGTTCTACTAAGCCGCTAATTTCTAACTTCCAAGGATTAACCACAAGTGATTGGGCGTTTTCTTTTGGGTCGCTTTTGCTCGTGCCAAATTCATAAAAATTGTTGTAACTGGTAGCCACTCCTTTTTCTGTGAGTCGAGTACTAGAGGCTTCTGCTTTATTAAAAGATAAGGGTTGGGTCGCAAACTCTGGTACTTCGTCTTTGCTAAACCAATCAAAAGGGTTGGCTGCTGCGGGAGCCGATAATAAGGCCGCGGCACCACTAAACCCAAGTTTTTTAAGCACAGAGCGGCGTTCTTTGTATACCTGTTCGTCGGTGACATCATTATCTTTTAAATCATTATTACTGCTCGACTTTATAATCACGATACTTCCTTAGTCTAGAGGGAACTTGCAAGGTAAACGCCTTAATCGCTTACTTGGCTACTTTTATTACAGGCTTATTACCAATAAAGACCGTGAAAGCACAAAAAGAGTTTCAAAGATTAACGATCTGTAATGCGATGTGATTTGGGTAGGAACAAATTAGCGTACACTCGGTTAGCGTATTCGTCGGTCATACCTGAAATATAGTCGGCAATAACGCGCATACCATCGGCATTACCTTGGCCTTGAACTTGGGTTTGTTGCCATCGTAATGAGGTGTTTCTTGGCAGCAGGCGAGCCGGTTCACTGGCAAAGGCCTCAAACAGCGACATTACAATTTGCTGTCCTTTGTATTCAAGTAATTGTATTTCAGGTTTTTTGATAACATAAGTGAATACAAAAGCCTTAAACGCGAGCAGTGCTTTTAAATAGCGCTCGGGTAAAGTGGCATTATGCTCTAGCAAGGGCTCGTCAAAGCGCCCAAAGCTTTGGATTTCGATGGCGGTTATAAAGCAATTGACCAATGCACCAATGGCATTTTTGCGTTTAAAAGCTTGTGAATGAAAGAGCTGAGTTTCGATATGTACGGCGTTTTCCGACAACCAAGGAATATCAAAGCTAAGTAGCTTTTGCGTCACGTTCTCATTAAAAGCATTTTGATTAATAAGCCCCATCACAATAGCATCTTCGAGGTCGTGAATTCCGTAAGCGATATCATCGGCAAGCTCCATAATGGAACAATCTATAGATTTATACTGGGTTTTGTAATGTTGCTCAGAAGAAGTTTGTGCCTGCATGTAAAGCGCTTTGTCGGCAGTGCTCAGCGGTTGTGTTACCCAATCAAAAGCCTCGCTATCGCAATCGAATAGAGACTTTGGTGGATGCCACTGATCCGCCTTTACTTGCGAAAAGCGCTCAGATTTTTCTGGATGATAGGCGGGGTTACTTAACTGGCTAATAAAGTTGGGATATTTGATCACGCCCAACAAGCTACGCCGGGCTAAATTCATGCCATCGTTTTCTGAATAGGCCTCTAGTTTCGTTAATATCCGAAAGGTCTGCCCATTTCCTTCAAAACCACCATACTCGCTCATCATGTAATGCAAGGCAATTTCACCGCCGTGACCAAAAGGCGGGTGGCCAATGTCGTGTGCCAAGCATATTGATTCAATTAAATGTTCATCAAGGCTCAGGGCCTGTGCAATCTCGGGATATTTTTGTTTGAGTTGTGCGGTAATGCCTGTTCCGATTTGAGCGGCTTCAAGAGAGTGGGTGAGTCGAGTGCGATAAAAGTCACTTATTCCCACACCAACTACCTGAGTTTTTGCTTGTAAGCGCCTAAAGGCAGCACAATGCATAATGCGTGCTTTATCGCGTTGATAGGGGCTTCGATGGTCGCCATCTCGTGGCGCGCTGCGCGATTGTTTACGTTGTTCCCACTCAGACTTCACTTGGCTCATATCAACGCGCTCCTAATTGGTTTGCGAAAGTTCATCCACATTCACAAAGCATTTGTCTTCAAACAAATCAAAAAACAACTTAATTTCGGGCATATCTTCGTTAAATTCCATGAGCATAGATTCTAGCCGCGTTTTCACATGACCAAACTCTTTGTTCTGAAAGCTCAATTCATCGGAGGCCTTCAAATAAGCTGAGATTAAGTCGGCCGCTTTTACAATCTTTTTATAAATTGGGTCTACATTTTTTTGTACCAATAAGGATGAAAACTGCGGGCGTAATTCTTCTGGTAGGGTGTTTAAACACTCAATTTCTGCAATTTCTTCAATTTTCTTAAACTCTCGCGTTAAGTCAGGATTGTGATATTTGGTCACATGGTTAATATCCTGTAACTTAGTCTCTGATACTTCGTGATATAGGGCTACTGTTGCCGCTCGCTCCGGATTTAGGTCGCCATCAAAGTAAGTATTGCGAATACTTGCCAATAAATGCGCAATCACCGCCACCTGATGACTATGCTCTGCCACATTTTCGCTTTTAACCGAATGCATTAAAGCCCAGCGTTTGATCAAAGGCATACGTAAAATCCATGCCAAAAATGGACTGTTTTTCATTTGCGTACCAATATTCGAAGAGGTCTTATTCGTTTTTTCAAAGGTAAAACTCATTAAATAGAAGCTCGCTTATAATTTTCAAAAAAGTCGTGCATGTTATCAAGTGCTGGGGTTAACACATCTTTGTGCGGCAAAAATACAAGCCTAAAGTAAATGCCTTGCTGCAAATTAAAGGCGCTGCCGTGCACGAGTAATATCTTCTTATCTTTCAAAATATCCAGAATAAGCTCAACGTCACTGTTTACATCAAATCGTTTTTCATCGACCTTAGCAAAACAGTACATTGCCCCTTTGGGTTTCACGCACGAAACTCCAGGCATTTGATTCAAGCGTTCAAATGCAAGATTGCGCTGAGTTAACAGGCGGCCTTCGTGCTTTACTAAATCATTAATGCTCTGATAGCCGCCTAATGCGGTTTGAATAGCATGCTGACAGGGCACATTGGAACACATACGCATAGACGACAGCACAGTAAGTCCCTCAATATAACTGCTAGCAGACTTCTTATTGCCGCTAACCACCAGCCAACCTGCTCTAAATCCGGCAACGCGATAGTTTTTAGATAAACCGCTAAAGGTCACGCAAAATACATCCGGCGCCATCGACGCAATACATGTGTGCTCGGCGTCGTCGTACAATACCTTATCGTAAATCTCGTCACTAAAAATGACTAAGCTGTGCTCACGAGCAAGTTCAACAATTTGTTGCAACAGAGCAGGGGAATACACAGCTCCCGTGGGGTTGTTTGGGTTGATAAGGACAATCGCTTTTGTATTACTTGTTAACTTACTTTTAATATCGTCAATATCAGGGAACCAATCGGCCTTCTCGTCGCAGACGTAATGCACCGCTGTACCAGAAGACAAATTCACCGCCGCCGTCCACAATGGATAATCGGGGGCTGGAATGAGTACCTCATCTCCAGAATTGAGTAAAGCTTGCATTGCCATGGTAATCAACTCGCTCACACCATTACCTAGATACACATCTTCTATGGCAATGTTTTCAATACCTTTTTGCTGATAATACTGCATCACCGCAACTCGAGCACTGTATATTCCTTGAGCATCTGAATAGCCCTGTGCGGTCGGGAGCAAACGAATCACGTCTTTTAAAATATCGTCAGGTGCATCAAAACCAAAGGGGGCAGGGTTGCCAATGTTGAGCTTTAATATTCGCTCACCAGCCTCTTCCATTTGATTAGCTTTGGCAAGTATTGGGCCGCGAATGTCATAACAAACGTTTTCGAGTTTTTTGGCTTGTAGAATGTGCTGCATGAAGTGATAGTGAACTGAAATAGAAGAAGGTGCTCTAAGAGTAAAGCATAGACCCATGCGTGTTAAGTACTAATGACACGTTTTGTCACACTTTATTACGCTTGGTACACAATAAACAGCGTACTATGGTGTATGAGACTTTAATTTGAGCATCGAGTCGTTCAAAAGCAAGCCAATGTTAATTGTAAGACGACGTTAACTTATGTGGAGATATTATTATGCCAGCCCCCCTTATATGGTTAGGTGCAGCCGCGGTATCGCTATATGCTGGTAATAAACTCAACACTGCCCATTTGCGCCGTCAGAACATCATTAATAAACTGCCAGGAGATTGCCTGGAGCCGGTCGTGCCGATAAACGGCAGTATTGTTACCTGTGGCATATACGAGGTGCTAGATCACACGGGTATTTGGATAAATGGTAACATTTATGAGTTAAACGGTAATGGCATGGTGCGTTGCATCAGCCCGCAACGCTTTTTAGAAAACCGCAGCGGCGACGCGATTTATGTTGCCTGTAACATGCAAGAGACTCCACTTGTAGAATTAGCAAGCATTGAGCGCGCGCAGTCGCAATTGTTTTCGCTTTATGATTATCATCTGCTACGACAAAACTGCCATAAATTTGTAGCTGAAATGATTGCCGGTTACCCCCGCGATGTAACTAGTTTCAGTGACCTTAATGAGTTTTTAAGCGAGTATTTTAGTTGTGCTATAGATTGGAGACTGACCCAGATCAAGCAATAGCGATCAAATTTTGACCTTAGTGTTTAATTTTCCTAGTATAAATGTAGATTCTGTTTTTACTTAATGTAAACTAAATGTTAATCATTTCCGTTGTAAGTATATGTTGGTAAATACATTCATTGCAACAGAATGATTTCTACACTGATAAGTCAACTAAGGGTAGCTCATGTCTCAAGAAATAGAACAAACTGCTGATAACGCTCAAAGCGAAGAAAACGCCATTGAGAAAAGCGGGATCGCGCGCGTCATTCCCTGTAAAACACTCGATAAATTTGATTGTTTTAGATGGATTGCACTGGCTGTGAGTGATTTCAAAAATGCCAAACTAATCAGTTTTACTTATGGTGCAATTTTTACTTTGTTGCCGTTGGGGATTTATTTCCTTGTATATGCCACAGAATGGCATTTAGTAATTTTTCCTGCCATGGTGTGCTTTATGCTGATTGGTCCTTTCCTTGCCGCTGGTTTATACGATGTCGCGTGGCAATTTGAAAAGAAAAATAAACCATCTTTACGCCATTCGTTAAAAGCGATGTCGCGCAATGCTGTAAATGAATGGGGCTTTGGTCTGTTTCTAATGATACTAATGATTTTTTGGTTACGCGTAGCATCGTTAATCCACGCCCTATACCCAGAGTACTTAGACTTCACCTTTGCTAATGCATGGCCGTTTTTGGCTTTAGGAACGGCCGTTGGAGCCGGATTTACTACCCTAGTATTCTTCATAAGTGCTTTTACGCAGCCGATTTTGCTAGAACGTAAGGTCGACTTAGCAACTGCGGTACTTACTAGCATGAATGCAGTATGGCGTAACAAAGTCCCCATGTTTGTCTGGGCCTGCGTAATTATGTTTTCGGTATTCCTTGGCTTCGTAACATTCTTCGCAGCATTCTTAGTCATCATGCCACTACTCGGTTATGCCTCTTGGCACGCATATATTGCAACAATTGAAACGAAGCGTGAGCGCAAGTTCGAATAAGCACTAAGTAAAGTCCACTTACGCCATTCTAGCCGGT
>CAZUON010000016.1:0-36113 GCA_964621345.1 uncultured Glaciecola sp. | reverse complement strand
CTGGGAATGACGGAATCAGATGACTTGCTTGTATTTAAAATTGGTTGCTTAGCCAGAGTGTTTGATACGGGCTTAGGGTAACTTTGATGTCTTCGAGGGATATCGTATTTTGGCTAATCAGATCTGTCCAATTTTCGGTGCCAATTAGGTTTAGGTCTGATAAATAAAGCTCTTGTTCGGTATCGGTAATATTTGATACACAAAATATACTTTGCTTACGATCAATGCTTTGCCGCCAGTAGCCGAATAAAACATCACGTAATTGTAAGGTGAATTGAGTGGCATTGGGGTGAAAAGCGCGTTGTTCTCGTCGAATGTGCAGTAATTGTGTTATTTGTGTGAGTACCTGATGATGCAGTGAATGCACGTCATCGAGTTCTTCAATCAGTGTATTATGATCCCAGCGGTGGCGGTTAATAGAGCGATTTTGACCTGTATGTAATACTTTATCTTCGTCATTCGTCGTGCCGATTAACGAATGGATGTACAGCCCCGGCACGCCTTCTAAACCAAGCATAATCGCATGAGCACAAATAAATCGCTCTATTTGCCATTGGTCTTCCCCTTTGAGGGTGCCTTTGAGCGCATCAATCAGAGCAATATTTAATTCATAAGGTTTTTGTTTGCCGTTGTCGGCGCTTCGCCAGCCTATTCTGCCGCCAAAACCTTGCATGCAATTAACTAAGTCATTAATTTCATTCTCCGACAATAAACCCTCTGCAGGGCGCAAACCTATGCCATCGTGTGATGCGATAAAGTTAAAATAAAAGGTGCCATTTTGGGCCGGGGGCATGCTCATTAGCCAGTTTTTCAAGTACTGGCTAGAGCCACTGACTAGCGTGTTTACCAGTAGTGGCGGCAAAGAAAAATTGTAAATCGCATGGGCTTCGTTTGCGTTGCCAAAATAGGTCAGATTTTCCCGATTTGGAATATTGGTTTCGGTGATAATAATCGTCTGAGGATTGGCATGCTCAATTAAACTTCGCAATAAACGAACCACTTCGTGCGTTTGCGCAAGATTAATGCAGCTCGTGCCACTTTTCTTCCATAAAAAAGCAATCGCGTCGAAGCGAAAAATCCGTGTGCCCTTATCAAGATATAAACGAATAATATCAACCATCGCCAGCAACACTTCGGGATTTCTAAAGTCAAAATCCACTTGGTCATGAGAGAAGGTACACCATACTTCCTTAACGCCTGTCGCGGTTTTAGTCTCACGCAACAAGGGTGAGGTACGAGGCCTAACTACCTGTGAAATATCTTCGGTTAACGATGCAGTAAAAAAGAAGTCCTTACCTGGGGATTTACCTTCAACAAACTGCTCAAACCATGCGCTTCTAGCAGAGCAATGATTAATGACTAGGTCGACCATTAAACCGAAGTCTTCAGATATTGCTTCAATGTCATCCCAATCACCTAAGGACTCATTCACCGTTGAATAATCAATAACGGAAAAGCCATCATCGGAGCTGTAAGGAAAAAAGGGCAGAATATGTACGTGGTTTACAGCATGGATGCAGTAACGTTTTAAAAAAGTATGCAGAGTCTTTAATGGCGCTTCTATTACGCCATCACTTAAATCCGGTGAGGGCTGATACACACTATCCCCGTAGGTGATTAAGACGACATCCTCTTGATCCCATAAATTTTCATGAGCCTTGGGAGTGAATATCTGGTCACTGCTATTTAGACGCATAGTCGACAACAAACGATCGGCTATGGTGGCATAATCATCTTCAACGGCGACATCAGCATAAATAAACGCTAATTGATGTATGAGTTTGTCTTTTAAAGCGGTTTGCAGCTCGGTCATACTAGGCTCCTTTAAACTCCTCAAAGTCTTCTTCTACGGCTTTTCTTAAACACTCAAGCACATCGGGTTTGGCGCTTACCACTCTATTCCAACTTGGAATAAAAGGCGTTTCCATGGGGTTATCTAAAAAGCTTCCGCCTGCTTTCATGATGTTTTGAGCGAATAACTCAACAGCGCGCTCTTCTGAATCGATATCGAGTTTTAGACCATTCATCACGGCATCGTTGTGATAGGTTTCGATAAAATCTAACGCGATGCGGAAATAGGTCGCTTTGATTGTGCGAAAGGTCTCGGTATTAAAAACGGTGCCCTGGGTAGCAAGCTTTCTGAATAAGGCTTTGGTTATATCAATCGACATCTTAGATAAACCGCCTTGGTCGTTATTAAGCGACAAGTCTTGATGCTTATGGTCATAGTGATGCGCAATATCAGCTTGGCATAGACGGTTATGGGAGTAATTACGATGCATTTCTGACAGTACACCAATCTCTAAACCCCAGTCACTAGGAATACGGATGTCGTTAAGTACATCTCGGCGAAAAGAGAATTCGCCCGCAAGTGGATATCGAAAGCTATCCATGTATTCTAGGTAATCGTTAGGTCCTACTGCGTGTTTAAGGGCACGAAGTAAGGGAGTGACTAATAAACGAGACACTCTTCCGTTTATTTTTCCGTCGGCAACACGTGCATAAAAACCTTTGCAGAATTCATAATTGAACTGCGGATTTGCTACGGGGTATATCAAGCGCGCAAGTAATGAACGTTCGTAGGTTAATATATCGCAATCATGCAAGGCAACACTTTCAACACGGTTTGAAGCCAGTACATAACCCATGCAATACCATACATTTCTGCCTTTACCCATTTCTTTGGGCGCTAAACCAAGCGCTTGTAATTCTTCATCGAGTGCTTTTAGTCTAGGGCCATCGTTCCATAATATGCGGTGGCGTTGGGGGAGACGGTCAAAAAAGGAAAGGGCATGTTTAAATTGCGCCTCGTCGGCTCGGTCTAGACCAATAACAATTTCACTTAAATATGGGACTTTGCTGATGTGATTAATGATATCAGGCAAGGCTTTACCTTCGAGTTCTGAAAACAATGAAGGAAGAATGAGTCCCATGGGTCTCCGGTCAGAAAAACCAACCAGTTCGCTTTCTAAGTCGTCTATATTGCGCGACTCTAAATTGTGTAAGGTAGTAACAATACCGTTTTGATAAAAATCAGCCATATCTGTGTCCTTAAATTGAATTTAATTCGGGGAGTAAGTGCTCAATGCACTCATGCCAGCCTTGCGGTCCTTGCAAGGTACTGGTTATCACGCCCTCAGTTCTTGTTAGCGTTGGTGGTGGATTTACCGGCGATAAAATCCTCACTGCGATATCAGCCGCTTCTAACATTGCAATGTCGTTGTTGCCGTCACCTAAACTAATGCTTTTAAGTGCGCCAACTTGCCACTGACGTTCGTATTCTTTGTTGAGCCACGTAAGCGCTTTACCTTTGTTGGTATCACCGCAAATGTGTAAAAAACGCCCACCTAATAGTGGTGATGCACCTAGTTTCTTTGCTTTTTCGATAAACTGTTGTTGCGCCTCTGCGCTACCGGTCCATAACAAAGGCTCTCCATACATGCGTTGAGAAGCCAGTTCGGCATTTTTTTCGCTAAGCCCAGTCACTTCCATGATGCGGCGTAAACTCATATCAGAAAAGGCTTCAAAATCATTACCAAATTCAACCGACAGCTTATTAATGAGCCCTAGCCAGTGACTGCGTTTTGATGCAAAGGTTTTTACCCAATAACTGTCTTGCCATACGCTATCTTTTGGCTTTCGGGTAAAAGCCGCTTTAGGCATAAAAATGGCAGCGCCGTTCTCTACAATAAACGGGGTGTTCAGACCAAGGTCTTGATGAATCACTTTTACTTCCGCATAGGTTTTGCTGGTATTAAGCACTAGGGGGATGTTTGCGGCATGCAGCTTATTCAAGCTCGGACTTGCATCTGCAAATGAATAGTTATGATGATCTAAAAGGGTACCGTCCAAATCGCTATAAACGATGACTTTACTTGGGTCAATTATTGGGAGTGACATGAAATAATACTTCTGTGTTGATCAAGTTCAAAGACTTCGTCGGCAATTGCTGGCAATCGTGCTAGCCCATGTTCAGTAATGCGTTGATAGTATTGAATGAAGGCAAAGATCTCAGCATCACTCATACCGCCTTTCGCAGCGTTATTTTGTAAGTTGCGTTGCTGCATTTTGTGCTCTTGCTGTAAGCGCCACCTATAAATACAGTCAAAGGAAGGAGCTTTTAACATCACTAAGTAATCAATTTTGGCAAATATAGCTTGATACTCATCGTCAAGTGTTTGGTTAACGTAGTTTCGCCATATGTGTTCACCATCTTGAGAGCGCTCTAATTCATTGCTTGCGTGCTTCAGCGCATCTGGAGTTTGTGCAGGCGTGCCGACGCACCAGCCTTCAAGGACAATTAGGTCGCACGGCGACTCAATTGACTGCCAAAGTGTTTTATCTGCTACGTCGTCGGTAGATTTGTCAAAGCGTGGAATCACACAAGGGCGCTTACTTAGTAAGTTATTGATAGTCTGTTTAAGAGTGTGAATGTTGTGTGTACCTGGCACGCCCCGAGTCCTTAGCAAAGGGTGGATGTCCTTTGCTAACGCTTGTCTTGCCGATTTACTCAAATAAAAGTCGTCTAAGGACATTGCGACGGTGCGAAGGTCATAACATTCGGTCATAAGCTTAACAATGAGGGCTGAGAGGGTACTTTTACCGCTGCCTTGCGCACCATTAATGCCCAGTACCAAAGGTCGCCTTGCATCATTTTGGTGCGAGGCACACTTTTGTTGCAGGCGGGTTATGAGTGGCAAGAACCATCGCTCTGCAGAGCTAACAAACTCAGAGGGCAGTTGCTCTTGTTCAGCAAATTCAGATAAAGCCTGAAGAACAATCAAAGGTTTAGCCCAATGGTTATAAGGCTAGAGCCAATTTGCTTATGTGTTAATTTGATAGTGTTAAGCGTACTTAACATATGTCATTTCTCGCTTGTGCTTATTGCGTCTTTCTGCTTTTTCTAAGGGCTTTTAAATACGTGAGCAGTGTAACACTTCAGTATGTATAAACAGCTTCTTTCACAATGCATGCCAAGGCGACATAGACAGTATTACTAAGTTAAATAGTGTAGCTTATTGACGTTAAACCGAAGCGATAAAGGTAGCCCGTCTTGGTGCGCTATAACCTTCAATGGTTTTACTTGTGTCGTTAGGATCTAAAAAATCTTTCAACGAAAGGTTGGTCATCCACTGGGTACTGCGTTGTTCATCAGTGCTGGTAACACAATCATCAACGGCAATAACGTCTTTAAACCCAACTTTATTCATCCACAGGATCATCGCTGCAATGCTCGGAATAAAATAGACGTTACGCATTTGCGCATATCGCTCACTTGGCAGAAGTACTTGGGTTGCATCACCTTCAATCACTAAGGTCTCTAAGACTAGCTGTCCACCTTTAGCAACTTGGTTTTTTAGTTGTTTCAAAAACGAAAGAGGGTCAGGGCGATGATAAAATACTCCCATCGAGAATACCGTGTCAAAGGCTCTAGAAGCCGGTAAATCTTCTATACCAATGGGTAAAAAATGCAGGTCTTCTGCAGGCATATATTGTTTGAAGATATGAAACTGATAGAAAAACAGAGCAGTGGGATCAATACCAACAACTTGCTCTGCGCCAGCCTCAAGCATCCTAAATAAATGATAACCACTACCACAACCAACATCGAGCACGCGTCGACCTTCTAATGCTGCGATATGTGGGCTCACTCTTTGCCACTTCCAATCTGAACGCCATTCGGTGTCAATATCAATACCAAATATATGGAAGGGGCCTTTGCGCCAAGGCATAAACTGTTTAAGTATGCTGACTAGGCGCTTTTGCTCACCCTCAGGCAGTGCTGGGGTAGAATTAAGGGATACTGTTTCGCCAAGTGTATATTCAACGGTTATTGGAGACGGCATGGCCTGCATCTGTTTAGCCCATTTTTTAGCGTCGGCATGTTGCTGCTCACCCTCCCAGTCTTCAATTATTGGCATTAACTCACTGAGAACGGATTGCAGTGGAGTATCTAATACGGCTTTATAAAAATCATTCTTCCATTTATTTTTTGAGTGGGTATTCATTGTTACTTAATCGCAAACATAGATAAAAAGTTAAAATGCTGAAACCAAATATTGAGGTCTTCAAAGCCTGCATTCTGCATACGCTGTCGGTGGGTATCAAAACTGTCAATAATCATAACGTTCTCAAGCGCCGAGCGTTTATGACTGATTTCTAAATCTGAGTAGCCATTTTCTCGTTTAAAATCGTGATGTAAATCAATCAATAGTTCATCAAGGGGCTTAGTATTTGCACTGACTTTTTCCGAGACGATTAACATGCCTCCCGGCTTAAGTGCTTGATACACCTTATTAATGATGGCTTGTCGCTGCTCAATCGAAATAAACTGTAAGGTAAAATTAATTACTACCAAGTCGCAAGGGTTTAAGTGAAGTTCATTAATATCCCCCTGTTTGACATCTATTTGTGCGGCGTATTTGTAAGCGCCTACATGATGTTTACATCGCTCTACCATAGCGGGAGAGTTGTCGATTGCGTGAATATTAAAAGAGGTCTGAGCGTTAAACTTTGCCACACTTAAACTTACGCTCCCTAAAGAACAACCTAAGTCGAAAACGGTGGCACCCTCTGTGATGACTTTGCGCGAAATCTTACCAATTCCCTCCACGATAGTTCGGTAACCTGGAACTGAACGGTTAATCATATCGGGAAATACATCAACAACACTTTGATTAAAGCTAAATGGTGACAGCTCTGGATTATTATGTTCGAAAAGCGTATCGACACTATGCGGCTTATTTGTTTTATTCACCTAACTTACCTTAACTTGAATAATATTGAAGCCTGACCTAAGACCTTTAGGTGGCTCACGAGGTTTCTATTTTAGCAAATGATAGATATAAGAATCATTTATAGATTGACCTTATTAGCGACTTTACCGATACTTAATAAAAACGGCGAAGCCTGTCCGTATAAATTGCAATGTGGCTATTATAGTTAAAAGGGAATGAATAAGCACATGCTGAAGTTTTTAATTGCCGACGACCACCCTCTTTATCGCGAAGCGTTAATCGCAGCGTTAAGTACAGAATTCGAACATGTTAAATACTATGAGTCAGACTCGTTTGATTCTACTCTAATGGTATTGAATAAACACCGCTCAATGTCAATGATTTTACTCGATTTAAACATGCCAGGTTGCGATAGTTTTTATGGCCTCTTACGCGTAAAACAACGCTTTGCAGAGCTTCCTATTATTGTGATTTCCGCGACGGAGACACCCAATGTGATCTCGCAGGCGATGGAATTTGGCGCAAAAGCCTACATCACAAAAACAACCCCTACGGCAGATATTATTGAAGCCGTAAAAGCGGTAATTGGCGGTGGAACTTGGCTTCCAGAGTCTTTAAAAGAGGCTGTAGCACAAGTCGATAGCAACATAGTGGATGTTGCTGAACAAGTTAAAGCACTTACACCAAAACAATTCAGAGTGCTTACAATGGTGCGAAAAGGGTTGATGAATAAACAGATTGCAGAGCAATTAAATGTGACTGAGGCAACCGTTAAAGCTCACGTTAGCTCAATATTTAAGCAGTTTAACGTCAAATCTAGAACCCAAATACTAGTTAAAGTCGAAAAGTTACAGTTGGACTAATGACCGGTTCAACGCTCCCATTTATTGATATCCACCGCCACCTAGATGGCAATGTTCGTGTTTCTACTATTTTCTCACTTGCCCGTGAGCATAATTTAGCACTTGGTGAATATGACATTGCTGAATTAGAAAAACTGGTTTACATCCAAGATAGAACTAGCGACCTTTTGGCCTTTTTGCAAAAACTCGACTATGGTGTATCGGTCTTAACCAATACCGAGGCCTGTGAACGCATTGCTTTTGAAAACGTTGAAGACGCGTTTAATGAAGGTTTAGCATACGTGGAGTTGCGGTTTTCACCTTACTACATGGCTCAGACTCATCAGCTCCCTCTGGAAGAGGTTGTTGCCGCGGTTATTCGAGGAGTTAAACGCGGTGAGAAAGCGTATCCAGTAAAGGCAAATTTGATTGGTATATTAAGTCGAACATTTGGGCAAACAGCCTGTATGCAAGAGTTAACATCGTTGTTAGCACACCACAAAGATATCGTTGGTTTAGACTTAGCAGGGGATGAATTTAATTATCCGGCGGGTATGTTTGTTGATCACTTTGATTTAGCTCGCGAGAAGACACAGTGGCGCATTACAATTCATGCGGGCGAGGCGCAAGGGCCACAAAGCGTATGGGATGCTATTACCTTGTTGCATGCTAACCGAATAGGCCACGGCGTGCGCGCAATTGAAGATCCAAAACTGATGAGCTATCTAGCCGATAACGCAATTGGTATTGAAAGCTGTATTACGTCAAATTATCAAACTGGCACGTGGACAGACATTAACTCTCATCCGGTAAAACGTTTTTTACAGGCGGGGATAAAAGCTTGCCTTAACACCGACGACCCTGGTGTATCTAATATCTCATTAAGTGACGAATTCTTAATTGCTAAAAACAGTGTAGGACTGAGCGAAGATATGCAACTGCAATTGCAACGTAACGCTATTGATTGTGCTTTTTTAAGTGAAGGTGAGAAACAAGTGTTATTAAGCGGTGCCAAGTAGATATTGCGTAGGCTAGATATTAAGTAAATGTTTAACTTTTCGAGGATGGGCTAGTCAATCCTAAACAAACTGGATTGACTAGCATATTACCGTTGCTTATGCCGCTTTCGCAGAGCGTTTGCGTGGCGCAGCTTTTTTCTTAACTTTGTCACTTGTCGACATCAATAACTCTTGTGGATCAAAATCGTCCACATTGATTGTGCGAAGGCGACCAGCTTCTGTTTCCTTGAGCAGAGCGGCGTCTTCTTCACTAATGATGTTCGCAGCAAGTGCCTTATCTGCTAAGTCATCAAGTCGCGTCATAGGAAGCTTTTTACCTAAGGCTTTACATATCCTGTCAAAGATAGGTTCTACCTTGATGATATTATCTAGGGTTTGCTCCAAGTCACCAAACAAACTGCCTTCATGTCTTGTCAGATATTGCCCATCACCTAAGCGACTACGCGCACTACATGGATTTTGCAAGATGTGAGCTATCTTGTGCTCCACCTTATCTGAAGGTTTATCAAAACGCTTACCAAAAGGTTGTACTAGCGCTCTTAAAACAATACCTACAGGTGCAACAGGGAAGTTACGGATAAAGTCATCGATGGCTATGTCAATCTGATGCAGACTGTCTTGCATTGCCCAATGTACAAAGGGTAAATCTTCATGCAAACGGCCTTGTTCGTCATAACGTTTCAATACCGCACTGCCTAAATATAGATGACTTAAAATATCGCCTAAACGCGCAGACAAACGCTCACGACGTTTTAATTCACCGCCGAGCACTCCCATACTAATATCGGTTAACAATGCAAGGTTAGCTGAATAGCCTTGCAGGGCTCGATAATACTTCGACGTGTCGTCTGAAAAGGGGGTAGAGCTTAAACGGTTTCCGCTTAAAGAGAACCAAGCTGAACGTAGCGTGTTTGCAAAAGCGAAGCCGATATGGCCCCATACTGCCTTATCAAATGCCGTTAGCTGTTCTGTTTTGTCTGTTTTTTGCGCCGCGTAAATTTCATCTAGCACATAAGGATGGCAACGCATTGCGCCTTGACCAAAAATCATCATGTTGCGAGTAAGGATGTTCGCGCCCTCAACTGTGATTGATATCGGAGTACCTTGATACGCGCGGCCAAGGTAATTATTAGGACCTAGACAGATACCCTTACCGCCATGAATATCCATTGAATCGTTCACTGCGGTGCGCATTTTTTCAGTGAGGTGATATTTACAAATCGCAGAAATAACAGAGGGTTTTTCACCTAAATCTACACCTGCCGTTGAAAATGAAGTAACGGCGTCCATCAAATAAGCGTTTCCGCCAATACGTGCGAGCATTTCTTCAACACCTTCCATTTGACCAATAGGCAAACGGAACTGACGACGAATACGGGCATAAGCACCCGTTGCCATTGCAAGTTGTTTCGCGCCGCCCGCAGCAGAAGACGGAAGGGTAATACAACGACCAACCGACAAACACTCCATGAGCATACGCCAACCTTTGCCAGCCATTTGCTCACCACCAATAATATAGCTAAGCGGTACAAAGACTTCTTCGCCTTTTACTGGGCCATTATGAAACGGTACGTTAAGTGGGAAGTGGCGACGGCCAATTTGTAATCCCTCTGTATCTCTTGGGATTAATGCACAAGTGATACCTAAATCTTCTTGATCAGATAACAAACCATCGGGATCGTATAGTTTAAATGCTAATCCTACCACCGTGGCAACCGGTGCAAGCGTGATGTAACGCTTGTTAAAGGTCAGAGACATACCAAGGACTTCTTCGCCGTTGAATGTGCCTTTTTTGATAATCCCTTGATCAGGAATAGCACCAGCGTCTGAACCTGCCTCGGGGCTCGTTAAAGCAAAGCAGGGAATTTCTTGGCCAGCAGCAAGGCGTGGTAAATAATAATCTTGTTGCTCTTGGGTGCCATAGTGCTGAAGTAGTTCACCCGGCCCCAAGGAATTTGGTACACCAACGGTGCTCGATAATACCGCACTAACGCCGGCTAGTTTCTGTAAAACCCGAGACTGGGCGTAAGCAGAGTAGGCGAGTCCACCGTATTTTTTCTCGATGATCATCGCGAAGAATTTATGTTCTTTCAAATACTCCCACACGTCGTCTGGGAGGTCGGCGTCAACGTGGTTAATCTGCCACTCATTAACCATGGTACAAACTGTTTCGCAAGGCCCATCTAAAAATGCCTGTTCTTCAGCTGTTAATTTGGGCTGGGCAATGCCATGTAGCTTTTGCCAATTGGGTTTACCACTGAACAGTTCTCCGTCCCACCAAACAGTACCGGCATCAATTGCCTCTTGTTCAGTTTGTGACATCTCAGGGGAGACTTTTTTATAAAACGCGAGTAGTTTTTTACTAATAATATCTTTGCGAATGGGCTCATATGCTAATGGTATCGCTACCACAGCAAATAATAACCAACTCACAAACCCTAAACTACCCACGATAGTGGCGAGCGCGAGTGCGCCTGCAACGCTAACGAGGCTTGTTTGCAAATTCATGCGTTTGTAAGCGCAAAAGCCTACTACCGCAAGCACAAGAGTGAACCATATTAAATCGGACATAAAAACTCCAAAGGTCTGACCAGACGCTACAAGGTATGATCAATCAAATAAAATATCAAGTTTTGGGTAAAAAAGAGGACGCGTATCCTCTTAATAATCTTTACGAAAGACGAGGATAAATTGACCAGTTGCTATCGGGAAAATGATTGTAGTTTAATGTCGCCTTGTTCCTTGCCATCTTTAAACTGCTGCAAACGGACCAAGGAATAATCTAAATCGGGGGCAAACCACGCGTAAGTAACGCGTTTGTTAGAGCGTCGGTTGATTTTAATTTTAATGGCACTGAGTTTGCCATAAGGTAAATCTAAACTGTCGGTGCTTTGCACTTCAAAGTGGTAATGTTTCTTTTCGCCGCGGTAATTAATAAAGTCGTAGCTAAATTCACTTTCCCCTTGTTGTAAGCGGGTAGATAAGTCGACTCTGAACAGTTGGTTATCCATTTCACCGTTCCACTCTAGGGTGGTCTCGTTGTTTATGAGGATGCTTTTATCTTGTTTATTAAAGTTAACATTTAGACTTTTATTCGAACCTGTGCCAGTTCGCCTGTATTGGTAAAGAATTGGCGTGAGGGTTTCTCCGTCGGCATTAAATACACTCGTTTCAAAACGACGGTCAGACAAGAAAAATTTAGACACCGTAGATTCATAGTTCAATTGGTACTGCGAGCCTTCTAACTTGGTAAGACTCAGGCTGGCTTCGCCCACATCATCACCGTCGTAGTATGCTATGTATTTGGATGTGAAAGGAGCAATGGAAGCTAATGCTATGCTATTTATTGAAAGGGTGGAGACTGTGATGAATGTAAAATTCAAAACTAATTTGAGAGTAAGACCAAGCCTCAGCTTAATTAATTTCATTCACTAGTCCGCCTTTAGGAAGCTCAATACTGTCAAGAAAAACGCTTTCGTTTTCAACCCTCAAGCGTTCATTACAAAACCATTCTACAACGCTAGGATATATTTGCCACTCTGTTTGAGCAACCCTTTGCGCTAAGCTTTCAACTGTATCATCAGAAACAATTTTTAGCTGCGATTGTAAGACAAGTGGTCCGCCGTCAAGTTCCGCGGTTACAAAGTGTACAGTACTACCGTGCTTTTCATCATGATTTTCAAGTGCGCGCTTGTGTGTATTAAGCCCTGGGTATTTAGGGAGCAAAGAAGGATGGATATTAAGTAGCTTTCCAGCATATGCGTTAACAAAACTATCCGTTAAAATTCTCATAAAGCCAGCAAGTATGACCAAATCAGGTGTGTAACTGTTGACAATCTCTAGTAGTTTTTCATCAAAGCTTTCACGAGAGTCAAAGTCTTTATGGGATATGCCGATAGCGTCAATCTGGCTGCGTTTTGCCCGAGTTAACGCATAGGCATCGGGCTTATTCGATATGACCGCATGAACATTTGCATTGATTTGCCGGGAGGCGCATGCATCAATGATGGCCTGCGCATTACTTCCATTCCCGGACACTAATATAACAAGTCGTTTAGCCATGAATAATAACGTGTTCGTCGCCAGTTCTAGTCTTGATTTCGCCTATAACCCAAGCATTTTCACCGAGTTCATTTAAGCTATCCACGCATGCTTGCGCTGAATTCTCGTCTACCACTAGCATCAAACCAACACCGCAATTAAAGGTCCGGTACATTTCGTCGGTTTCAACGTTGCCTTGCTCTTGAAGATAACTAAAAATACTCGGCCATTGCCAAGAGCCGCCGTCGATATGGGCGCTTAAATCATCGGGTAATACTCGCGGAATATTTTCCCAAAAGCCGCCGCCGGTAATATGTGAAATGGCATTTACACTGTGTTTCTCCAACAGCGCTAATATTGATTTTACGTAGATTCGAGTAGGCTCGAGTAAGTGATCTTGCAATCTTTTTCCGTTTAAATCACTGTCGAGGTCAAGTTTAGCTACTTCAATGATTTTACGAATAAGTGAATACCCATTGGAATGTGGACCTGAAGAAGCAAGCGCAATAATTTTGTTTCCTGCTTGTACTTTAGTGCCATCAATAACATCTTCAGCCTCTACCACGCCGACACAAAATCCTGCGACGTCGTAGTCTTCGCCATGGTACATGCCAGGCATTTCAGCTGTTTCGCCGCCAATTAGAGCACAAGCTGACAATTCACATCCCTTACCAATACCGCTTATTACATCAGCGGCGGTATCCACGTCTAGTTTGCCTGTAGCGTAATAATCTAAGAAGAAAAGGGGTTCAGCGCCTTGTACAATTAAATCGTTTACGCACATCGCGACTAAGTCGATACCAATTCCATCGTGACGATTTAAGTCCATTGCAAGGCGTAATTTGGTTCCAACGCCGTCTGTCCCAGATACCAGTAAAGGCTGTTTATATTTGGTGGGTAATGAGCACAAGGCTCCAAAACCGCCAAGACCACCTTTTACTTCAGGTCGTGCGGTGCGCTTACTCACTGACTTGATGCGCTCGACTAGTCGATTCCCCGCATCTATATCTACACCGGAATCTTTATAACTGAGGGGGGAGTTTTTGTTGGCCACTTGCTTTCCTAAAAAGTTCACGCTTTATAAAAAGGTGGATATTAACAGTTACCATCTTGCTTTTGTATCAAAAACTTATGGAAAATAGAGATGCAAAATGCCCGTAAATATCAGACAATACTCGCACTTATGTTGCTGAGGCCTGATTCTTTGCGCTATACCAAAATCATTATCTGCTCTGTTGCCTTGTTTTGCTGTGTTTTTGCTGATGCTGCAAATGTTAGCGATGTAGCTGTGGGACGGGTTTTTATTGAAGACCAATCATTGGCAACGCAAAAAAAAGCGGGTAAAGCTGCGCTTGGGCAGGTGTTCGTAAAGCTCAGCGGCTCTCAAAACATCATCAACGATGCAACAGTAAAGCGCGCCATTACAAATTATGAGCAATACCTCATTGCGAGTTCCTATTTAGACCGAGAGCAGGGCTTGTTTTTTGAAGCGCGTTTTAATCAACAGAAATTAACTCAGCTGTTAAAATCTATTGGTCTGCCTGTGTGGGCGAATTTAAGACCTAGTGCGACACTTTGGTTTGCTGGTCAAGACGAAAATGCTGATATTCAATGGTTTAATCAAAATTCGAATCCAGAATTTAACCAGCGTTTGCAAAACCTAAGCTTTTCTCGGGGGGTAAATATTGTTCTACCCATAGGTGATTTAACCGATTCAATATCTATTTCTGAATTTGATGTTTGGACGCAAAATATGCGCAAATTAATCGCGCAATCAACGCGATATGATACCGCCTTTACCATTAGTGCGACCCTAAAACCTCTTTCCGAAACGGCGCGGCAAACTCTTCAAGAACAAGCCGATTTCATTGCACAACAACTCGCTTTGAATCAATTGTTCAATGCATCAGACGAAGCAGAAGTAACACCTCCTGTAGTGCCAACAGCAACGCAAGCATACCAGTTGGATTGGATTGTCAGTGATGCACAACAAGTCCACATTAATACGGTGTTTGTTACAGACCAAGACGAGGCCATGAGTTTACTAGTTAACAGTTATGCCGACCGGTTAGCTGCGCAATATGCGACAACTGCGCCGCGTAGTAATTCGTTATTACAAAGCCGCATGCGAGTAAAGAACGTGCAGTCTTTGGCGGATGTGAATGAAGTACTTTTCTTATTAAACGAAATGCCTCAAGTGGGTGAGGTCAAGTTAAGTAGCATTGATGGCGATACCTTAAGCTTCTTATTAGAGGTGAATGGCTCGACCGACTCTCTAATATCCCTACTTACTCTAGACCCAAGAGTTTCGGTTTACGCGCAAAGTTTAGAAGGTGCAATAACTAATAGCTCATCTAATGGCAACGATGAGCAAGACAATACACTCATTTGGAAACAATAATGCAGTTAGTATTACCGGTACTGCAAAGTCACGACTTTCGCTTAGATAATTTTATTGCTGGTCAAAACGAAGCCTTGCTAGAACACGTAGATACGTGTTTGAAACAAAAGACAACACTCAAGCCGATTACTTATTTGCAAGGGATAGAAGGGGTAGGGAAAACGCATCTTTTACTCGCCTTTCATCACTTGGCGCAAAGCTTGGGCTTATCCTCCCAATACATCGATATGCAGCAGTTAAAAGCTTTGCCACCGCAAATTATTGAGGGCTTAGCAGAACACGATGTAGTATGCATTGATAACCTTGACACTATTGCGAAACATAAAGAGTGGCAAGTACAGATTTTCGATACCATTAACATTTTTTTAGATAATGAGAATACGCAGTTAATCGTGAGCGCCAACGATGTTGCAAGTAAGGTTGGTTTTACTCTTCCGGATCTCGTGTCTCGCTTGCAGTGGGGAACCACATTCGGTTTACATGAATTGCCCGAAGCGCAAAAGCTTCAGGCTTTACAAATGCACTTTTGTGAGCGCGGAATTAATGTCCAAAACGAAGTGATTGTATTTTTAATGCGCCGCTGCGAACGCAGCATGCACAAGCTCACGGAACTTGTCGACCAACTAGATAAACTGTCTTTGCAGAAGCAGCGCAAGCTCACCATTCCGTTTGTAAAAGAAGAGCTCGCACTTTAACGTTTACTCGCTGTTTAGCGTGCAAATAGCTTACAGGTTTTATTGATCGCGACGCTCAAAATGCGCTTTTTCATCTTCCATTACCTTACTCAATTTAGGCAAGTTAGAGCCTAACTCTTGTCCACGCAATCGAGCGTACATCATACAACCGGTAAACATGCCCGTTGCAAGAACTAGCTCAAGGGATGCATGTAAAAGATAATCAGGTTCAGCATACATCACGGTAATGGCGTGTAAAAAATAAAACAAAATAATAAAACATGCCCATGCATGGGTGTAGGGTTTGGCCTTAATAATTCCCCACAAAGGTAACATTAAGGGAACAATATACAGCAACAAAATGAATGCGAGGGAATAATCGGCTTTGGTATCCAGAGCAAGGTACCAAACACTCATCCAAACAAGTAATAAAACATGAGAAACGAGCGCTAAATAGCGATAGCGTTTAACCTTTTCAGACATAAGAACTGAGGTCATGAATATCCTTTTTAAAAGTGGTTGTGCCTATTTAGTTGTGCTAGAGGCAAAGTTATGTGCAAAACCAGCTAAGCGTTTACCCATAGCTCTTGCAAGCTCGATTTCGTCATTCGACAGCGATGTAAAGCGTTCACCTGACACGCATGATACGCCGTAAGGAGTGCCACCGCTTTGCGTACTATGTAATTTTTCTTCGCTGTATGGCAAGCCGAGTATACACATACCATGATGTAATAAAGGGAGCATCATAGACAATAAGGTACTTTCTTGACCGCCATGCATACTAGAGCTCGATGAAAAAACACACGCGGGCTTATCTACCAAGGTGCCTTTGAGCCAAAGATCGGTCAAAGAATCAACAAAATACTTCAGAGGCGACGCCATGTTACCAAAGTGAGTAGGGCTACCCATGGCCAAACCATGACACTCTTGTAAATCTTGTTTACTGACATAAAGATGACCGCTGCTAGGAATATCAGCTTGTTTTTCACCAATGTTAGTACTAACCGGTGGCACGCAACGCAATATCGCTTCGCAATTTGCGCTTTGCACACCTAGCGCAATATTTTCAGCTAGGGCTTGAGTGGCACCGTGTTTTGAATAGAACAAAATGAGGACCTTAGGTGTTGAGGAATCAGTCATGAAACAGAGACGCTATATTGTCGAGAGGGCGGCCAATTGCAGCTTTATTTCGGTAGACCAGAATAGGGCGCTCCAGTAATTTGGGGTAAGCAGCAATAGCGTCAAGAACCTCATCATTCGTTGACTTTGCTGTTAAACCAGCCTCTGTAAACTCACTTTCTTTAGGACGGATCATTTGGTGGGCACTATAAATATCAAGCGCCTTAAATATGTTATCTAAATCTTGCCTGCTCGGAGCTTGCTTAAGGTACTCTACTACTTCGAGATCATCGATTTGTTGCTCAACAAAAGCCTTGGCATCACGACTTTTTGAACATCGGGGGTTGTGATAAAGAACAGCTTTAGGCATTATTTTAGTCCCTTGTAGTTGGCTGATTTTTCGCGCAGGTAGTTTACCCTATGCATTCTAAACGCTTATATGTATTAGCTGCACTGTTTGCAATCATTGCAGGCAGCGTATTTTATCAATTAAACCAAAGCGATTTTACCACGCTCGATGGTGCAAAACACAAGCATTCTGATTACCGTGGCCAATATATTATTGTGAATTATTTTGCCGAGTGGTGTGCTCCTTGTTTAAAAGAAGTACCTGAACTTTCTAAGCTCAATAAAACCAAGCCCGACAATGTGCTATTGTTTGCGGTAAGTTATGACAATCTAACGGATGAAAAGCTAGAGGAGATCAAAGACAAATACGATATGGACTTCCCGCTCATAAACAACATAACAACGCCATTTCCCTTTGAACGACCGCAGTATTTACCGGCAACTTTTATCATCAACCCTGATGGTAGCCTCAAAGGGCAGCTTTTTGGCGAACAAAGCGCTGAAAATTTGTTAAGCGCAATTGACGCGTAATTTTATAAACTAAGGCGTTTAGCGCTTGCCTCTGCAGAACGTAATTGGTCTATTCTTCCTAAGATGCGTTGTTTCTCGGTGTTATCTTCTTTTGCGTAGTTATATGCAAACTGCAGTTCGTCGATTGCTAATGGGTACGCAGATATGAGGGCGTAGATTTCGGCCTGAGTTTTATGTGCTTCCTTTTTCTGCTGTGAGCGCTCATACGCATCGTTGAGCAATTGATAAGACAATATACTTTCGTCGTTTACTAACAACATATCACGCAATATTTGTATCGCTGGCTCGTAATCTGCTGCACGCAAATAGGTATTCGCCAAGTTTAGAGCGAGCACCGAGTTATGAGGCTTGTGTTGATGCAACGGTTTTAGCATGTTGATCGCACTGGTGTATTCTTGCTGCTCTAGGAAAATGTCGGTCTTAACGTCGAGGTAAAATAAGTTTTCAGGGTCATTTTGCATCAGCTCAGCCATTAGCCTTTGCGCCTGTTCATATTGTTGCAACTCAAAATAGGTGATAGCCAATCCGTATTTTGCAGCGGTACGCTCAATCCCGCTGCGCTGTCGTATTTGACGCTGAAAATCACCTAAATTGCGCTCGGGGTTACTCATGTAACGTGCTTGTATTCTTGCCCGGGCTAAGTGAAAGGGAAGACTCTCTGCAATATTGACGCTGCCATATGTCCGTGCTCTGGTCAGGGTTTCGGCCACACGCTCTTGTGGGAGAGGGTGGGTTTGTAAAAACGCGAGCTGCGTAGAACGGCCGCTTATTTGACTCGCCAAGCGACCAAAGAATGCAGGAGCTCCCATAGGGTCGAAGCCAGCACGGTAAAGAATATTCATGCCGATGTTATCCGCTTCCTGCTCGTTATTTCGCGTAAAATTTATACTAGCTTGTTGTCCACCGGCCATAGTCGCTGAAACGGCTGCCATACCGGCACGAGGGTCAGCCATTGCGACTAATAAACTACCAATCATGCTAGCAATTTGAAGAGTCGAGGAGCGTTGTTGAGACTGAATTCTACGGGCTAAGTGTCGTTGGGTGACGTGCGCAATTTCGTGCGCTAGCACCGATGCCAATTCGCTTTCACTTTCTGCCGCTGCAATTAAACCGGTATGAATGCCAATATGTCCACCATAAAATGCAAATGCGTTTAATACCGGATTATTAATTAGAAAAAAAGTAAATGGAAACTTCGTATTATCTGCGTGCACGACCAAGCGATTACCTATATCTTGAATATACTCTTGCAATACTGGGTCTTGTATTAAAGGGGCTTGACCGCGCAGTTGACGCATAATCGCATCACCTACTACTTTTTCTTTATCAATGGTTATGGCGTCTGACGCGACCACGCCAATTTCGGGTAATTGGTTTCGATTACTTGATGATTGCGCCGCGGCAAAGCATGCAGTGGCACTAATTGTGAGAAGAGCAAGTTTTCGAAGAAAAGTAAACGACATAAGAACCTTGTCTGAACTCCATATTATTATTGTATACTAATCTAAGACAAGCTGAGCCCATCTTAGTTTCACAGCAAGCCGCTAATGTGCTAGTTTGCTCACAAATTATATGCCCCTAGTGTGCCGCGCGGTGTTTCTAATTGCAATCGTAAGGCTAGTTAGTTGTGCATTTTTTCATAAATTAAAAAAGGTAAAGTAATGCTCGGAGTATTAGGTAACTGGTATAAGCGAAAATTCTCAGATCCAAATGCATTAATGCTGTTGTTACTGATTTTGTTCTCGTTTGCCGTGCTCTATGTGTTTGGTGGAATTTTAATGCCGGTACTAGTGGCCTTGGTGATTGCCTATTTGCTGGATGTGCCCGTTACGCGCCTTGAAAATATTGGGATTCGTCGCTCACTTGCCACCAGTTTTACGCTAATTGTGTTTTTGTTTATTTGTTTTATAAGCGCAGTCGCATTACTGCCTATTATTTCAAAGCAAGGGGTCAACCTAGTCAAAGAAATTCCCCTTATTTGGGAGTCAGCACAACAATGGCTGACTACGCTTCCCGAAAAGTATCCCAGTGTTATTGAAGTCGGATACATAAAATCTATGATGGCAGGTGTAAACGAACGCGTGGTTAGTCTAGGTGAATTCGTATTATCTGCCTCTTTTAGCTCCCTTGGTAATGTGGCAGCAATTTTGATCTATATCATTCTAGTGCCGTTGATGGTCTTTTTTATGCTCAACGATAAAGGTTTTTTTGTTGAAAGTATTTCTAAAATTTTGCCTAAAGAACGCTTGCTGATTACCCAGGTAGGGGAGGAGATGAATACGCAAATAGCCAACTATATTCGTGGTAAGGTAATCGAAATTGTAATTGTTGGCGTTGTCTCTACCATTGCTTTTAGTATTTTAGACCTGCGTTTTGGTTTACTACTAGGTGTGTTGGTAGGGTTTTCTGTTTTAATACCTTATATCGGTGCTGCAGTGGTTACGATACCCGTGGCGATTGTTGCCTTGTTTCAATTTGGTCTTAGTGCAGAGTTTGGTTATGTGATGCTCGTGTATGGTGTTATCCAAGCGCTTGATGGCAACTTACTCGTTCCTATCTTATTTTCAGAGGCGGTCAGTTTGCATCCTTTGTATATTATCATTGCTGTGTTGCTCTTTGGCGGGCTTTGGGGTTTCTGGGGAGTATTTTTTGCTATTCCATTGGCGACCCTAGTCAAAGCATTAATGTCTGCTTGGTCAACCCCTAAAACTGCAACGAATGAAGAGATGGGCGCCTTAAGCTAAGGTCTTAGCTAAGGCGCTTAGGGTTTATCTAACCCTTGCTTACAACATCGAGTACCGCTTGATGGTGTTCTTTTGTTTTAAACTTGTTGAGTACGTCACTGACATTTCCAACCTCGTCAATGATAAACGTGATGCGGTGAATCCCATCATACTCTTTACCCATAAATTTTTTCAGTCCCCATACGCCAAAGGCGTCTGCTATTTTGTGCTCAGGGTCTGATAACAATGAGAAGTTAAGGCTCTCTTTGTCGGAAAACTTCTTCAGCTTTGCGACTGGGTCTGGGCTTATTCCGAGTACTACTGCGCCGGCAGTATGTAGCTCATCAATGTGGTCTCTAAGCCCTTGTGCCTGAACCGTACAGCCTGGTGTCATTGCTTTAGGATAAAAATAGACGACGACCTTACTGCCTGCAAGGTCGCTCAAACTGATTGTTTTATCGTGTTGGTCTTGCAGTGAAAATGCAGGAGCTTTATCACCAGCTTTCAATGTATTCATTGTCTTCCTTAATTTGTTGATGACTAATTCGACCTGATAAACCCAGGCCATGAAGTGCGTGCTTCACTTTACTATCGAATTCGGTCAGATCTAGATCAGCTGGTGCCGACAATATCATTTTACATTCCACATGACACACGTCATCTTTACTGTTCACTTTTTGCCTTACAGCGCTAATGCTAACTTGCTCTGCGGCTAAAAGCTTAGTCACGGTTTGCATTAGGCCACTTGAGTCTTCACCCGCAAATTTTAAGGTGATCAATTGCTCAATGTTTTGCTTGATGTGACCGCTGGTGCGCTTCATCATGCATAAGAGTTCATGTTCAAAACATAATGTAGATAGTGCGATTTCTAAGCGCGTAACGTCCTGTTCATTACCGCTGGCAATCATTGTTACAGAAAAATCTTGTCCGTAAATCGCGTGCCTTGAGTCTAAAATATTACAATTATTCTCGCTTATACAGCCCGCAATGAGGCTTAAAATACCGAGTTGGTCAGCACCTAATACGTTTAAAATTAACTGCGTTTTCATGGTTTGCGGTTTCCCTGCTTAAATATGCATGAATATAATGTGCAATATAAGGTTTTCTACTTGTTTTTACTAGTTTAGACCTCTACTATTGCGAATTGCTTTAAGGGGGGTAAATGTTTAAGGGAAGTTACGTCGCATTAGTGACACCACTATTATCAAATGGTGATATCGACAAGCTAAGTTTAGAACGCTTAGTTCAATGGCATATCGAGTCAGGCACACACGGCATTGTTGCTGTTGGTACCACTGGTGAGTCAGCTACATTGCCCATCAATGAACACATTGACGTGGTTAAGCAAGTGGTTGAGTATGCCTCAGGGCAAGTCCCAGTTATTGCAGGCAGCGGTGCAAACTCTACGGAAGAAGCGATATTTCTGAGTAAAGAAATGGCAAAGCTTTCAGTAGATGGCTTTTTAAGTGTTGTACCGTATTACAATAAGCCGCAACAGCGGGGCATGATTGCACATTTTGAAGCAATCGCGTCGGCCACTGATTTACCTACCATATTATATAACGTGCCGTCGCGCACTGTAGCTGACATGCTTACAGATACCGTGGCAGTGTTAGCAAAACACCCAAATATTGTTGGCCTAAAAGATGCTACGGGTGATTTAAAGCGTCTTAAGGAAACACAACAAGCAGTTTCTAGCGACTTTGCTACATTCAGCGGCGATGACGCAAGTGGCTGCGAGTTTATGTGTGAAGGTGGTCATGGTGTGATATCTGTTACCGCAAACATTGCCCCTGAGAAAATGTCGTTGATGGCAAACGCGGCTCTCGCTGGTGATTTTGCGCAAGCCAAATCGATAGACGCCACCTTATCGCAGCTTCACGAACAATTGTTCATTGAGCCCAACCCTGTGATACCCAAGTGGGCCCTTTACAAAATGGGTAAGATTCAAGATGCAATGTTAAGATTACCGATGGTACTGCCTGAACTTAATAGCCAAAAAACTATCGAAGAAACGTTGTTTAAATTAGGACTAATGAAATAGTGATGAAAAAGCCAATTCTTTTGTCGTTATGTGCAGTGCTTGTGCTTAGCGCTTGCTCCAATTCGCAAACTCGGCGTCAAGCTTCTGGTAACTTTGAATACCTCGATGTAAAACAGGCCGAGATGTTAAAAGTACCTGAAGAGCTCACCGCACCGCCAATATCTAATCGGTATGCGCTGCCTGAAGTTCGCTCGCCCCATGATATCCTCGGCCCTGAGGTCTTGGTACATTCGCCGCGTTTGGTATTGCCACTAGTGAGTGGCTCACACGTGGAAGAAGGCTCAGAAAAAGCCACAGTATTGTTTGACCAAATTGATGATAGCAAAGCCTTGGATGCAACGATTTGGGATACGGTGCTGACCTTTTTAGAAGTCAGGGAAATTGGCGTAGAGTCTTTCGATAGAGAAAATAATATTCTCATAACCGACTGGGTTGTAACCCGCGACAACAGCGATGAAAGCTGGTACGACTTCAGCGATACCGTCATAGAACAAGCACGTAAGTTTAAAATGACGGTAGAAATGGAGCCTCACGGCAGAACCGGAAAGTTAAACGTTGAAAAGGTAGGTTTTGTAGACGAAAACGGTGAGTCTCAGTTAGCCAATGCAAGTCCATTTGAGCTAAGAGAGAACGAGGTGAATTTTCTTAATTATATTATTCAAGAATATGATTTTGGCCTTCGTTTAGCACAGACACAACGTATTGCCATGATAAGAGAAGGATTTAACTCTGAATTAGGATTCAATCCTGATGGCGATCCAGCTTTTGTCGTTGATGCAATTTATGAAAACACTTGGCCTCGACTGTTGTTAGTTCTTCGCAAGATGGGTTTTGACGTTATCGACCTAGATCAATCTTCTGGTTTGATGTTTGTAAAATATAACGGCGAATCCGGCTCTTGGTGGGACGGTCTGTTTGCTGACGAGAGAATAGACCTCGAAAAGGTTAATTATCGTTTGTTAGTCGAAAGTGTTGGCGATAAAACAGCGATTACCTTCAAAGATAGTGACAATAATGCTTTTGAAGTAAAAAAGGTTACTGATTTATTCACCGTGTTTTCTGATTACATGGCTGAAGAAAACTTAGATATTTAAATTGAGGCGGCAAATGCAAAAAGGCGCAGAGCTTTATCGTGGTAAAGCTAAAACAGTTTTTTTTACAGACGATCCAAACTTATTAATACTCGAATTTAGAAATGATACTTCTGCCTTCGACGGCGAAAAAATCGAGCAGTTAGAGCGTAAAGGTGAAGTGAACAATAAGTTTAATCACTTCATCATGCAGCAGTTAGAGGCAAATGGCGTAAAGACGCAGGTGCAGAGCCTGGTGTCAGATACCGAAAGTCTTGTAAAAAAATTAGATATGATTGCAGTAGAGTGCGTAGTCCGAAATTATGCGGCAGGCTCACTGTGTAGACGCTTGGGAGTGGAAGAGGGTAAAGAGCTTAACCCGCCAACTTTCGAATTCTTCCTAAAGAATGATGCACTGCATGACCCCATGATTAATGAGTCACATATTGTCGGTTTTGAGTGGGCAACTCAAGCTCAAATAGACCAAATGAAAACGTTGACCTTTAAAGTCAATGATATTCTGACGCCTTTGTTCGCAAAAGGCGGGATGTTGTTGGTCGACTTTAAACTCGAGTTTGGTGTTGATGCCAATGGCGATATCATTTTAGGTGACGAATTCACGCCCGATGGTTGCAGACTATGGGACAGCGAAAGCAAAAAGAAACTCGACAAAGATAGGTTTCGTCAGGGCCTAGGGTCGGTAGTTGAATCATATATCGAAGTCGCAAAGCGCATTGGTTTAACGCTTTAAAAAATCAGGCGCAGTTGCTATGAACTATCAGCTGCGTTTTTAGTTTTTTCAAAATCACTCTTTTGAACCGAAGCCTTACTCTAATTTGGCGCTTTTATATCGTTTGTTAGTATGTTTCGACTTCGATATCACTGACAGGTATACAGCAGCAAGCTAGAATCTCATCGTCGTCAATGCAGGCGAGGGGGTCTACCTTGTATTCAACCTTACCACTAATAAGCTTTGTACGACAGGCGCCGCAAAACCCCTCTCTGCAGTGATAATGTACATCAAGTTTATTCTTCTCCATGGCGATTAATAAACTATCGTCATTTTCAAACGAAAAGCGCGTGGTTTTATCAACACACACGCTTATTTTATCGCTTTTAACAATCACATCTATAATTCAAAAGCTTCGAATTCAGACGAACCAACTTCACTGTCGATTTGACCTACCAAGTAACTGCTAATTTCAGTTTCTTGTGGAGCCACTTGAACATTGTCGGAAGTAAGGTAGTTATTCATCCATGGTAGTGGGTTGCCTTTCACGTTGAAGGGTTGTCCCATGCCGATGGCCGCCATACGCTGATTAGCAATATATTCGACGTATTCACTTAATATTTCTTCATTTAGGCCTAACATCGAGCCGTCTTTGAATAAGTATTTTGCCCATTCTTTTTCTTGCTCTACTGCAAGTAAGAAGATGTCTTTTGCTTCTTGCTCGCACTCTTTTGCTATTTCAGCCATTTCTGGATCGTCTTTACCTTTGATCCATAAATTCAGAATGTGCTGAGTTGAAGTCAGGTGAATATTTTCGTCTCGGGCAATCAGGCGAATAATTTTAGAGTTACCTTCCATTAATTCACGCTCTGCAAAAGCAAAGGTACAGGCAAATGACACATAAAAGCGAATAGCTTCTAGTGCATTCACGGAATTCATGCACAAAAATAGCTTTTTCTTTAATGCGCGCATGTTCACTTCATGCGTCTCACCATCAATGGTGTGTATACCTTCTCCACGAGTTTGAAACAACTGTGTGTAAAAGATAAGGTCGTCATAGTACTTTGAAATATCAGTCGCCCGACGTTTAATCTCATCATTAACTACAATGTCGTCGAATATCTCACTTGGGTTAGAAAACAAGTTACGCAATATGTGGGTGTACGAACGCGAGTGAATGGTTTCAAAAAACGACCATGTCTCAACCCAAGTCTCAAGCTCAGGAAGAGAAATAATTGGCAAAAATGCGATGTTTGGGCTTCTGCCTTGCACGGAATCAAGTAAGGTTTGATACTTTAAATTCGATGTAAAAATGTGTTTTTCAGCATCGCTAAGTTTCTGAAAATCTACTCGGTCTTTACTAACGTCCACTTCTTCCGGTCGCCAGAAAAACGAGATTTGTTTTTCGATTAACTTTTCAAAAATCGGATGTTTTTGTTGATCATAACGAGCAACATTAACCGGCGCACCAAAGAACATTGGCTCTTTCATGGTGTCGGTAGTTTTCTGATTGAATGTTGTGTACTTCATTAAGTTAACGTCCTAATCCAGTTATATTTTACAAGCACCGCCAGCGCAGTCATCGTCTTCTTCAATGATGGCCGTTTGGGCAGCAGGCTCTTGAACATTTCCAACTAATTCAGTGTCTGATTTATCAGAGGCACCGTCTCTAGTGTTGTGATAATAAAGTGTTTTCACACCAAGCTTGTAGGTAGTTAACAAATCTTTAAGTAGTAACTTCATCGGCACTTTGTTGCCGTCGTATTTACCTGGGTCGTAGCTAGTATTTGCAGATATTGTTTGGTCAATAAACTTCTGCATAATTGCAACTAACTGTAAATACCCATCATTAGATGGAATATCCCATAACAACTCATAGTCATTCTTAAGTGCTTTGTAATCTGGCACTACCTGCTTAAGCACACCATCTTTACTCGTTTTTATACTAATATGACCACGTGGTGGCTCAATTCCATTAGTCGCATTTGAGATTTGTGATGAGGTTTCAGAGGGCATAAGCGCTGACAAAGTTGAATTGCGTAAACCATGCTCTACAACGTCTTTGCGCAAAGCATCCCAATCATAGTGCAAAGGCTCATTACAAATAGCATCTAAGTCTTTTTTATAGGAATCAATCGGCATGATGCCTTTTGAATAAGTCGTTTCGTTGAATTTAGGGCAAGCGCCTTTCTCTTTTGCCAAATTATTTGATGCTTTTAGCAAGTAATATTGCATCGCCTCAAAGGTGCGATGAATTAAGCCATTAGCACTGTGGTCAGAATACTTAACACCATTTTTAGCAAGGTAGTAAGCGAAGTTAATTACCCCTATACCTAAGGTTCTTCTTCCCATGGTAGCTGTGAGTGCTGCTGGAACTGGATAATCTTGGTAGTCTAAAAGACTGTCGAGGGCACGTACCGATAAATCCGCAAGCTCTTCAAAGTCATCTAAACTTTCGATTGCGCCTAAGTTGAACGCAGACAGCGTACATAGAGCAATTTCACCCTCTGCATCATCGACATTACGCAACGGTTTAGTGGGTAGCGCAATTTCTAAACATAGATTACTTTGACGAACAGGAGCAACTGCTGGGTCGAAAGGGCTGTGTGTGTTGCAATGGTCGACATTCTGCAAGTAAATACGGCCTGTACTTGCACGTTCTTGCATAAACTGTCCAAATAACTCAATAGCTTTGATGCGTTTCTTGCGAATGCTGTCATCATTTTCGTATTGAACATATAAGCGTTCAAACTCATCTTGATCAGCAAAGAAAGCATCATACAGACCAGGTACATCAGAAGGACTAAACAAAGTGATGTAATCATCTTTTATCATACGCGTGTACATCAATTTGTTACATTGCACGCCGTAATCTAAGTGACGCACGCGGTTTTCTTCAACACCGCGGTTATTCTTAAGTACTAATAATGATTCAACTTCCAAATGCCATAGTGGGTAAAACAATGTAGCAGCACCACCGCGCACGCCACCTTGAGAGCAACTTTTAACTGCAGTTTGGAAGTATTTATAGAATGGGACACAGCCAGTGTGGAAGGCTTCGCCACCCCGAATAGGGCTACCCAGTGCTCTAATGCGACCGGCATTTATACCAATTCCAGCTCGCTGGCTCACATATTTAACAATGGCACTAGCGGTTGCATTAATCGAATCTAAGCTATCGCCAGCCTCGATTAATACACAGGAGCTAAACTGGCGAGTAGGGGTTCTGACACCTGCCATAATTGGTGTAGGCAAAGAAAGTTTGAAAGTGGACGCAGCATCGTAAAAACGCTTTATGTAATGCATGCGCGTATCGCTTGGATACTTGGCAAACAAACATGCCGCTACTAGAACATATAAAAATTGAGCACTTTCATAAATCTCTCCGCTAACGCGGTTTTGAACGAGGTACTTACCTTCTAATTGTTTTACGGCAGCATAACTGAAATTCATGTCGCGAGAATGGTCAATGAAAGATTCCATTTCAGCGATTTGTTCAGGGCTGTAATCTTCTAATATGTGCTGGTCATACTTTCCTTGGCTAATCATTGATTTTACATGATCATACAGCGCTGGCGGTTCGAACTGACCGAAGGCTTTTTTACGCAAGTGGAATATGGCTAAGCGAGCAGCGAGGTACTGATAGTCAGGCGAGTCTGTCGAAATAAGGTCGGCAGCTGACTTAATAAGCGTTTCGTGGATTTCAGCGGTTTTGATCCCATTGTAAAACTGGATTTGAGCCTTGATTTCTACCTGCGACACCGACACGTCTTCTAGACCGTTGGCTGCCCACGTCACAACTTTATGAATTTTATCTAAATCGATAGGTTCCTGAGAACCATCGCGTTTGGTTACCAAAAGATCGTTTTTCATTATAGTTATACTCTTAATTTTCGCTCGCATATGCTGCTAGCTGTATTTGGTGTTTAGCGCTATTAAATTGAGTGAATGACGATTCGTCAGCAGGTACTTCGAATATCCATGTAGTGGACGAATAAACTCAACACACACAAGATAATGCGTCTTAAGTGCTAATGCAACCACTATATCTAGTGTTTCACTGTCAACATAAAGTAACAGTTATTTTGGTTAGTAAGAGCTAACCGATGACATTAACGCATAAGTGAGTTTGCAACGATGCAACCACTTTTGTGAGGAAAGTAAGAAAACAATTCGTTCTAAAATAAAAATTTATAGTTCAAAAAGTGATTAAAAACTAAATGCGATTTACACAACAATATGTCGTGTTTTATGTTGTCAGGTTGATTGCTTTTGGCAAACTACAAAGTAATTCACGTCCACATTTTTTGCCGACAAATAATATTGATTAAGTAAGGGGTTAAAATGTAAGCCCGTCATTTCTCGCGCGTCTAATTTTGCATGTTCAATCATATTTATCAATTCAGACGGTTTAATAAATTTTGCGTAATCGTGGGTACCCTTGGGCACCATACCTAACACATACTCAGCGCCTACAATCGCCATCAAGTAGGCTTTCATATTTCGGTTTAGTGTTGAGAAGACAAGGGTACCGCCTGGCTTTACTAATTTTGCACAGGCATCAACAATGGCGCTTGGGTCTGGTACGTGCTCCAGCATCTCTAAACAACAAATTACGTCGTAGTGTTGGGCATGCTTTTGCGCCCAATCCTCGGCAGTGCTCAAGTAATAATTGATGTCGAGTCCTGATTCTAGTTTATGAAGGTTAGCCACATCAAGAGAGGCTTGCACCATGTCTATGGCGGTAACTTTGGCACCGCGTTGCGCGAGAGCTTCAGATAAAATTCCGCCACCACAACCGATGTCTAAAACCTGTTTGTCGAATAACCCCTCGCAGGCATGCTCCACAAAGTCGACCCGCAATGGGTTGATATCATGCAAAGACTTAAATTCACCTTCTTTATCCCACCAATGGCTAGCAAGGTCGGCAAATTTGGTTAATTCTTGGCTATCTATATTCGACATATTTGTTGTGGCTACCGTTTATTGTGTATTTTTACTTATACTTGGCAATGAATGTTACTAAATATCTGATGCTTTTATAAGGGGAGACACGATTTAAAACAGTGGGGATAAATAAGACAAAATAAATTGAAAGGAAAGGGCATAAGGCGCTACATTTTTTCTTATCATGATGCTAGTATCGTGGTTGGAAATAAGATGATAAAAACAAGTAGTGCTGCGCACATCCAGAACGGATATTCAGACCAATCCTCATTTTAATAATGAGTAGGGTCAGAGGAACGCACTACCACAATAAGGATCATTCAGTTCATGACTGACAATGCCAATAATAGTATCTCCCCAATAAATATCGAAGAAGAACTCAAGAACTCCTATTTAGATTACGCAATGAGCGTAATTGTCGGTAGGGCATTACCAGATGTTAGAGATGGTTTAAAACCTGTACATCGCCGCGTACTTTTCGCCATGAGTGAATTAAAAAACGACTTTAACAAGCCTTACAAAAAGTCGGCTCGTGTCGTTGGAGACGTAATTGGTAAGTATCACCCACACGGTGACTCTGCGGTCTACGACACCATCGTTCGTATGGCTCAGCCCTTTTCTTTGCGATACATGTTAGTTGATGGCCAGGGTAACTTTGGTTCAGTCGACGGTGATTCTGCTGCGGCCATGCGTTACACAGAAGTCCGTATGGCTAAAATTGCACATGAGTTATTAGCCGACTTAGAAAAAGAAACCGTTAATTTTGTTCCAAACTATGATGGAACCGAATTTATTCCAGAGGTACTGCCGACCAAAATTCCTAACTTGTTGGTGAATGGTTCGTCGGGTATTGCTGTTGGTATGGCGACCAATATTCCGCCGCACAACTTAACCGAAGTCGTAAATGCTTGTTTAGCCATTATTGAGAACCCTGAAATCACCTTTGAAGAGTTGATGGAACATATACCGGGTCCTGATTTTCCGACGGCTGCGATGATCAGTGGCCGCGCTGGCATTATTAGCGCCTATCAAACCGGTCGCGGTAAAATTTACTTAAGAGCTAAGGCCGAAATTGAACAAGAAGAAAATGGTAAAGAGACCATTATTGTTCATGAAATCCCGTATCAAGTAAACAAAGCTCGCCTTATCGAAAAAATTGCTGAATTAGTAAAAGAAAAGCGGGTAGAAGGCATTTCTGCATTGCGCGATGAGTCTGATAAAGACGGAATGCGCATTGTTATAGAAGTAAAACGTAACGAGTCTGCAGAGGTATTACTTAATCACTTATACGCTAATACGCAACTGCAAACCGTATTTGGCATTAATATGGTTGCACTTGACCGTAACCAACCGAAAGTCTTTAACCTAAAAGAGATACTGCAGCTATTTGTTCTTCATCGTCGTGAAGTTGTAACTCGTCGCACCGTATTTGAACTACGTAAGGCAAGAGACCGTGCCCATATTCTTGAAGGCCTCGCGATTGCCTTGGTTAATATCGACCCAGTAATTGAATTAATCAAACAGTCTAATAGCCCAGCAGATGCCAAAAAGTCATTAGTTGCTCAAGGTTGGGAACTTGGCGACGTTTCTGAAATGCTATCTCGCGCAGGTAACGATGCAGCACGCCCCGACTGGCTAGCACCTGAATATGGTATTCGTGATGGCAGTTACTACCTAACAGAAGAACAAGCCCAAGCGATACTTGACCTTCGTTTAAACAAGTTAACAGGGCTAGAGCACGACAAAATCCTTGATGAATATCGCAATTTGCTCGAAGTAATTGCCGAGTTATTAAAAATCCTAGCAAGTTCAGAGCGTCTAATGGAAGTTATCTCTGAAGAATTGGTAGCGGTTCGTGACGAGTATGGTGATGAGCGTCGTACTGAAATTACGGCCGCATCTCACGATATTGATATTGAAGATTTAATCGAGCGCGAAGAAGTGGTAGTAACCTTGTCTCGAGAAGGCTATGTGAAATATCAAAAACTATCTGATTACGAAGCGCAGCGCCGCGGTGGTAAAGGTAAGTCAGCTACTAAAATGAAGAACGAAGACTTTATTGAGAAGCTGTTAGTTGCCAACACCCACGACCATATTCTCTGCTTCTCAACTCGAGGACGTTTATATTGGTTAAAAGTATACAACTTACCGCTAGCAAGTCGTAATGCTCGTGGCCGTCCAATTGTCAATATATTGCCCCTTGAAGAAGGTGAGCGTATTACTGCAATTTTACCGATTAAAGAATTTGAAGCTGGCTACTTTGTATTTATGGCAACACGCAAAGGTACAGTTAAGAAAACCGAGCTTACGCAATATTCTCGTCCCCGCGCGAATGGCATTATCGCAGTAAACTTGACTGATGGTGATGAGCTAATTGGTGTAGATTTAACCAACGGTTCTAGCGAAATTATGTTGTTCTCTGATGCCGGTAAAGTCGTACGTTTCAGCGAAGATAAAGTCCGTCCTATGGGCAGAACGGCGACCGGTGTGCGCGGTATACGTATTGCCGAAACCGAGAAAGTTGTTTCCCTTATCATTCCAAATGATGAAGGTGACATTTTGACTGCCACTGAAAACGGATACGGCAAACGCACTCCAATTGGTGAATACCCAACTAAAAACCGTGCAACTAAAGGTGTCGTTTCAATTAAGGTATCTGAACGAAATGGTGCAGTCGTAGGTGCGGTTCAAGTCGACGAAAGTAACGAAATTATGCTGATTTCTGACCAAGGTACCTTAGTGAGAACACGTGCTGCGGAAGTATCGACCGTAGGCCGTAACACTCAGGGCGTACGCTTGATTCGGACCGTAGAAGGTGAGCGTGTAGTAGGCCTTCAGCGCATCGATGAGGTCGAAGAAATCGTTGAGCTTGACGAAAATGGTGAGCCTATCGTAAGCGCGGATGCAGATGCAGCAGTTGCTGACACTGTTGAAACACCAAGCGCCGAGTCAGACATCAGTGATGATGCTGACGATGAAAGCACACAAGATTAATACCTTGTAGTTAATACTGGTTGTAAATTAGTCAATATCTTAAACAAGCGGCCCATTAGCGTCGCTTGTTTTGTGTTTGACTCAAAGTAACTGAGAAACGATATGCAAACACTCTTTAATTTTAGCGCAGGCCCAGCGGCTTTGCCCCATGCAGTGCTTGAACGAGCGCAATCTGAACTATTAGATTGGAACGGTCAAGGCACCTCAGTGATGGAAGTAAGTCACCGAGGTAAGCCTTTTATGGCAGTCGCTGAAAAGGCAGAACAAGACCTTAGAAGCGTGATGAATATTCCTAGTAATTACAAAGTGTTGTTTTTACAAGGTGGCGGTCGCGGCCAATTTTTTTCAGTACCAATGAATCTTGCTAAACGCGGAGATTTATCGCAACATTTGGTCTCGGGGCAGTGGTCACAAATAGCTGTCACCGAAGCTGAAAAGTATATGCAGACGCAAATCGTTGCCAAGACCCAGAGTAAAGATGACAAGCTATGGGTGCCAACCCAAAATAACTGGGAAATCGACCCAAAAGCGGCGTATTTCCATTATTGCCCGAATGAGACGGTAGACGGTATCGAGATAAACTGGGTACCTAAATCAGAAAATGTTCCCATTGTTGCCGATATGTCATCGAATATTTTAAGTAAACATATTGATGTTAACGACTACGGTATTATTTACGCCGGTGCGCAAAAAAATATTGGCCCATCAGGTTTGGCTGTGGTGATAATTCGAGAAGACCTGTTAGGCTTCGCTCGCACAGATACGCCTTCTGTATTCGATTATCAACAGCAAGTTAATAACGATAGTATGTACAACACACCACCTACCTTTTCATGGTATTTAGCGGGCTTGGTGTTTGAGTGGTTGCTCGAGCAAGGTGGTATCAACGCAATAGAAAAGGTAAACGCTGAAAAGGCTCGTTTATTGTATTCATGCATCGATGCATCTGATTTTTATTCCAACAAAATTGCCGACGAAAATCGTTCGAAGATGAATGTCACTTTCCAACTCGCCGACAATCGCCTCGATACAGAGTTTTTGGCTCAAGCCGAAAAACAAGGACTTGTTGCCTTAAAAGGACATCGATTTGTAGGCGGGATGCGCGCGAGTATCTATAATGCAATGCCCATTGAAGGTGTAAAAGCCTTAGTTTCGTTTATGCAAGAATTTGAGAGGTCAAACACATAACATGGAGCAATTAGTTTTATCGCCAATCGCAAAAGTCGCCGGAGAAGTTCACCTTCCAGGGTCTAAGAGTTTATCTAATCGTGCGCTATTGCTTGCAGCGCTTGCGACGGGTGAAACTCGCCTAGACAACTTATTAGACAGTGATGATATTCGTCATATGTTAAATGCTTTGTCTCAATTAGGTGTTAAATATGAACTGTCGGAAGATAAAACCCAATGTGTGGTGACAGGTATTGGCGGCAAGTTTGACGTTGCACAGCACTTAGAGCTCTTTTTAGGTAATGCCGGTACTGCGATGCGCCCTTTATGTGCAGCCCTTGCCTTTTCGAATGTCGATGTGACCTTAACCGGCGAGCCGCGCATGGAAGAACGACCAATAGGAGATCTCGCCGACGCATTGATTGAAGCAGGTGCCGACATTCGCTATCTTAAAAACTCGGGATTTCCGCCTCTTGCGATTAAACATGCGCCCATTACGCAATCAAGCTTTACCGTCGACGGTTCTGTGTCAAGCCAGTTTTTAACAGCTTTACTGATGGCTGCGCCCCTGTTAGATCAGGATGTTACTATACACATAAAAGGTACGCTTGTTTCCAAGCCCTATATCGATATCACCCTTGATAGCATGCAAAAATTTGGTGTTGAGGTTCAAAACAACGCTTACGAAAGCTTTACAATAAAAGCATCGGCTTCGTATGTAGCCCCCAATAAATTTTGGGTAGAGGGCGACGCATCCTCCGCATCGTACTTTTTAGCTGCGGCCGCAATAAAGGGCGGTAGTATTAAAGTAATTGGGGTGGGGAAGAAGTCGGTACAAGGGGATGTTAGATTTGCCGATGTATTAGCCGATATGGGTGCCAGGATTGAGTGGGAAGATAATGCCATTACTGCGTCGGTTGGAAAGTTGACCGCTATTGACCAAGACCTTAATCATATCCCTGATGCCGCGATGACTATTGCTACCACTGCATTATTTGCAGAAGGGGTCACTACTATTCGCAATATTTATAATTGGCGAGTAAAAGAAACCGACCGCTTACATGCAATGGCAACTGAATTACGAAAGGTCGGAGCGAATGTTGAGGAGGGCGAAGATTATATTACAATTACCCCACCACAGACCATTCGCCACGCTGCAATTGATACTTACGATGATCACCGTATGGCCATGTGCTTTGCGCTTGTCGCCTTAGATGATTATTGCGGGGTGACTATTAACGACCCTAAATGCACATCTAAAACCTTTCCGAGCTTTTTTAAGGTCTTCGCTGACGTAAGCCAGCAACGCGATTAAATCATCGCGTTGCACTTCTGTACTATGTGCGTATAATTGCCGCGTTTTTTCGCAACGAGCAATCATTATATGCAGCAACACATACCGATTATTACGGTAGACGGCCCAAGCGGCGCGGGCAAAGGTACATTAAGTGCTATGCTCGCAGAAGCTTACAAAATGCATTTCCTAGACAGCGGTGCGATTTATCGCGTACTAGCAGTCGCCGCCATCCATCACGATATTGCCCTAGATGATAAAGATGCTTTGGTGCCTTTAGCGAGCGGATTAGACGTCGAATTTTTTACCGAACAAGGACATACCCGCGTTGTGTTAGAAGGCGAGGATGTCAGTGATGATATTCGTAATGAGGAAGTCGGCTCAGCCGCATCTATTGTTGCAGCCATACCTGTTGTGCGCGAAGCATTGCTGCGCCGCCAAAGAGGATTTGCACAAAATCCTGGGCTAGTAGCGGATGGACGAGATATGGGAACTGTCGTATTTAAAAATGCTGACGCCAAGATTTTCTTAACCGCTTCTGCAGAAGCCCGCGCCGAGCGCAGATATCAGCAGTTGAAAGATAAAGGCCATGATGTTAAAATCTCGCGCCTTTTGGTGGATATACAAGCAAGAGACGAACGTGATGCGAACAGAACCACTGCACCACTTAGGCCTGCTGAGGACGCCTTTGAGATTGATTCAACAGAGTTGAGTATTACTCAAGTATTTGAAAAATCTCGGATATTTATAGATAAACGTCTTTTTCCATAGTATCAAATCAAACGACACAATTTATTACACTAGCGACCGATTTTAGGATGAAAAAGGTCTTATTAATAACCCCGTATTTCTGGATTGAATTAGCGGACTAAATATGAAAACTGAATCTAAATATGACTGAAAATTTTGCAGAACTTTTTGAAGAAAGCTTACTCCAGCTAGAGACGCGCCCTGGCGCAATCGTGAAGGGTACCGTAGTTTCAATCGACAAAGACATTGTACTTGTTGATGCTGGCCTTAAGTCAGAAAGTGCTATCCCAGTTGACCAATTTAAGGCAGCTGATGGTTCATTAGAAATCGCAGTAGGTGACTCAGTAGATGTGGCACTTGACGCAGTAGAAGACGGTTTCGGTGAAACAATTCTTTCTCGTGAGAAAGCCAAGCGTCATGAAGCTTGGGTTGAGCTTGAAAAAGCTTACGACGAAAAAGCAACGATCATTGGTGTTATCAACGGTAAAGTCAAAGGCGGCTTTACAGTAGAAGTAAACACTGTTCGTGCATTCTTACCTGGTTCATTAGTAGATGTTCGCCCAGTTCGCGAAACAACTCACTTAGAAGGTAAAGAGTTAGAATTTAAAGTAATTAAGCTTGATGCTAAGCGTAATAACGTTGTTGTTTCACGTCGTGCAGTTATCGAAGCAGAAAGCAGCGC
>CAZUON010000015.1:63423-65599 GCA_964621345.1 uncultured Glaciecola sp. | reverse complement strand
GGAAACGCGGTGCGTGTCCCTGCCGGTAACCGTGAGTCGCGATCCCGGGTCGAGGCACCATTATTCTGAAGAACCCCGCTCAATTGAGTGGGGTTTTTTGTTTGTGCTGCGGGAAACGCGGTGCGTGTCCCTGCCGGTAACCGTGAGTCGCGATCCCGGGTCGAGGCACCATTATTCTGAAGAACCCCGCTCAATTGAGTGGGGTTTTTTGTTTGTGCTGCGGGAAACGCGGTGCGTGTCCCTGCCGGTAACCGTGAGTCGCGATCCCGGGTCGAGGTACCATTATTCAATAAGACCCTGCTCTAACGAGTGGGTTTTTTGTTTTACAACTTCAGTAAAAACAAAGCCGCATCTGAATTTGCATGATTTATACAAATTTCAGATACGGCCATCAACATTTACATTATTAAGCGCGTTAGACTGCCACCGGGTATAAAACCCAATTAAAGTTAAGCGGTGGCGCCTAAATCTTGGAGGTCCAAACCTTAAAAATACTCCGCATTCAACCACAAATGTACCATCACACTCGCAATATAACCCAGTGCAATTACAGGCATCCATTTCAAATGCCCCATAAAGGTATACGCGCCACGTGCTTGGCCCATGAGGGCAACGCCGGCGGCTGAGCCAATTGAGAGTAGGCTGCCACCTACACCGGCGGTAAGGGTGATGAGTAGCCAATGGCCGTGCGACATTTCTGGGTCCATGGTGAGTACAGCAAACATGACCGGTATGTTATCGATAAGAGCCGATATTACGCCAAGTGCGATATTCGCCGAGGTTGCGCCCCATTGCGTATAGAGTACATCCGACATCAGCGCTAAATATCCCATAAAGCCTAAGCCACCTACACACATTACGACGCCGTAAAAGAACAATAGGGTGTCCCACTCTGCGCGTGCAACACGGTTAAATACATCAAAGGGTACGACTTGCCCTAAAGAGCGTAAGCGGTCTTCGTCGCCCTCTCTCTCGGCCATGGCTTTTTTGCGTGCAAGTGAGCCGGGCAAGCTTACGCGTAAGAAGAAGCCAAAAAACTGCAAATAACCTAAACCGGTCATCATGCCCAATACCGGCGGTAAATGTAGTACGGTGTGAAAGGTAACTGCGGTAGCAATGGTAAGTAAAAATAAAGCGGTAATGCGCAGGGCGCCACGTTTTAGTTCAATATCGTCAGCAATCCCCTCAGGTTTACTGTTGGCAATAAAGTAGCTCATCACAACAGCCGGTACTAAGTAATTTACTGCTGAGGGGATAAACAATGCGAAGAATTCGTTAAAGTGCAATACACCGGCCTGCCAGACCATGAGCGTGGTGATATCGCCAAAAGGGCTGAAGGCCCCGCCCGCATTCGCTGCAATGACGATATTGATACAGCACAAGTTAATAAATTTATTATCGCCTTCAGCTACTTTCATGACCACTGCACACATAAGCAGGGCAGTAGTTAAGTTGTCGGCAATGGGCGATATAAAAAATGACAATACGCCGGTGAGCCAAAATAGCTGCTTGTAACTAAAGCCTTTGCGCACCATCCAACTGCGTAATACATCAAATAAACGGCGCTCTTCCAAGGCATTTATGTAGGTCATGGCAACTAACAAAAACAGCATGAGCTCGGCAAACTCTAGTAATGTATGTCTGAAGGCCTCCTCCGACTGTTCTGAAAACCCAGCTTGCACGTATTGCCAACCAATAATTGCCCAGATCATACCAGCTGCGACGAGCACGGGTTTTGATTTACGCAGGTGAATTTTTTCTTCTAGCATCACAAGGGTATAGGCTGCGGTAAAAATGACTAACGCAATAATGCCAGCGGTGCTTGTGGTTAGGTTGATGGCGCCGCTGCTAGCAAAAGCTGAGGGCACAAACATACAAAGAAAAATAAAGAGGCTATACGAAAAACTACGCTTACTCATGACGAGAGTCACATCCATGGCTAATTTGGCGGGCATTATACTGTTGGAAGGTCTTTTAGTTCGAATTTTTTTAAAGAATTTCGACTATAATCTTAGGCAGCTAAGGCTTTGGTCTTAGCTAATGAAACATTGAGTAATTGTTAAGCTAAAACGGTACTTTTATTAGGCGAAGGGCAAACCATTTACTAATCACGCATCACGCATCACGCATCACGCAAGTGCAAGCCAAAGCCCAACCACAATAAGTAAGCCTCCGG
>CAZUON010000015.1:56691-63323 GCA_964621345.1 uncultured Glaciecola sp. | reverse complement strand
ATCACGCATCACGCAAGTGCAAGCCAAAGCCCAACCACAATAAGTAAGCCTCCGGCAATGCGGTTTAACCAACGAATGTTGTCACCCTTATTAAGCAATGCACGCAAACTTTTACCGCCGCTCGCGTAAAGCATCATACAAAGAAATTCGCTGACCATAATAATCCCAACTAGCACAAATAACTGCGTCACAATCGGTTTTTCGATACTTACAAAGGGCGGTAGGATAGAGACCATAAAGCCCCAGCCTTTTGGGTTGGCAATTGCTGTGATAAAACCTTGAGATATGAGGGCAAATTTACTCAGTTGGGCATCGCGTTTGGCAATAGTATCGATATGTTCTTTAGCTCGCCAACTTGTTATACCCAAATATATAAGATAGGCCCCTCCTATGTATTTAAACCATAAGAACAACGTTGGATAATTTAGCATCACACTGGCTACGCCTATCACAGCAGCAATCGCAACTAGCGCCACACCGGTCACTTCGCCCAGCATCATCCATAGAGTGCGGCGCAAGCCCACACTCATGCCTAGGGTCATTGCAAGGGTCATGCACATGCCAGGGGTAATAGAAATAAATAAAAATGTGGGAATAAATACCGCAAGTACTGCAAAGTCAGGCATAGTCGATTACTGACTCATCAGATTGTTCAGTTCGGCTAACAAGGCATTTTCATCCATCGGTTGAGCTTCTGAACTCGCCATAGTTGCCGCATATTCGGCGCGCAACAGCGAGTTCCCACTAAGTGGCATGAGGACCTCTTCAAGCATCTGCAAATCATCAAATTTACCAGAACATTGCAGAACGACGTCACACCCTGCATGTAATGCTTTGCTGGCGCGCTCTGCGGTATTTCCGCTTAATGCATGCATATCGATATCGTCGGTCATAATTAGGCCTTCAAAACCAATATGCCTTCGCACGATATTTGAGAGTATGTTTTTGCTAAAGGTGGCAGGGTATTGATCATCAAGCTGAGAATACAATATATGCGCGGTCATTAGCATGCTTTGTTTAGCAAAGTGGGCAAAAGGCAAAAAGTCCCATGATGCAAGTTCGTCTAGTGTCGCATCTACTTTAGGCAAAGCCTTATGGCTATCGACCGTTCCTCGGCCGTGTCCTGGCCCATGTTTAATTACCGGCTCTACGCCAGCATAATGCAAGCCATCAATAGTTGCTTGAGCCAGAGCAATCACCCTGTCAGGGGCATTGCCAAGTGCACGGTCGGTGACCACTGTGGAGGCATTTGTTTGCGGGATGTCGAGCATAGGCGCGCAATTTACGTTAATGCCCATGCGCTTTAAATCGAGTCCAATAAGTTGATAGTTTATTTTGCAGGCATTAATCGCTGCATTTTTGTCTTTGGTGTATAGCGCTGCAAATTGCGTTGGGCTCGGTGGAATGCGCCAGTACTCTTTTGGCAATCGCGATACTCTGCCGCCCTCTTGATCAATCAATACAAGGGCATGGGCGTTGTTACATACCGTTTTAAATTCGTCGGTTAAGGCTTTGAGTTGTTCAGGGTTTGCAATATTACGAGCAAACAAAATTAAGCCAAGGGGGCGCAAGCGAGCAAAGAGTATGCGTTCATTTACCGTGAGTGTTAGCCCCTCGCAGCCAACAATGGCATTACTCGGTGGCGTGTCAAAATGTATAGTCTTGAGCATAGTCATTCCATCAAACGACGTTACAGATTCGCTTACGTACAAATAGCGCTTTGCTTAATCAGGAAAGCTGATTTTTCCCATGGTAACACTGGGCATATTGTTTTGCGTAGAGGAAAAACTTAAACCGTCGGCGCATAGCGTTTCGTTTGCTAAAAGGGCAAATAAAACCGCCTCTTTTGCATCGGGGTTTAAAGATAACGCTTGAGTACTGGCAAATGTCGCCTGTGGCATTTGCAAGCTCAGTTTATGCTTAATTCTCGCTGTTAGCAGTGGATTATGAATCCCGCCGCCGCTTGCATATATTTCCAATGAGGGTAAGTGCTTACAAATTTTAAGAATGCTTTTGCATATGCATTGCGCAGTAAATTCGCATAAGGTTGCTAATACATCCTCATGGGATAAGCTTTCGCATTTAGAGGCGTTTAATGCACTTGCTAAGTAAGCTAAGTTAAACACTTCTGGCCCTGTGGTTTTTGGAAAATCTTGTGCAAAAAAAGCGTTATCTAAAAGTGCGTTAAGCAGAACTTTTGATACTTTACCTTTGCTGGCAATAATGGCGTCTTTGTCGTAATGCAAGGGGGAAAAATGCGTTTGCACGTATGCATCCATCATTGTATTACCCGGTCCTATGTCGGAGCTAAATACACTAGCAATATCGCCAGCTCTTGGTAAAAAACTCAGGTTTGCCACACCACCAATATTGAGCATTATTCGGTTTTCGGTATCACTTGAGAACAACAAATAATCGCCATACATGACCAAAGGTGCACCTTGCCCCCCAGCTGCGATATGTTTTTGTCTAAAGTCACTTAAGGTAATGATATTGGTTAGCACTGCGATATGGTCGCCGTCACCAATTTGTAGAGTTGAGTTAGCAAACTCTGCTTTGCCATGTTGCTCTAATGGGCTGTGATATACGGTTTGGCCATGACTTGCAATCACATCGATATCAATCGCGCTGTAGCCAAACTCGGCCAAGGCGGCATTCACTAAGCGGGCGTGATAACGTGCGACCCAAGCATTTAGCATGCATAAAGCTTCGATATTACCATCGGCCTTGGCAAATATTGTTTGGATGTTGCTTCGATACTCGTCGCAATAATCGGTCGTGGTAAATTTAAGCACTTCACATTCGGTGTGTTTTCCGTGCCCACTGATTTTGCAAAGCGCAATATCTAGCCCATCTAAAGATGTACCGCTCATTAGGCCTAAAATTAAGCGCGATGCTTTGTTGCTTATTGCATGAAGCTTATGAATGTGGGAGTGCACCGCTTTTTACCTTTTACGTTAAAATATACAAGTTGAAGTTTTAGCCGGCGCGCCTACGCGCCAAACACTTCACGTAGCTTTAAACCCACAGCTGTGGAATAGCCAAAAGAACGACTGGTGATGATGCCATTTTCGTCTACCAAATAATAACTGGGATAGCCCTGAATCTGAAACTGAGATTTTAATGCGTCGTGGCCCATGAGTACTTGGCTATTGAGCTTATGTTCGTTAACGAAGGTCTCTACCGCCTCCTTGTTCGAATAATCGAGTGCCACAATCACTACATTGACTTTGCTCGGGTCAAGATAGCTCAAGTTACCAATACTCAGGGCACAAATGCTGCACCAAGGCGCAAAAAAGTAGACTAAGTTTGCTTTGTCTTGGGCTAGTAGCGGTAACACTTCGCCATTTAGGCTTACAAGGTTTTGTTGTGCTATATGTACGCTGCCATCTGCGCTTAGCATATCTTTGCTCTGCCAATACATGATGGCGCTGATAATCACTATCCCTATAAGTGCGTCTCGCAGGTACACCCAATATTTACGTGGCCCACGTTTTGATGGCGTTTGTTTACTCATGTTTTTTGTCATATAACTCACTTAATAGCGACAAGTTGTTCGTTTATGTAATTGTCGTGTGCATCAGACACCTCGCAATAGGGTATTAAACAGTAAAGGCTGGAACTTGACTACAGTAAAGTTGATTCGTTACCTTATAAAGGCGCGATCAAAACATTTGAAGATGCTAACATGAGAAACACAACAATGGATTTTTTTACAATGGAAGTTCAAAAATGAAATTACGTACCTTTAAGCTGTGCGCTCTGCCAGCGTTTGCTTTTTTTACTACGCTGTTGTTCTCCTCGCAGTCTATCAGCCAGACTGGACCGGCAGAGCCTCCTTTAAACCTCCCTCAAGTGCCTGAAGAAAACCTTTTACCATGTGATGAGCTTGAGCAAAAAGTAATAGAACAAGCTTCGCCGGAAGAAGTTGCACGCATTACAGCCTATCAGCCAGCTGAACCGCTCCGACGTGTTGACCCTAGGTATCCTAAGAGCGCGGCTCGTGATGGCAAAGAAGGATGGGTGCTGATGAGCTTTGTCATAGATGAAGAAGGGCTAGTGCAAGACCCTGTGATTGAAGATTTTGCTGGGGATAGAACTTTTAGACGCTCTGCACTAAATGCTATTAGAAATTGGACATTTACCCCTGCAATGAAAGATGGAAAACCTACGCAGCAATGTGATGCGGCAGTGCGTTTAGATTTTTCTATGGCGGATCCGGGCGGTGCATCGAGAAAATTTGTAAAAAGCTACAAACAGGCCGTTGCCTACGTAGCTGATAAAGATATTGATAAGGCTGAAAAAATACTAGATAAGTTAGAAAGTGGCAACGACAGTAACCGATATGAAAATGCTTGGATGTCGAGCTTAGACACGCGAATTGCTGAGCAGTTAGGCGATGATGCAAGAGAGTTGAGAGCGATTAAACGAACCCTTTCCAACAGTCTTTCACACTCGAAGGAAAAAGAGATTTTTAATGCCGAATATATTGACTATTTACGCCAACGACAATTTATTTTAGAGACAAATCTCGGACAGTATGCTGATGCCCTTGCAACCGCGAAAACGATAGCAGAACTAGAAAATGGTGAATCATTGATATCACCATTAAAAAGTGTGATTGAAGAAGTGGAAGGATTCATCCTTTCAGACGAGCACATAATTTTAAGCGTAGACATGCCTGAAAGTGGGGCTTTCTTTCACTCGCTAGTGCGTAACCAGTTTGCTTTTGCTGATATTCAAGGTGAGCTTGAAACGGTTGAGGTACGCTGCGAAACCCACCGCGAGAAGTTCACCGTGGCAGAAGAATTTGTATGGTCTATTCCTGAGGACTGGGGCCAGTGCCGCGTCATGGTCACTGGCGAGCAAGACACCAAATTTATGCTGGTTGAAGTAAACAAAATTTAAAGCTTAAGTGTGTAAAAGGCCAAAGGTCACAAAGAGCCTATTGGCCTGTTTTCTGTTCCTTTGACTCCGGTTAGGTCATCTCCTAATTCCGCTCGCTTTTTATCGGCTAATGCATCCATAGTCGCAATAAGGTCAGGAAACTGATGGCTCAGATCGCGAGTTTCACTTGGGTCATTTTCTAAATCATAAAGCCTAAGTCCTTCTAACATAGTAAACCCGCTCCTTCCTTTTGTGCCATCCATACCCACCTCCTCAACCAAGTTATACCGATGGGGGTAATACAGCTTCCATTGTTTGTAGCGCACTGCGGTTAGGTCGTTACGATGAAAATAGAAGAAGTACGCCTCGTGCGCAGGCTCGCTTTGTTTTCCGCTAATAATGGGCCACACATCTTTACCGTCTATTTTTTTGCTGGGTAAGTCAGCGCCCGCAAGTTGGGTCAGGGTGGGTAGTAAATCTATCGTCATCATTGGAATGTCAATTTCGCCCTGCTTAGCTAAGCCGGCGGGCCATTGAATGTGCACTGGAGTGCGCACGCCGCCTTCAAAGCTACTTTGTTTGCCATTGCGCAGTTTGCCTGAGGAACCCGCATGATTTCCGTAAGTTAACCAAGGGCCGTTATCCGACATAAAAATAACAAGGGTATTTTCATATATGCCCTGCTCTTTAAGGCTTGTAAGGATTTGTCCTACCGACCAATCAATTTCCATAATGACATCGCCGTACAAGCCTGCTCCTGATTTTCCTTCAAATTCTTTTGATACAAATAACGGCACGTGTGGCTGAGGGTGAGCAAGCATTAAAAAGAAAGCTTGGTCTGCGTGGTTTTCAATAAACGCGACACTTTTTTCGGTTAATATTTTGGTTAAATTGGATTGATCATCTTCAAGCGTCGCGATTACTTGGTCTTGGCTAAAAATGGGCAAGGGAGCAAAGTCATAATTAGGGTTTACATTGGCTGACCACATATCGTTGGAGTAAGGAATGCCATAGTACTCGTCAAATCCTTGATCTGTTGGTAAAAACGGTGATTGATCGCCTAAGTGCCATTTACCAAACAGGCCTGTTGCATAACCTTGTTCTTTTAACAGTTCAGGGAGAGTTTCTTCCTCTGGATTAAGGCCCACCGCGGGCTTGTTGGTTAATTCTGTTGGAAACAAGGCATAGCTTAGACCAAGGCGATTTGCGTAGGCTCCGGTTAAAATAGAGGCGCGTGAGGTCGTACAAATTGCTTGTGAGACATAAAATTGAGTCAGCATCGCGCCATTTTGTGCAATGCTATCGATGCTATGTGTCGTATATTGGTTTTGTCCGAAACTAGAGGTGTCGCCATAGCCTTGGTCGTCGGTCAAAATCAGTATAATGTTGGGTCGCTCAGCTTGGTTGACAAGGGCTTGCCCATCGTCATCAGGCTGACTGCAGCTGCATAATAAAAGTAACCCAGCAAAAAAAATAAAAGCTTTAGGCAGAGAGAAAACGGGTATCGAGTTATTTTTCATGCGGATTAACACTGAACAAAGAGACCTGCCGTTCAGGTTGCTCTTAATCTAGTGGCTTGTAAACTGGGTTTGCTTATTCTACTTTTACGAAAACTCATTTTAATATGGAAGCCTATTGTATATGGTAACGGTAAATTATTGGCAAAATAAACCCAGTAGTGAACAAATTTTGTTATTTGAAGCTATAAAAGAGCACATATGAGCTGCGCTTGAGAGTGCCGATGA
>CAZUON010000015.1:0-56591 GCA_964621345.1 uncultured Glaciecola sp. | reverse complement strand
TGAGAGTGCCGATGAAAGTGCCTATTAATGCCCTTCTTAAACGATTGGTTTCACACTTCACATATATTAGCTTGCTGAGCCTATCGCTATCGCTATCGTTCGCCCTACATAGTAAACAAATTATGACCCCTACTGAAGATGAATCGGCTAAGCCAGTTATTACCCTTAACTTTGACGACAACAACGAATTAGATAACTGGATAATTGTAAACGACACCGTGATGGGTGGTCGCTCTAGAGCCTCTCTAGGTTTGACTGAAAAAGGCCTGACTTTTGAAGGCATATTGTCTTTACAAAACAATGGTGGGTTTGCCTCAATTCGAAGGGTTTATAATGGAAAAGAGTGGGTAGCGGGAAAAGCCATAAAGCTTTCGCTAATTGGCGATGGCCGGCCCTATCAATTCAGAATTCGCACAAACAGGCGGGTCGACGATTATGCTTATGTGGCTTCATTTAACACTGAAAAAGGCCAAGTCATATCACACACCTTTGTTGAGTCCGACTTCACTGCACAATTTCGTGGTAGGCTAATACGCGGTGCGCCCGCTTTGGACTTCAGTAATATTGAACAATTAGGTATTATGCTCGCCGACAAAACCCCTGGCCCATTTGCACTTACTGTAACGGCGATTGAGCAACTTTAGTCACCAACATCGTTGACAGTTTCGTTGCGAAAATAATAGTTTATACAACAAGCACCCAGCAAAAAGGAAAGATACTTGCGACAACTAATTTTGGCTACTACAACCCCTCTGGCTTCTATTTTTGGTAGTGGGTTTTTGGTTATTGTGCCGATTTTGGCTGGTGCAGTTGGGCAATGGTCTGTGTATGCCATGGCCAGTATTTGTGCTGTAGCGTTTATGGTTGGTGAGGTGATTCGCTACAATATAAAGCATGTTGAGCCTGCGCTTAAAGGTACGCCGACCAAAGCAATGGCAAATATTGAGCGTTTATCAGACATTGCTTTAATCGTCGCGTATGTTATTTCGGTGTGTTTGTATTTACATATTCTTTCGGCTTTTGTTCTTACCGGTTTATCGCTAGATACTCCCTTTAATGAAAACCTATTAACGACCTTAGTGATCGTATTTATTACCCTTGTCGGTGTCATAAAAGGGCTGACTCAATTAGAGGGGCTTGAAAAGTGGGCCCTGTACATCACACTCGCCATTATTTTGATATTGTGCTTTGTCTTTGCTCAATATGATTTCGCCATACTTACCAGTGAAAAAAGTATGAGTATGCCAGTCCCTAGCAAATACTCCCCGTGGCAGGTAATGACAATATTAGCCGGCACGCTAATTGTGGTGCAGGGCTTTGAAACTAGTCGATATTTAGGTAACACCTACAGCGCAGAGATACGAATAGCATCGTCGCGACTTTCGCAGGTCATCGCCACATTGGTATATTTGAGCTTTGTGGCACTTACCCTACCTTCAGTGCATCTGCTAGAGGGGCAATATAACGATCATAGCTTAATTGATTTAGTCGGTTTTGTGTCCGCCATTTTTGTGGTGCCACTCATTCTTGCGGCAACTTTAAGCCAGTTCTCAGCAGCGGTTGCCGACACGTTGGCCGCAGCAGGCAATATCAGTGAGTTAACTACAGACAAAATAAATGAAAAGCGCGCATACATTATTATAGGTGTTGGCGCCATTATTCTGACGTGGACCGCAGATACTTTTACGGTGTTGGCCTTGGCATCTAGAGCATTTGCTTTTTATTATTTTTTGCAGTGCTTGGTAGCGTTAACAGTGCCTGCACATCAGGTAAAAAAACTGCTATTTGTTGCGCTTAGCCTTGTACTAGCCTTTATTACTGTATTTGCAGTGCCTGTGGGCTAGTCCTAGAAACCTTCAATTACACAGTTTGTTGCACGCTTTTTTGGTCGCGTTATGTGCGTCAGCACTGACAAGCCATTCTCCTTATACAATCTTGCACAGTTCTTGCTAATGTTTTGGCAACCTATTCCGATACATCTTTTAATGATTGTTGTATCCAAATATTGTCTGTTTCGACGCTACTGTTAAGGAAGTTTGTACATATGCTAGTTTTGGCCAGTCAACACAAGCGTGTTGTCAAAGAATATACCGAATTAAAAGAAAGGCTTTCTGCTCTTGAGGCAGATAATAAAATGCTACAAGAAGAATGTTCACTCCTGAATGACCAACTGGCAGCGGCAAATGCTAATCAGGCTGATGCCTTTGAGCAAAACTTGCTTAATTGTGCAGTTGGCGCAATGCAACAAGTCGAGGGTATTCGTGAAACAGTATTGGACTCCTTTCAACGAATCGATAGTGAGTCTCAGGCTGTGGAGCAGGTTAATGAGTTATTTGACGTGTCTAGTGCAGAGCTCGCAAATATCTTGAACTCTATGGATCAGATGGGCACCAAAATGGGCGGTATGGCAAGCAGCATAACAGGCTTGTCTGATACGGCTGATAGCATTAATACTTTTGTTTCTACCATAACTAACATTTCTGACCAAACCAATCTTCTTGCCCTAAATGCTGCGATTGAAGCGGCAAGAGCAGGGGATGCCGGTAGAGGGTTTAGTGTTGTTGCAGATGAAGTTCGAACACTTGCCACAGAAACAAATAAATCGGCCAGTGAAGTGGCAGAATTAGTTACGAGCATTTTGAACTCTACTAAATCAGCGGTAGGTTCGGTAGATGAAATCTCTGGCAATAACGCAAGCTTGTCAGAAGGTGTGAATCAATTGAATACGCATTATCAGTCTATTGTTGCTAAGTGCGAAAGTATGACCTCGACGATTTCTGATTCCTCTCGTTTGTCATTTATTCAAACGGTTAAGCTGGATCACATCGTATGGAAGAACGATGTCTACGCCAGTATGATTGGTCTAAATTCGAAGCGAGCTCACGACTTAAACGATCATATTAACTGCCGATTAGGTAAATGGTATGCCGAACAAGCACAAAGCGAAATTGCTAAGCATAATGCTTACAGAGCCTTAGAGCGCCCGCATCAACAAGTGCATCAAGAGGGCATTAGTGCTCTGACTGCTCTTGAAGAAGGCAACAAAGGGCAAGCCATTAGCCATTTAAAAGCGATGGAAGCGGCCAGTGAAAAAGTGATGAAGTCGTTGGATGAATTGGCAAGCGCGTAACGCCTTGCCAATCAAAATTGCTGTGAACTTAGAATATTAAAACATCCAAGTCGTTGGGTTTGGGTGTGCTTGTCCTTTATCAATAAGTTGGAAGCCCTTCACGCATCGAATAATTAGCCAAACAGCAAAAAATAAATAGACTAACCATCCAATTACAACAACCACTAAAATGGTTCCTATAAACAGCATTAAAAAGCCTATCCAAAAAGTTCTGATTTGAAATTGGAAGTGCGTTTGTAACCACTCAGGGCTTTCATTTTTGTTGATGTAGGCGATGATTACCCCCACCAAACTGGTTAAACCGATCGCTAAGCCCACCAAGTACAAGATGTATATCAGCTTAGCCATAGATGAGTTGTCGTTACCAGGTTCTAATATGGGGTCTGTCATTCTTTAAGTCCTTTTGTATGTTGACGATAAGAACCTAAATCATAGGTGAATTTACTTTGAATGCCAAGACTATCCATATCGGAACCTCGTTCAAGTAATGTTTATATAGTGTCGATACAAAAATACTTCTGTGCACCACTAGTACTTCATTTACAAATTACGGTAGTATTCTGCGCCATTATGACTCGCTTATTAATTTTTATGCTCAACTGCACTTCTATAAAGCTGCTCTGCACGGCATTTGTGCTTATGCTTGTAGCGCAGACTCAAGCTGCTCCGCAATTGGATATTCCTACGGTTACTGAGCCCGTTACCATTGACGGCAAGCTCGACGAGCCAGCATGGCAGAAAGCCTCCCAAGTATCGCTTAATTACGTTACCCGCCCTTTTGAAAATACCAAGCCACCTGTTGATACCGTGGTGAAGTTCTTTGAAAACGGAACTGAGCTTGTGGTTGCCTTTATTGCAAAAGACGATAATCCTGAAAATATTCGCGCGTTTTTACGTGATCGCGACCGCACATCTGGCGAAGACTTAGTAGGCGTTAAAATCGATACTTACAACGATGGACGTTTAGCTTATCAGTATTTTGTGAATCCTCTTGGTGTGCAAACCGACGCTATAGAAAATGAAATGACCGGCAACGAGAGCAAAAGTTGGAACGGCATTTGGGAGTCGGCTGGGCAAATCACTGATGAGGGCTTTGTTGTCGAAATTCGTATTCCCTTGCGCTTGATGAATTTTTTAGAGGAAAATGAAGATAAGACATGGGGCGTGGAGTTCGTGCGTTTTTATCCGCGAGTTGATAACTATCGAATTTCGCAGGTGCCGTTTGACCGCGACAATGCCTGTGGACTCTGTCAAATGGGCGATATAAGCGGCTTTAAAGATGCAAAACAAGGTGAAAAAATCACCATTGTGCCAACTGCTGTGGCCGGGGCATCTCGCAGCAGAGATGTTCTTGAAACCCGAGACTGGGAATATGAGCGTACACAAGAGATAGGTGTTGACGTTAACTGGGGCATAACACCTGAGTTAACCTTTTCAGGAACCTTAAACCCAGACTTTTCACAAGTTGAAGCCGACGAGGCTCAGCTGAATATTAATAACAGCTTTAACTTGTTTTTTTCAGAGCAACGACCATTTTTTGTAGAAAACGCCGATTATTTTTCCTCTATCGAGAACTTAGTTTACACGCGTAATATCAACTCCCCAGACTACGGTGCAAAACTCACAGGGCGTGTGCAAAATCATTCGGTGGGTGTATTTGTTGCTAACGATATTAGTACTAGTTTTATTATTCCCGGCAACCGGGGTTCATCTGTTGCGACCTTAGAAGAAAAGTCTGTGAACTTTGCTGGGCGGTACCGCTTTGATTATTCGGATGATTTCTCCGTGGGTGTGGTAAGCACCCTACGAAGCTCAGACAGCTATCAAAATCTAGTTAACGCAATTGATACCCGCTACAGGCTAAGCGAACAAGACACCTTGCGTGTGCAAGTGGTGCATACTTCTACCGACTATCCTGAAGACTTGTTCTTGGATTTTTGTGACAACGATTGTTCACAAGATTCTGATTTAAATGAAGCTGCGCTTAGAACAAGAACTGACGATACGATCAAGGGTCTTTTGTACCGTATTAATTATGAGCGTGAGAATGAGAATTACTTTTTACGCGCACGCCGCATCGTGATTGATGCAGATTACCGGGCTGATTTAGGGTTTCAGAACAATGCGGACCGTCAACGCTATGTGTTTGGTGCAGGCTATCGTTGGTATAACGAAGAAAGCTGGTGGAATCGCGTACAAGTTAGCGGAGATTGGGATATTACTCATAACGATAATGGCGAGCTAATTGAAAAAGAGCTTGAGGCCCAGGTGGGGGTGCGTGCCGATTTGCAGTCTTATTTTGAGTTTGGCTATGAAACCCGAGACCGAGTGGGTTTACGCCTAGATGGGTCAAGTTTAGCCATTGACGGTAATACTACCTTGTTTACCGAAAGCGCTTTTAAACTCTACGGTGAAATGCAGCCCAATGCCTTTATTGAATTCTATAGCTTTTTACGAATGGGCGATCGCATCGACTTGGTTAATAACCGCTTAGGCGAGCAAGTGTTTGCAGAGAATGGATTTGATTTAAACATAGGCATAAATACCAGTGTAAGCTTAGATTATACCTACAGTGAATTAGACTCTGCAGATCAAAGCCTGTTTGTCGCTAACCTTATCGATACACGTATTACCTACCAACTTGACCCTCGCCAATTTTTGCGTTTAATTATTGCGTATTCTGATATTGACCGGAACCCAAACAACTACGTGGTCGAGGTTGAAGAAAAGAGCCGAAACTTAGGCTTTCAGCTCTTGTATTCTTACAAAGTGAATCCGCTGACCAAATTCTTTGTAGGCTATTCGCAATCGGCTTTTGAAAATGAAGATCTTAATAAGCTAGTTGCAGATAATCAGTCGCTGTTCATGAAGTTTAGTTATGCCTGGTTGCCTTGAGAGCTTTTTATAAAAACTTCTCATAATCAGCACCTTTACTTTTTACAAGCTCTTGAGTGGGACTATCTTCAATATATGAAAAGTCTCTGAACTCAAACGCTGGGGCGACGCTACATCCTACAAACGTATACTCTCCTGTGCTCTCTGCCGCTTGATAATCACCGCCTTTTACGACTTTGAAAAAATGATGAGGCTTTGCTTTACCTAAATTTGTTGCCTGCGTTTGCTGACCAATACAGTCATCATCTATTTCTTCATCGCTTAAGGTCAATATCCGCAGCGGATCGCCCTCATATACATTCCAGATTTCGTCATGTAGCACTTTATGCCAGCGGCTTACTTGTCCTTTGATTAGCAAAAAATAGATATGCGAGAGGCTCGCTCTTGCATCGTTATCGACAGGAGAGTTGACCTCGGTATCGGCGCGATATTGCTCCGAATAAAAACCTCCTTCTGGGTGAGCTTGTAAATTGTAGTCTTGTTTTAGTTGTTTAATGCGCTGTTCAATTTGCTGAGTATTTAATTGGCTCACTATCGTCCTTTACTTTTTTCGGCATTTATTTCTGTTGTAATATAAAACTGGCGTAACGTTAGCGCAAACAGTAATATTATTTAGCGAGCTAAACGTTGTTGTACTAGCTAAAAATAAGGAAAAGACATGGAAGCTATCTTAGATATTTTATTTAGAGCAGAGGTTGCTCTTATCATCCTTGTGGTGATTTTAATTAAAACCTCGATTAAATTTGTGCCGCAAAACCGTGCGTTCATTATTGAACGATTCGGGAAGTATCAATCGACCAAGGAAGCCGGACTCAATTTCATTTTACCATTTGTAGACAAAATCTCAGCCGATCGTTCCCTAAAAGAGCAAGCGGTAGATGTGCCTGAGCAAAGCGCCATTACTAAAGACAACATTTCGTTATCAGTGGATGGTGTATTGTACTTTCGTGTTTTAGATCCCTACAAAGCGACCTATGGCGTAGAGGATTATGTGTTTGCGGTAACGCAATTAGCGCAAACTACTATGCGTTCAGAGCTTGGTAAAATGGAGCTTGATAAAACCTTTGAAGAGCGTGACATCCTAAATACTAATATTGTGAGCGCGATTAATGTTGCGGCAGGCCCTTGGGGTATTCAGGTTATGCGCTACGAAATTAAAGACATCATTCCGCCTAGTTCAGTCATGGAAGCGATGGAAGCACAAATGAAAGCAGAGCGTGTAAAACGTGCACAAATCCTTGAATCAGAGGGTGATCGTCAGGCGGCAATTAACCGTGCTGAAGGTGAAAAAGCGTCAGTGGTATTAGCGGCAGAAGCCGACAAAGAAGAGCAGATTCTGCGTGCTCAAGGTGAGGCATCTGCGATTGTTGCGGTTGCCGACGCACAAGCCGAGGCCCTACGTAAAGTTGGTGAAGCGGCAGACACCAGTGAAGGTCAAAAAGCGATTGAGCTCGACCTTGCAACTAAAGCCATTGAGGCCAAACAAGCCATCGCCAAAGAATCTTCAGTGGTACTATTGCCTGACTCAAGCACCGAGGCAGGCTCAGTGGTCGCGCAAGCAACAAGTATAATTAAAGCCCTGCAGGCGGGTAAGTAAAGGAGGCAAATGATGCAATGGTTTTCTGAGCATTATGCTGAAACCTTATTAGTGGTTGGCATAACCTTACTAGCAATTGAAATTGTCGTATTAGGTTTTAGTACCTTTTTTGTCTTTTTCATTGGTTTAGCCACAATTGTAACCGCAGGCCTAATCTACTTTGGCATTGTGCCAGATACGTGGTTAGCGTCTTTAATGAGCGTGTCGATTTTTACGGCACTGTTTGCTTTATTGCTTTGGAAAAAGCTCAAAGGCTTGCAGTCAAATGTTGATACCAAACGGGCCGACAATGATATTGTGGGTTATAGTTTTGTGTGCCCCCAAGATATTGACCCCCTTTTACCCGTTCATGAGCTCCCCACTTATGAATATTCAGGCGTGACCTGGCGTTTGATGGCTGACGTGCCAATTAAGGCAGGTGATAAGGTGGCGGTAAAACAAACCGATGTGGGTGTTTTACATGTTATGACAGTGCTGTAAAAAATAGCACCAAAAAGGGCGATTAGACGCACATTCTTCTTGCCCTTTTCACAAATTCTCTGTATTATCCGCGCCCTTGCAATCAACATCCTAAGTTCCTTGTCTCTATATAGACGATTGCACTATCCGAGACTATAACCGTAGGGAGCAGTAATGCGTCATTACGAAATCGTATTTATGGTTCACCCAGATCAGAGTGAACAAGTACCTAGTATGATCGAAAAATACAAAGGTATCCTAGAAACAGACGGCGGAAAAATCCATCGTTTGGAAGATTGGGGCCGTCGTCAGTTGGCTTATCCAATCGAAAAACTTCACAAAGCACACTATGTACTTATCAACGCTGAAGCGACTGCAGAAGCTGTTGAAGAGTTAGAAACTGCTTTCCGCTTTAACGACATCGTTTTACGTAATCTTGTAATGCGCACAAAAGGTGCTGACACTGAGCAGTCGCCTATGGCAAAAGAAGAGCGTAGAGAAGAGCGTCGTGAAAGACCAAACACCGCTACAGTAAGTGCTGAAACTACTAGCACCGAAGCAAGCTCAGAAGAGGGAGATGCATAATGGCTCGTTTTTTCAGACGTCGTAAGTTCTGCCGTTTTTCTGCAGAAGGTGTAGTACAAATCGATTATAAAGATATCTCTTTATTAAAAAATTACATCACTGAAAGTGGCAAAATTGTCCCTAGCCGTATTACCGGCACCAGTGCAAAGTATCAGCGTCAGCTATCAACTGCAATTAAGCGTGCGCGCTTTTTAGCGTTGTTACCTTACACTGACTCTCATAAGTAAGTTTGGCAATTTAAGGGGTAGTTAAGATGGATATCGTTCTACTAGACAAAATCGCCAACTTAGGCGGACTAGGTGACAAAGTCACAGTAAAATCAGGTTATGCTCGCAACTTCTTGTTCCCACAAGGAAAAGCAGTACCTGCAACTAAAGCAAACGTTGAAAAATTCGAAGCACGTCGTGCCGAGCTTGAAGCTAAAATTGCAGAGCAATTAGCGGCATCTCAAGCACGCGCTGACAAACTAAACGCACTAGACACTGTAGTAATTGCTGCTCCTGCTGGAGACGAAGGTAAATTATTCGGTTCTGTTGGCACACGTGATATTGCTGATGCAATCACTGCTGCTGGCGTTGAAGTTGTTAAATCTGAAGTGAAACTACCTACTGGTACGCTTCGCGATACAGGTGAATACGAAATCGACGTACAAGTACACGCAGAAGTGACTGCGTCAGTTAAACTTCAGATTATTGCTGAAGCTTAATTTACTACTTGCATGAAGTACCGAAAACCCGCTTGGTTCGCCAAGCGGGTTTTTTTATCGTCTGATTTTATTAACTATTAAGCGAAACCATACAATTGAATCAATAATATAAATAGGGCTTATGCTTGAACTTGTCTATTATGTAACAACTGTAAATTGTTTAATTAGGAAATGTCATGAAAGAAGCTGTCATAGTCTCAACTGCCAGAACCCCCATCGGTCGCGCTTTTCGCGGTGCATTTAATAATACAAAATCCCCCACATTAACGGCTCACGCTATTAAGCATGCGGTTGAACGCAGCGGTGTTGAAGGCGCAATGGTAGACGATGTTGTAATTGGTTCGGTGCTAAGTGCCGGCAGTGCAGGTGGCAATATAGGTCGCTTAGCAAGCCTAGCGGCAGGCTTACCGAACACGGTTTCAGGCCAAACCATCGACAGACAATGCTCTTCTGGCTTAATGGCAATATCTACCGCGGCGAAACAAATCATTGTTGATGGCATGGATGTTGTTGTGGCCGGTGGTCAAGACAATATCAGTGAAGTACAGCAAAAGTACTTTGAGTGGGCTGGGAAAAGTATGGATAAAAACGTAACAGCGCACGAAAAACACGCTTATATGCCGATGCTATACACCGCAGAGCATGTTGCTAAAACTTACAATATCTCACGCGATGCACAAGACGAATATGCACTAAGCTCACAGCAACGCACGGCGGCAGCTCAAGCCGCGGGTAAGTTCGACGACGAAATTGTACCTATTACGACCACTAAAGGCGTAATGAACAAAGAAACCAAAGAAATTAGTTTTGAGGAAGTGACCTTAAGCAAAGATGAAGGTAATCGTCCGTCTACAGTACTTACTGACTTGCAAGGTTTAAAGCCGGTAGTAGAAGGCGGTTTAATTACCGCGGGTAACGCATCGCAGCTTTCTGATGGTGCCTCAGCCTGTGTGGTAATGGAGCGTAAGCTTGCCGAGCAGCGTGGTCTAGAGCCATTAGGAATTTATCGCGGTATGGCAGTAGCGGGTAACGCACCAGAAGAAATGGGCATTGGACCTATTTATGCCATCCCTAAGCTACTTAAACTACATGGTTTATCAATTAACGACATCGGTCTGTGGGAGCTAAACGAAGCCTTTGCATGCCAAGCACTTTATTGCCGCGATAAGCTTGGAATTGACCCAGAGATTTACAATGTAAATGGTGGCGCCATCAGTATTGGTCACCCCTATGGCATGACAGGTGCTCGTACTACCGGTCATGCACTTATTGAAGGCAAGCGACGCGGAGTTAAATATGTGGTGGTGTCTATGTGCATTGGCGGAGGCATGGGAGCTGCGGGTTTATTCGAAATAGCTTAAAACTATATAAACTATCGATAAACTCGAAACAATAAGTACATCCACGCTTGAGCCAAGCGTGGATTTCCCCTAGTATCGTTACCATCAATTTGAAGAAAAATGCGGTGTCTTCATTACCTTGAAACAATCCCCACCTCAACAAGAATTCACTATGCTCAGTTCTGAAATATCGTCCATCTTGCACTTGTTGAGTATTAGTACAGAATCTGAGTATGTATTTGCATTTTCCAGTAATAATTCTGAGCTTGTTTTACCAGAGGCGAAATTAGACACGGATATTGCCCATCAGATGGCGAATATCGATATAGAAAAACTGCTAAGTGATGTACAAGAGGATTTATCCGGCACTCAACAGAGCAAAAGCGATGGACAATCTGCGCTCTTACTAGCAGTAGGTGATGAGTCCCTTGGCCCCAAAATGTGCCTCTACCTGAGTACAATAACCACAACAACACAAGCCGATGAGAATGAAGCTGATAGCCCCAGCAGTTCAACAATTATAGGCGTAGGCATATATGCACCCCCTGAAATGCTCTGGAGTGATCAACAAAAGCAAGCCGTAACAAGTGCACTGCGCCTATTAAAACATGAGGCGCAGCATAACTACGAGACAGAGCGCGATATTATCATCAAAGATTTGCAGCGCTCTAACCGAGACTTAGATAATTTTGCTTATGTTGCTTCCCATGATTTAAAGGCGCCCCTTAACGTGATCAAGCGTTTGGTATCTTGGGTGATGGAGGATTGTGCGAGTATTATGCCTGCCGATAGTTTAGAAAATTTAGAGTTGGTATTAAGCCGAGCTAATCGTATGGAGCAATTGCTGCACGATTTACTGGCTTATTCGCGCATTGGGAAGGAGTATCAAGAGGCCACTGAGCTAAATGTAAAAAGTAAAGTGGTTGAGCTGCTCTCTTTAATCGATTTGCCTATGGGCTTTACTGTGAAGTGCGACGATACCCTAGTGAAAGTACCAGAAGTGCCTTTTGGGGTAGTTCTGCTAAACTTACTTGCAAATGCGATAAAGCATCATGATTCAGGTAATGCAATTATTGAGGTCAAAGTACGCCGAAATCAGAGCGCAAATGTAATTACCGTCATAGATAACGGTCCAGGAGTTTCGCCCGATAATCGCGCTAAAATATTCGATTTGTTTGAAACCTTAAAACCGCGAGACGAAATAGAAGGCTCTGGGATGGGATTAAGTATTGTCAAACGCTTAGTAGAGCATTATGGTGGACATATTAAAGTTGATGAAAATCGTCCAAGAGGCACCAAATTTATTGTGTATTGGCCTTTCAATAATGTGGCTCGTCAGGTACTTACTAAGCTAAGTAAATGACAACACGCAGTTAATTGGATAGTGGTTTGTAGTAGCATGAATTTTAAAAGAGAAACTGGCATGGAAATGAGACGACGCCTAGATGTGTTGGTAGTAGATGATGATTATGCAGATCGCAAAATTATTCGTCGTATCATCGCTGAAAAGGCGGTTGATGCGAACGTAGTTGAAGCAAGTTCGGTTTCCCAAGGTTTAGAAACGCTTAAACTGCAAAGTTTTGACGTCATTTTGCTAGATTATAAAATGCCGAATGGTAATGGCATCGAGATGGTTGAAAATTTGCGTGCCCGCGCCGATTTAGGAAGCGTTGCTATCGTTATGATGAGTGCCTCTGATAGCGATGAACTCGCGGTTGCTTGTTTAGAGGCTGGCGCACAAGATTTTATTTTAAAGTCGGAACTGCAAAAGCTTAATTTACAGCGAGCCATTGTGCATGCCCAAAAGCGTTTTGAGCTTGAGCACAAACTGCATCAAAACTACCTCGATGTAAAACACATTGCTGAAAAAGACCCCTTAACAGGCTTGTCGAACCGTCATCATTTCAATCAGCTTATGTCCATTTTAATTCAGGACGATGCAGACACCCGAACCGATGTTGCTTTAATTCTTTTGGATTTAGATAACTTCAAGTTTGTCAATGATTCCTTAGGCCATGATGCGGGAGACCGCTTATTGATTGAGTTTTCGACCCGTATTAAGAACTTATTACGCCGCCACGAAGGCTTTGCGCGATTGGGCGGAGATGAATTTGCGATTATATTAACTGGCATCAAGACCCCCGAACAGGTCGCCCATGTTGCCCAACGTATTCATCATTCTTTGCTAGGTCCAATCAAAATCAATGAAAATCAGCTTTCATGCAACGCGAGCGTGGGAGCGGCAATGTTCCCTCTACATGCTAAAAATAAAGACCAGTTAGTTAAGTTTGCAGATGTTGCCATGTACGCCGCTAAGCGTGCAGGTAAAGGGCAAATTAAGGTCTACGATGAACACATGCATCGTGAGTTTAGTCGTCAGTACGATATACAAGTTGGCTTAAAAAAGCATTTGCTTGCTGCGAGTTTCAATATGCATTTTCAGCCCGTAGTGGATTTACGCTCGGGTAAGTATATTGGCTATGAAGCACTTATTAGATGGCCTGAAAGTATCGAAGGCTTTATGCCTGACGAGTTTATTCCGGTAGCGGAAAAAAATAATGATATTCACGCGATTGGTGAGTGGGTAATAGACAGCGCAATAAAGCAAATGGCACAGTGGCAAAAAAGTATTGAGGGCGACCAGTTTATCGCTATCAATATTTCACCCATTCAACTACAAAATAATAAGCTCACTCAATACATCATCGAGCGAGCGGAGTATTACCACGTAAAGCCAGAACGTATTGTGCTTGAAATTACCGAAACGGCCTTATTTGAGCAACAGATGGCAATAAAGAACTCCATTGAGACGCTTTCCAGTATTGGCTTTAAGATCTCGTTAGATGATTTTGGGGTGGGGTACTCCTCTATTTCACATCTAATAAACTATCCAATTGATATTGTTAAGCTCGATAAATCTTTATTCAAAATGGATGAAAGTGAAGAAAAGCGCCTCGCTATATTTGAAGCCCTAGCGAATATGCTCAAGCGTTTAAATATGATAGTGGTAGCAGAAGGGATAGAAACAGAAGACCACCTTGCGCTTTGCCAAGCCTTAGATATCGACCATGGACAAGGTTACTTTTTGGCAAAACCAGCCCTTGCGACACACATTGAAGCGGCTTTACCTTCCAGTCTATAAAGTCTTTAGCATATAAACAAACTAGCGCATAAAAAAGAGAGTGCAGCATGAAAGATATGTCAGTACATTTTTATTTGTGAGGAAATTAGCACAGGTCCATCCCCAAGGTCGTAAAAAATAAATTCTTGGGTGTAGTTAGCCCCGTTTACTTCTGCACTATCCCCCATAAAAAAGACGTCGTCACCGAGTTTGTTTAAAACACGCTCTTGTGACTCATATTGTGCAATATTATTAAACTGCCACGCAGAGCTTGTAGACGATTTTTGCAGTGGATTTTCTAACAGATACACGGTGTTGACCGAGTTTCCTAAGTTTTCAACAAATAAATGCCCCCCATACCATAGCAAGCTTTTGCTTTGCGATAACCTTGCTCTTGCAATGGGCGCATTACGGATTGTATCGAGTTCTAATTCATCAGACTCACCTAGCATATAGGCACTTAGCGTATTGACTAAAACCGGGTCTACCTGATTAAGTTGAAACTGAGGAAGCGTGAATGCGTTTGCTTTTAACAAGAACTCAGTAGCGCTAAGTTTTTTATCAGTTTTTGAAAAATGTATAGTGAGCTGTGAGGACTCATTTTGATAACTTAATAGATTATTTTCAAAGTTTCCTCGAGTCGACTGGCTGTGCTCTTTCACCACGTCAGGGTCAACAGCTTCATAACGACCAAACTTATCGCTTATTCGCCAAGGTATGTCGTCAAAGCGGTCATCAAAGCCTAATAAATTTGTTAGCTCAACCGACAAGTATGGCACTGAACTACTGACTTGCATTAACTTTTGGTCTTTAAATACCAGCCATAAGCTGCGTCCGAAAGCTAACATTGCATGGTCGTTGTCGATATTTCCAACAAATGTTGGGGTGCCCAATCGTTGTTCCACTTCGCTCATTGATGCAGAAATTTTCAGTCCATAAGCGCCATTTTGGATGTTAATAGAGTAGTCTTCTATAGAGGTAACAACCCTCTCATTCACATTTGCAGGCTTTAAAATGAATTCGCCCGACCAACCCCCGATGGAGCCTAAACTAAGAGTCTTTTGTGCAGCCCCAGTAGCATTGAAGGGGGTAGGTTTTTGTGCTTGCTGCAGATCCTCTTCACAGCGCTCGATAAGCTGTGCACTGTATTCTAATGTATTGAACCTCGCTCCTTGGAAATTCGACGATTGATTGCCATTTGGCGAATGTACCCTCAGGTTCCGTTCCGTTAAGATAACAGCATCGGCACCGCGCTTTTGTGCACGCTCCCTGAAGCTATTAAATATACGCTGTTCTTGTTTTTGTAGGTCGTCGTGATTAAGTGCAGCACCGACTTTACTCACATTTCGTGTGATATTGCTTGTGTCTATCACGGTAAAATCACATCTTGGATAAAAGGCTAAAATGGGGGGCAACTCTTTAGCCTGAATATGCGCACTTAACGTAAGTAACGCCGCAAAACATGCCATGCTTGCGGCGTAAGCCATTCCTTTTATTGTGCTGAGACTCACTTGTTTGAGTAAGCTCCATTCCCTTGAATTGCGCATCGTGTTATTCGCTTTTTTCTGGCATAAATACTTTTGCACCGCACAAAGCGAAAATTGTAAATAGACCTACTAAAAGTCCTAACCAAGGTTCAAAGAGGCTAAAAGCCATCGCCGTGATAACCATCGCGCCGCGTTCTGTAGCGTCATTGACTAATGCAAGAGCCAGCGTTGCACACGCGAACGCGGTGAGTATTAAAGTGACCGCTAGGGCAACTGGGAGCAATGGCTCCAATAAGGTCACCAAAGGCAAGAAAATAAACAAAAATGGCAAGCCAAAGGCATAAAAACTGCCAATACTGTCAAAGATGGAATCGACCTTGTCGCGCCCTTGTGCCCAGCGTTTAAGCAAAATAACTTGTATACCCGTCCATAACACCCCTTGAGTACTGAAAAATGGAGCGATAATACCCATGAGTATATTTCTGATACCCGTCGCCATGTGCGCACGGCTACCATTTAGTTCAAGCTTCTCGTCGGTGCGTGCCTTTTGTGCTTGTTCAATCATTTCATTTCCGGTGACAACATCGCCAAAAAATAAAATGTAGGTAATTAGAGCAAGAGGAAAAGAAGCTAAAAAGGTCTCAAGTGGCGGCCAACCAATAGCGAAGGGAGATGCTTTGTCCCATAAAGAAGCGGTAGAGCCTGCTACATCAAGAATTTCCCAGCGAATGTTATAGTCAAACTCACCTGTAAAATAACCCACTGAACCTGCCACAATAAAGCCGGGTAAAAGCCCAAAACCAAGAAGCTTTGCGAACCATTGTTTATCGAGCGCGATCTCTTGTAAGGGCTTGGAAAAAGCAAATAACAAACAAATTACTACGCCAATGGTGCCGGCGATTGGAGCAGACTGAAACACGTTTGCCGCGTCGCCATCTTTAGTGACTCGCATAAATGCTGCAATTGCCGCCCCTAAAATAATGCCGCCTTTAAACACATTGGGTACTACTTTAATTAGTTTTTCCCCAAGACCGGTTACCCCGAGCACAATGAGCACAAATGCAAAATTTAACGATAGTGCCGTCATGGCCTGAAATTGTGAGGCATGGTCGCCCAAATACGCGGGAGCGGTAATAAATGCCACTACAAAAGGAATGGCAGGAGTCAGCCAACCGGGTGCGTAGGGGTCGCCAAAAAACATCCACGAAAATGAAATAAGTAAACTATGGAACATCGCCATAGTCACCGCTTCTTCAAAGCTTAGGCCTAATAGCGCCATAAAGTAGGGCACAAGAGCTAGGCCGGTTGCGCCTGCTACCGCTAGACCTTGCATCATATCCGACAAGGAAAAGCGTAAATGAATAAGCGGGATACGCATAGTAAATGGTCCCCATTTTACGCCGGGTTGTACTTCACCTTCAGGTCTTTTTGCGAGCATATTATTGTTCTCTTTTTTAAATGCTTGAGTCAGACCTAACGTACTAACTTATTTGTAGGTCTATGTGGTTATGATTATCATTCAACCAATTACTACACTAGTTTTAACATAAAAGACTCAAATGTTTTACATTTTTAGCAGGTAAAAAGGAGACCTGTGAGTATGGAAGTTCAGCTTCACTGAAATAGATCGGTTTTTACGATTTTACGCCTCAGTTTATCTTGCCACTCTGGAGCCAAACCGGGGCTGTGCAGGGCCTCTTCTAATTGTGTTTTTGAAAAGCTTAGCCCCTCTGGTGCTTTGGTCATATGCATAAGGGTTTTGACCGATATGGCTTGATTGTTACGTTCAACAAGCGTGATGCTATCGTTAAGGTTGATCTTTCCGTCCTCCAATACCCGGAAGTACCAACCCGTAATACCTGCATTTAAAATAAACAGGTCTACTTTTCTATAACCATAGCGCTGATTTATTTTTGCACAAGGCGCTCGCGGGGAACTCACTTGTAAAAGCGTTTCGCCATAGCGGTATATATCGCCGATGTACACGTTTTCGTCGGTCATATCGGGGGCACTGATATTTTCGCCAATACTGCCGGGAATAAACTGTTCAGTAAGATGCGGAAAGGCTTTTGCTAAAACTGCATAGCTAGTTAAAGCAAACTGGTGCAGCGCCATTTGCGCTCCACCATGAAGTTTTTTATTCCCCTGCTCATCTTCTAGTGCACCATCCTCTACAACCTGCAAGCACGGATGAGGCTGTTTAATAATACTGCTTGGTGAATTGCGGGGCCCAAAGGCTTGGGGTTTTCCTGCGTATAATCCAGTGACTTTCATGTGCGCCTTCTTTTAAAAGCTAAACGATTAGCAATGTGGTGTAGTGCATAGTAAATGCAGGTTATACATTGAGCAAATTACAGTGACGCAGTCGTGCACAATTGCACCAGACCGAATAATAAAAAGATATGCCAAAAAGTTACAGATGGCTGCTATATAAATAATAATAAAATATATAGCAGTGTAGCGCTTGGCAATCCTGAGCTCCTTTCATTCAATGCTAAAAAACGGTGCAACAAAACAATATTCCATCGCGACAAATGCATGGCGATCATCCATAATACTCTGCCAATTTTATACAAAGTTAGATTTTTGTGGCACAAGCAAACTCAGACAACATTGAAAAACTCAATATCCCGCCGCACAGCATAGAAGCTGAACAATCGGTACTAGGGAGTTTGATGATATCCCCCGACGCTTGGGATAAAGTCGCTGATGTATTAATAGAGACCGATTTCTATAATCGTTCTCACCGCATTATTTACGCCTCCATTATACGCCTTATTAATGCCAATCAATCGGTCGATACGGTTACGGTTAAAGACGAGCTTAGCCTACACAATCAGCTCGAAGACGCTGGTGGATTTGTGTATTTAATTGAGCTTGCGAAAAACACACCTAGTGCATCTAACGTTGCCGCTTATGCTCACAGTATTCGTGAAAAAGCTGTTGTCAGAGAATTGATTGGCGTGGCTCATGATATTGCGGAAGTCGGGTTTAATCCAGAAGGCCGCGACAGTAAAGAAGTCCTCGATCTGGCTGAAACCAAAGTATTCGAAATAGCCGAAAAGCGCACCACCGCAGGTGAAGGCCCCGTTGATGTCAAAAGTGTACTAAAAAAGACGGTGGATAGGCTCGATGAACTGGTAAAACAAGATAACGAAGTAACAGGGGTATCTACCGGCTTCAACGATTTAGATAAAAAAACCAGTGGCCTTCAGCGCTCCGATTTAATCATTGTGGCGGCTCGTCCGTCGATGGGTAAAACGACCTTTGCGATGAATTTGTGCGAAAACGCCATGATGATGCAAGACAAGCCAGTATTAGTATTTAGTCTTGAAATGCCTGCAGAGCAAATCATGATGAGGATGTTAGCCTCGTTGAGCCGCGTTGATCAAACCAAAATACGTACAGCAAAGCTTGATGATACCGACTGGGTCAAATTGCAGCAAACAATGCAAAACCTGCACAAACGCGATAATTTATTTATTGACGATAGCTCAGGCTTAACGCCAATGGAGCTGCGTACAAGAGCGCGCAAATTGGCCCGTGAGAAGGGCGGTATTGCAATGATCATGATTGATTACTTGCAGCTAATGCGGGTACCGAGTTTATCTGATAACCGAACTTTGGAAATAGCGGAAATATCGCGCTCTTTAAAAGCCTTGGCAAAAGAGTTACAAGTGCCAGTAGTGGCACTGTCGCAACTAAACCGTGGACTAGAGCAGCGCAGTGATAAACGCCCTATCAACTCAGACTTGCGTGAATCGGGCTCTATTGAGCAAGATGCTGATTTGATCATGTTTATTTATCGTGATGAGGTTTATCACGAAAACAGTGAATATAAAGGGATTGCAGAAATTATTATCGGAAAGCAGCGTAATGGGCCTATCGGCACTTCTCGTTTAACCTTTCAGGGGCAATTTTCACGCTTTGACAATTATGCTGGGCCTGAGTTTAACGACGAGTACTAACAGCTTTGGTTATCAAGTTAAACGTTTTGTGAATATATAGTTTTGTAATCAAGAAACGTTTTGCACAATCGGTTATTACAAATAAAAAATCCGAAGTTTTCACTTCGGATTTTTTTCAACTCTTGTAAAAGGAAAAGAGCCCTTGCATCAAAGGCTCTTTTTACTCGCCATTACTTAGTTAATTTTTCTTCAATCGTTGCCGTTACTCGGGCCTCAGTACGACGATTTAAACGATGTGCTTCAGGGAAGTCGTCGGTAAACTTAAGACGCGTTTCACCATAGCCAATCGCAGTTAAGCGGTCTGCATCTAGTCCGTAGGTATCAATTAATAGGTCACGGATAGCATTAGCACGTTTCTGTGATAACACCATATTGTACTCTGCTGTACCCACAGCTGAAGTGTGGCCTTCAATTGATGCGCTTACACTTGGATAACGCTTCATGAAATCAACAAACTCGACAATCATTTCTGAATCAGGGTTATCGACCACGCTGCTGTTATTTGCAAACAATACATCTAGCTCAACAAATACTTCAGTTTCTTCGAAAACGCTACAGCCTACCGCATCAACACGATCGGTTGAAGGTGTGTTTGCACATTCATCAACACTATCGAATACACCGTCACCGTCTGAATCCTTTAATGCACAACCTCTAGCATTTACTTCGGTGCCAGCTGGTGTTTGTGGACATTCGTCGACATTGTTTAACACGCCATCGTTATCTAAATCGTTACTACAGCCTGTTGCATCCACTGCGGTTCCAGCAGGAGTGTCAGGGCAACGGTCTACTGCATCGTAAACGCCATCACCGTCAGAATCAGGCTGTGCGCGGGTTGCGGTATTTAAACCAAATACATACGCCATACCCAATTTCAAACTAAACTCGTTATAACCTTGACCAAAATCATAGTAGGTCGCAGCTTCTGTGATCACTCTCCAGTTCTCACCGGTTTTCCAATGTTTACCCACACCTAGACTCGCCATGCGGTAACTGTCTCTTAAAGATTGCTCTCTAAGACCACCAAATAAATAAGCGGCATCTTCTTCTAAGAAATACATCATGTCAGCACCAATCATAGTGCCGTCATCGGCTAAAGAAGAGCGGTTGTTGTCGTCGTTATTGATTAGAACGCGACCCACTTCAAATCGAACAGCCCACGAAGGGTCAAATCGGAAACCGACCTCGCCACCAAAGCCTTTACCTTCGTCGAGCCCACCAACTGGATCAGGTTTCTCGGAGTCGGCATTGTAGTACGAAGCAAAGCCACCTACCCAAGATTCGTAGGGAGGGGCATCTTGTGCAATAGCCAGATTTGATATGCTTGCTGCTATAACAGCAGACGCTAGCGCTAATTTTTTCATGGTGTGTACATCCTTTTGGCAGAATTATTATGTTAGGCCAACAGACCTAATTGTATATCGTTTAAACGCATCTACTTACTTGAACGGATCTAAAATAAGCAGTTCCTTGCGAGTTACTTCGGCTTATTGGTATGTATGGCTGTTTTTTTACTTTGTGTTTAGATGCTATCTTGAGCATCTATACCGCATCCGCCACTTTACACCGACAACCTTCGTTCTTAATGCTTGGCATCTAAATCGTAACTAAATATTAAAGATACCAGTCAAAATCTAAAGCCCGCTTTATGAGGAGCTTTACTGCTAAACCCCGCGAGTCTTGCATGCATAATAGCAAGAGAATTGATTTTATTAAAGATATTGGAGTTTCGGTACCATTAATTAAGCGAAGTTACCAATTTTCACTAAATTTTTGATACTCACGAGCTACTCTGCTTTGTTTATTGGCACTTTTTACACACACCATGAGCTTCAATGGTTTGTGTCATAATGGCAAAATCGTTTTCTTTAGCCTGAGCTTCGAGAGTGTCTTTTACACCTTGTGATTGAATCTCCTGAACATCACCGCAGGTATCACAAATTAAAAACTGAACAGGATGAGAGCAGCCAAAATGGTGGCATGCTTTGAAAGTGTTGTTTGATTCGACTTTATGTACTAAGCCTAGGTCTATGAAAAAATCTAGTGCTCGGTATACGGTGGGGGGCTTAGCATTGTCTTCAACTGCTTTTAGTTTATCGAGTAAATCGTACGCCCCAATAGAGGAATCTTCATTCAATAAAATTTCGTACACTTTGGCTCGTAAAGGAGTGAATCTAACCCCTTTTTCTTCGCAATAATCTTTTGCTTTATTAAAGATGCTTTGTTTGTTTTTTGTTAAGGCAGCAGACAAGTGTATTTTTCCTATTATAAAAGGGCAATTGCCGTTTATACATGAAGTATACCACTGCTTTATTTGTGAACAAGAAGCAAAACACGTAAAGTCACGCATCCATAATATAAAAAGACCCATACATTAGGAAAAACGAACATCATGTCGTGCATTCTTCCGTTTATATTTTCTGAAAATCAATGGCTTGTGCCCGTTGGCGTCGACCTTAGCTTAGGGATAAGCGTACTTGAGGAAATCGAGTTACGCCACTTTGAAGAATACGAACAACAACGCGTGAAAATAGCGACCACCGAGTATGGTGAGCATTGCATTATTGACATGCAACAAGAGCAGTATTACAACGATGCTTATCAGTTATTAAGCTTACGAGAAGCACTTGGCATTTTGCCAGAAGATGAATTCGGTTATTTGGCACAAGCTTGGCAATACGCCATTTTTTTACGCGAGCATAAGTATTGCGGAAGATGCGGCGCTAACATGCAGCAGGTAACGTGGGAAATGGCCATGCATTGCCATCGCTGCAGTCACCGAGTTTACCCTCGAGTATCTCCCTGTATTATTGTTGCGGTGCGCCGCGGTGATAAAATATTGCTTGCGCAAGGTGTTCGGCATAAAACAAGCGGCTTTTTTTCTACTTTAGCCGGTTTTGTAGAAAGCGGGGAAACCCTAGAACATGCGGTACACCGAGAGGTGAAGGAAGAAGTGGGTATCACTATTAAAAATGTGGAGTATTTTGGCAGCCAGCCTTGGCCTTTCCCACATTCTTTGATGGTCGGATATTTAGCGGAGTATGAAAGTGGCGATTTAGTGTTAGAAGAGAAAGAAATTTCCAGTGCAGATTATTTTGATATTGATGCCCTGCCCAAGATTCCACCAAAGCTTTCCATAGCAGGCAGGCTAATAGAAGAAACTATAAAAAGAATACAGCAAGAAAAGGGCAAATAGCGTATTATTCACGACTATTAACCGCTTTAAATTTACACAGAAAAAGAGAGTAACATACCATAATGAGTCAGCTTAAAAACGATCGCTATTTACGTGCACTATTAAAACAACCTGTCGATATGACCCCCGTTTGGATGATGCGCCAAGCCGGTCGTTACTTACCAGAATATAAAGAAGTGCGACGCGAAGCTGGTGATTTTATGGCGGTATGTACCAACCCCGAACTGGCTTGTGAAGTCACCTTGCAGCCCTTGCGTCGATACAAGTTAGATGCGGCGATTTTGTTTTCAGACATTTTAACCATCCCCGATGCAATGGGCTTAGGGCTTTACTTTGAAACTGGCGAGGGCCCTAAGTTTAAAAAACCCATTATGTCGCACAGCGATGTTGAAAAGCTGCCCATTCCCGACCCAGAGCTTGGCTTAGGCTATGTAATGGATGCAGTACGCACAATTCGTAAGAACTTGAAAGGCGAAGTACCACTAATTGGTTTTTCTGGGAGTCCATGGACTTTGGCTACCTACATGGTAGAAGGCGGTTCGAGTAAAGCTTTTACAAAAATTAAAAAGATGGCCTTTACTGACCCTAAAAGCTTGCACCTATTGTTAGATAAACTAGCCGACGCTGTTATTCTGTATCTCAATGCGCAAATTGCTGCGGGCGCGCAATCGGTAATGGTATTTGATACATGGGGCGGAGTATTGTCACCACGCGATTACCGACTATTTTCACTACAATATATGGAAAAAATAGTAGCGGGTCTGACAAGAGAGTACGAAGGTCAGCGTATCCCTGTGACCTTGTTTACTAAAAATGGTGGCCAGTGGTTAGAGGCGATAGCGGCTACAGGGTGTGACGCGCTAGGTTTAGACTGGACCATAGACATTGCAGATGCGAAAGCGCGAGTCGGTGACAAAGTTGCTTTACAAGGGAACATGGACCCTTCAGTGTTGTATGCGCCGAAAGAACGGATAGAGCAAGAAGTTAGTGATATTTTAGCCGGTTTTGGCAAAGGCGAGGGGCATGTGTTTAACTTAGGACATGGTATTCACCTCGATGTACCGCCAGAAAATGCTGGGCATTTTGTTGAAGCAGTTCATAACTTATCAAAGCAATATCATTTGTAATATTATTTGTGTGCTGCGTTTGCTTGTTGCACAAACGCATTCAGGCAAAGCAACTATATCTCGAGCTCTAGCGCAAACTAGGCGTCTCGGGGTAAGCCTTTTTTCACGAGTCTAACTAATCGCGCTTGTTGACGCGTTATATCTGTAGCAGGTATGCGTTTTGATGTGGCTTTTGACTCTGCAGACGCTGTTTGATCGTCGTTCTTGCCACTAGCCATAAAAGCGGATTCAGACTTGCTGATTTGTTGTTGCAAAGCCCATCCATAATGCTCTAGCAACGTTACGTCTTCGCTTTGTGTAATCGCTTGTTCTAGGGCATTAACAATATTAGGATCGTAAGCTGCATTGCCTAAAGCGATGGAAATATTACGACGCCATTTTGAAATACCAATTCTACGTATAGGACTACCCTCGGTATATGTTAGAAACTGCGTTTCTGTCCACATAAATAACTCAAGTAAATCTGCATTTAAAAATTGTGCTCGCGGGGCGAAGTCTGCTTCAGGGGTTGTGCTCGTCTCGCGGTTATACGGGCACACTAGTTGACAGTCATCACAGCCATAAATCCGATTTCCCATTGCGCTACGAAACTCCTCTGCAATGGGCCCTTCATGTTCAATGGTTAAGTAGGAAATACAGCGTTTTGCGTCTACCTTGTAAGGCGCCACAATCGCTTGCGTGGGGCAAATAGAAATACAGGCATTGCAGCTACCGCACTCAGCTTTTATTGGTTTATCAACAGGTAGCGGAATATTGACAAAAAGTTCGCCTAAAAAGAACCATGAACCGTCTTGTTTATTTAAGGTAAGTGAGTGCTTACCAGTCCACCCGATTCCAGCTTTTTCGGCAATGGCATGCTCCAATACCGGAGCCGAATCAACAAAGGGACGGTATTCAAAATCTTCGCAGTGTGCTTTTATTTTCTCCGCTAGCTTTTTTAAGCGTTTACGCATCAATTTATGATAATCACGCCCCAACGCATAGCGGCTAATGTAGGCTTTGTCGTTTTGCTCCAAGGTCGTTGCAAATGCTGCACCTTCAGGCAAATAGTTCATTCTGACGCTAATAATCCTAAGCGTACCGGGTACAAGCGCATCGGGGTGCATGCGTTTTTCAAGATTTCTCTCAAAAAACGACATCTTGCCGTGGTATCCTTGTGAGATCCAATCAAGTAAAGCCTGATGATGTTGAGATAGGTCAACATCAGCTATACCAAGCTCCTGAAATCCTAGTGATTCCCCCCAAGCCTTGATATGGTTTGCTAAGAGCTGAAAATCAATTGATTGCACCAAAGGACCCAAACTGATGTTGAAAAAAAATACTACGCCGAGTTTAACACAAAAACTGTATCGGGCAGACCAAGTTAGGCAGCATGAACAAGAGGCTGCAATGGCGATGGGGCTCGATATGTTCACGCTTATGCAAAGAGCTGGCGAAGCGGTATATCAGCATTCTGTTTTATTGGTGCCAAATATTGACAACTATTTGGTGCTAGCAGGAGTGGGTAACAATGCAGGAGATGCCTTTATTGCTGCATTAAGTGCCTTAAAAGCGGGTAAGAATGTGACCGTTAGTGCAGTTGAGCCTGAGCGCCAGTTATCAGGGGATGCAGCGAAAGCCAAGGCAATGTGGTTAGAGCAAAGTGGTAAACCCGTTGAGCAATTTTCAGAGTCACAGCTACAAAAGGCAGAAATTGTCATTGATGGCCTACTTGGCACCGGAGTTAATGGTTTGGTCAGAGCTGAACTGGCCAGTGTTATTGAAGCAGTCAATCAATCGCAATTGCCAGTTGTGAGCATCGATGTACCTAGCGGTTTGTGTGGTGATACCGGAGAATCCCTAGGTTACACCATCCAAGCCGACCTCACAGTAACCTTCGTGGGCATTAAGTTAGGCTTAACCACAGGCTTGGGGAAGCAGTTTTGTGGGCAACTTAAATTTGAAGAACTCGGCATTGGCAAAGCGTTTGCCAAGCTTGCTCGGAGCGATGCTAGTGCCTTAGACATTAAACATTTTACAGGCTTGGCCCCGCGCCCTTTAAATTCCCATAAAGGCAATCATGGTCGTTTATTATGTATAGGCGGTAATGCGGGTATGTCAGGGGCAATTCGTATGGCTTCTGAGGCAGCGCTGCGAACTGGCGCTGGTTTGGTAAAAGTGTATGCTCATGTAGATTCAAAAATTCAAGTCTGTGCCGGTAGGCCGGAACTTATGGTCATCAGTGAAGGTCTAGAAAATGCACTCGAGTGGGCTGATTCAGTGGTATTAGGACCAGGTTTGGGTACCGATGAGTGGGCTAAAGACATTTTTGATAAGGTGATGGAGTATTGTCAGCAGCACCCGAAACCGATTGTTATTGATGCGGATGCGCTGAATTTAAAAGCGGTAAATACTAGTTTTGTTGCATTGCCAGATTGTATTATGACACCTCATTCTGGAGAGGCTTCGCGTTTGCTGAATGTATCGATTGAGGAAATTGAAGCAAATCGGTTTAACTCCGCGAGGCAGTGTGCACAGCGTTATGCTGCAACCTGCGTGTTGAAAGGGGCCGGTAGTATTGTCGATAATCAGCAACACTCATGGGTATGTCGTCATGGTAACCCTGGCATGGCAACTGCGGGGATGGGCGATGTGCTAACTGGTATATTAGGTGCATTAATTGCACAAGGTTTGAGTACCGATATGGCATGTCAGTTTGGTGTATCCTTGCACGCTAAAGCCGGTGATATTGTTGCAGAGCGCTTCGGACAGCGAGGCTTATTAGCCAGTGACCTATTTACAACTGTAAGAGAATTAATTAACGAATGAGCAGTACAGAAAACCAAGTGAAAACGCCGTTAATCGCGCCAATACAAAAAAAATGTCTCCTTGAGTCGAGTACTCAGAATCTAGCAAGCGCATTTGCAAATGCGCTATTAGCTGAACAATTAGGGGGAGTAGTTATATATTTGGAAGGCGATTTAGGCGCGGGTAAAACAACTTTTAGTCGCATGTTTTTGCAGGCATTAGGGCACGTAGGAAGTGTCAAAAGCCCAACCTACACTTTAGTTGAGCCGTATAGCATTAACGGTGTCGATATCTTTCATTTTGACTTGTATCGCTTGCAAGACCCTGAAGAACTTGAGTTCATGGGGATTAGGGATTACTTTAACGTCCAAAGCTTATGTCTAATTGAATGGCCAGAAAAAGGCTTTGGTATGCTGCCTAGCGCCGACCTTTTAATTAAGATCCACTATGAAAATGAAGGTAGAGGCTTTATATTAGAGGCGCATTCGCAACGAGCGGTGCAGTGCTTAGAGCGTATGAAGTTAGATGGAGTTTAAAAGCGAAGCATGAATTCTTACACGAACAATCCCTTGCGATTTTTCATGTGTCTGTTGTTGGCATTGTCCGTTGTGCCCTTTGCGTTTTCTGATAACACCTTTCAAGCGAGCCGTTTCTCGCAGGCTGATGACACTTCGCGCTTGGTGTTAGAGTTTAATGAAGAGCCTTCATTTACCTATTTTTCGCTAAACAATCCAAATCGATTAGTTATAGATTTAGTCGGTGTCTCCAATGATTTCTCCTTTGATAATTTAGCTTTTGGTGCCAGTGCAGTTAAAAAGGTCCGTCATTCCACACCTAAAAGTAAAAATGACACGCGCCTGGTGATTGAAATGAGTAAAAAGCTCAATTCAACGCTTTACACTCTGCCTGCCTCATCAAGCGCAGGACATCGTTTAGTGGTTGAATTGATTGACCCTAATCCGCAAACCGTCAATACCATCGTTAATAGTGCAGCTCCTAACCGCGACAAAGACATAATAGTCGTGGTAGATGCCGGCCACGGCGGTGTTGATCCTGGCTCCATTGGTCCGGCGGGCACTTACGAAAAACGTATTACCTTGAGTATTGCAAAAATGCTTGAGTCACGAATTAACAATGAACCTGGTATGCGAGCGGTGATGACTCGTTCAGGCGATTACTATATTTCACCAAATGATCGTCCACGAGTAGCCGCCAAGGCGAATGCCGATTTACTCATCTCCATTCATGCGGATGCTTTTAGTACACCGCAACCAAGAGGCGGGTCGGTATGGGTATTGTCTAAAGGCCGTGCCGACAGTGAGCTTGGTAGGCTATTGGAGCAAACCGAGAGGAGTTCTGAGTTACTTGGTGCTGCGGCGGATGTGATCGAAGATAGAGACACAGAGCGCTACTTTGCCGAAACTATTTTGAACATGTCGATGGACTTATTCAGAGCCAGTAGTTATGAGTTGAGTAACGGTATGATTGGTGAGATGAAGCAGGTCACCAAAATGCACAAAAAAGCGCCGCAAAGTGCCAGTTTTGCTGTGTTAACCGCCCCTGAAACACCGTCTATTTTGGTTGAAGTTGGTTTCATTTCTAATCCTCAGGAAGAGAAAAACTTAAACTGGAAAGCCCACAGAGAGCGCTTGGCAGAAGCGATGTTTACCTCTATAAAGGCCTTCTTTAAGAAAACGCCTCCGGATGGCACCTTGTGGGCGCAATGGAAGCAAAATGCGCCGCAGCAACACCGGGTAGCAAGCGGAGAATCTTTGTCGCTGCTGGCCCAACGTTACGGCGTTACCGTTACTCGTCTTAAATCCGAAAACAACCTGTCTTCTGACCTTGTGCGTATTGGGCAAGTGTTAACAATCCCTAGTTCATAATATGGCGCAAACGAAAAATACGAATACACAGATACAGCTTTTACCGGCTCAGCTGGCGAACCAAATTGCGGCAGGAGAGGTCGTCGAAAGGCCTGCATCTGTCGTCAAAGAATTGCTCGAAAACAGCATCGATGCGGGGGCTGATAGCATTCATGTTGAAATAGACCAAGGGGGTCATAAACGTATTCTCATTCGAGATACCGGTAAAGGTATCGTAAAAGATGAGTTGAGCTTAGCCTTAAGCCGCCATGCAACGAGTAAAATTCGAAATATCGACGACTTAGAATCGATTAGCAGTATGGGTTTTCGCGGAGAGGCTTTAGCGAGTATTAGCTCGGTAAGTCGCCTTAGTTTAACATCTCGGCCTGAGAGTCAAAGTGAGGCATGGCAAGCCAACACGCAAGGTATGGACATGGATGTGAATATCACCCCCGCAGCCCATCCTTTTGGCACATCAATTGAAGTGCTAGATTTGTTTTTTAATACGCCCGCTCGCCGTAAATTCCTACGCGCTCAAAAAACCGAATTTCAACATATTGAGCAAATCATTAAACGCATAGCGTTGTCACACCCTAAGGTTGCGTTTTTGCTCAAGCATAATGGCAAACTTATATTTAAATACAATGCTGGCAAATTAGAACAACGCGTTGCCTCGGTATGCGGTCAAGCATTTATTGCACGGACTACCGCGCTAGATTATCGGCATGAGAATACTCATTTGTCGGGATGGTGCTCAAAAATGGGCGAAGGATGGCCGACTAACGACCAACAATATATATTTGTAAATCAGCGTATGATACGTGACAAATTGGTCCTTCATGCGCTTCGTCAAGCATACGAGGGAATGCTGCCCGATAATCAGTTCCCTGCCTATATTTTGTTTTTGACATTACCTGCACAGGATATGGATATTAACGTGCATCCAGCGAAACATGAGGTGCGTTTTCATCAGTCGCGGCAGGTACATGATGTGATTTTTCAGGCCATTAGTCAGGCCCTGGTGACAGCGCAAGCTCACTCACCGGTATCTGCACCATCGCCGATACCCAGCCATGATTATATTCGTCCTTTAGAGGAGGCTGGCGGGAACCTAAGTGAGAACCAACACAACAATTCGTCGGCTTATTTAAGTAGTGGGGAAGCAAGGCGTCAATCGACAAGTTCGGCGGCGAGCACAAAAAGCTCTGGCGGTGCATATCGACCAAATCTAAGCCCTAATATTACAGAGGCTGGCCATCAGTATCAAAACCTGATGAGCACTGCGTTTGATGAGGTTGAAGCTGTTCGCAAAGTGATAGTCGGTAAATATTTTTTTGTGGAGCAAATTAATCACTTGATTGCGCTACCTGTCGTTTCAGTTTTTGCTCACCACTTTAAACGCATGTTGAATAATGGCCATACAAGTCAGCCCTTATTAATGCCAGTATCGGTATTGGTAGACGACGCATCGAATAATGACGTGTCAGCTCATGCGACCATTGAGCTTTTGCAAAATATTGGCTGTGTTATCGATACACATCAGCATAAATGCGTTTTAAAGCAAGTGCCTAGTGCACTTAGGGCGCTTCCTTGGGCGCACATGTATGCAAAAATACTCCAAGGTGAACAAAGCCCAGAGTCTACTGAACAATGTCTTGAATTAATTAGCCAAATCTACTTAGATTTAGCGTGGCCATCGGTCGCAGTGCTAGAACAAGCATTTAATAGTGTTTTTTACAGTCAGCATGATAGCGCCGCAAGCCCAGCCGATACCCAGCCGCAAAATAGCGAAGTGGAAAGCGCTTTCAATATTTTCCTAAAACAACACGGCAAGCCTATTTCACACGATGCACTGTTAGGTCTAATGTCTCATGACAATTAATCATTACGCCATTGTATTTCATCATTTGACCAATTGGAGTATGTCATTTCGAATGTCAGGGACACTTAGTGTATGAGTAGTAACAATGATATGACTCCTCTTTCTAATGCGGTCATTTGTATTATGGGCGCAACCGCTACAGGTAAAACTGCTCTAGCGGTAGATTTAGCGAAAGCGATTAATGGAGAAGTGATAAGTGTCGACTCCGCTCTTATCTATAAAGATATGAATATTGGGACGGCTAAGCCTGACAGCATAGAGATGCAAGGTGTTGAACATCATCTCATAGATATTTGTACGCCAGAACAAAGCTACTCTGTTGCGCAGTTTAGAGAGGATGCGGTTGCTTGTATCGATGACATACTACAACGCAACAAAGTACCGATTTTAGCGGGGGGTACTATGATGTACTTTAACGCTCTGCATCGGGGCTTATCTGATATTCCAAGTGCTAATACAGATGCCAGAGAAAAAGTCCAAGCGCTGATATCAGAACATGGTTTGCACTATGTGCATCAGCAGCTTAAGCAAGTAGATGCCGCCAGTGCCTTGAAAATTCATCCGAATGATCCTCAGCGTTTAACCCGAGCGATGGAAGTTTATTTGAGCACCGGTAAAGCATTATCACTTTGGCAGCAGGAGAAAAAACCCGCATTACCTTATGCATTTCATAATTTTGCCTTAGTTCCGGAAAACCGCTCCGAACTACACGCAAGGATTGCCCTGCGTTTTCATAAAATGATTGCTAATGGGCTCATCGATGAGGTCAAAACGTTAAAAAATCAGTACTCGTTAAATCCAGACTTGCCATCTATGCGTAGCGTAGGATACAGACAAGTGTTAGAGTATCTGGCGGGCGAATACGACAAGAGCGTAATGATTGAAAAAGGTATCGTAGCGACAAGACAACTCGCAAAGCGTCAAATTACGTGGCTACGAGGCTGGGAAAATACGACTTTTCTTGATATAAATCAGTCAGATTCGTTACAAAGAATAATACGCAAAGTCGGTTAAAAGTATGTGTTACTCCCCTAAATTTTGTTGTACACTGGGCGACCAGATATGGGTAATGCATTAATCATAATAATAATTAAGGATGTCTAATGGCTAAAGGTCAATCTTTACAAGACCCGTTTTTAAATGCACTAAGAAAGGAACGTATTCCGGTTTCTATCTACTTAGTGAACGGCATCAAATTGCAAGGACAAGTTGAGTCCTTCGACCAATTCGTTGTTTTGCTAAAGAACACCGTCAGCCAAATGGTCTATAAGCACGCAATTTCTACCGTTGTGCCTTCTCGCGCATTTACTATGCCGACTAATCACAGCGACGATTCACAAGACTAATTTTGGAGTATTTTTTTGTTTGATCGCTTTGAAGCCGGTGAAAACGCCGTATTAGTTCATATAGATTTTTCAGACGAGCAAAACAAAGAAGACTTACAAGAACTGCAAATGTTGGTGGCATCGGCTGGTGTAAACCAAGCTGGCATTGTTACTGCATCTCGTAATGCGCCATCGGCTAAATATTTTATTGGGTCGGGCAAAGCTGAAGAGATTGCGGAAACTGTTAAAAGCCTGCAAGCAGATGTTGTTATCTTCAATCACTCATTATCACCCTCACAAGAACGTAACTTAGAGTCACTAATTAAATGCAGAGTGCTCGACCGTACCAGTTTAATTCTCGATATTTTTGCGCAAAGAGCACGTACGCATGAAGGGAAACTGCAAGTTGAGCTTGCGCAGCTTAAACATATATCCACTCGATTGATTCGAGGCTGGACTCACCTAGAAAGACAAAAAGGCGGAATTGGTTTAAGGGGGCCAGGTGAAACACAGCTTGAGACTGACAGGCGTTTGTTGCGAGGCCGCATTAAAGCGATTTTAAAGCGCTTGGCCAGAGTTCAAAAACAACGCGAACAAGGTCGTCGTTCACGAAAGCGCGCCGAAATTCCAACGGTATCTTTAGTGGGTTACACCAATGCCGGCAAATCAACCTTGTTTAACACAATTACCGAAGCTGGTGTATATGCAGCCGACCAACTGTTTGCCACACTCGACCCGACCTTACGAAAGGTCGAACTAGATGAAGTCGGCTCTGCTATTTTAGCAGACACTGTTGGATTTATTCGTCATTTGCCCCACGACTTGGTTGCGGCATTTAAAGCGACATTACAAGAAACCCAAGAAGCCGATTTGCTCCTGCATGTTGTGGACTATTCCGATGCGCAGTATCGCGAAAACATGGATCAAGTGAACGAGGTATTGGCAGAGATTGAAGCAAACGAAGTCCCTCAGTTAATTATATGCAATAAAATTGATAGGCTTGAGAACGTCGAAGCTAAGATTGATCGGGACCAAGAAGGTCGTCCGATAAGAGTTTGGGTGTCGGCACAACAGGGATTGGGCATTGATTTATTGAAAAAAGCCCTCACTGAGTGTTTAAGGAAGTCGATGGTGACGCATACCTTACGTATTCCCCCGAATGAAGGACGCTTGCGCGGAATGTTGTATGAACTTAACTGCATTACCGAGCAAAGTTATTCAGAACAGGGCGATTGGGTGGTAGATATCACTATGTTGACCGCCGATTGGCATCGCATTGATAAAAAAGTAGAGCACAAGTTAAGCGAGTTTGTGGTTCACTAAAACAACCTTAGTGACAGCGTTTACAACTATATTTACTTCAGGGTAAATCTATTCGTAGCAAGAACTAGTATATTAACTAGATTCTGTAATTTCGGAGTATGAGTATGGCTTGGAATGAGCCGGGTGGTAACGATAACAAAAACGACCCGTGGAAAAATCGTGGAAACAAAGACCAAGGTCCCCCCGATTTAGATGATGTTTTAAAAAACCTCTTTGGTAAGTTTGGCAAAGGCGGCGGTGGTTCAGGCGGCGGCTCCGGTCCTAATTTTACCGGCAAGAGCATTGGTATTGTTGTGATACTAGCTGTTGTAGTCTATGTCCTTAGTGGCTTTTATACTATTAAAGAAGCAGAGCGCGGCGTGGTATTGCGTTTTGGTGAGTTTCACACTCTTGCCCAACCGGGTCTACAGTGGAAACTAACCTTTATTGATTCTGTTATTCCGGTGAACGTCCAATCAATTCGTAACCAATCTTCTTCAGGCTCTATGCTTACCGAAGACGAAAACATGGTGAGCGTTGAGATGGAAGTACAGTATCGCGTATTTGACCCTGAGCAATGGGTGTTTGCGGTTGTTAATCCTGAGCAAAGTCTAAGTCAGGCCTTTGACAGCGCAATTCGTTATGTAGTGGGGCACTCACGTATGGACGAAGTGCTTACCGAAGGTCGCGAAGTGGCACGCCAAGAAGTATTAGAAGAGTTACAAAGCATTATCACACCTTACAATATGGGCGTAGATATTATTGATTTGAACTTTACTAACGCTCGCCCTCCTGAGCAGGTGCGTGCAGCATTTGATGATGCAATTGCCGCGCAAGAGGATGAACAGCGATTCATTCGCGAAGCCGAGGCGTATCAACGTGCTATCGAGCCAGAGGCTCGTGGTCGAGTTAATCGAATGAATGAAGAAGCGCAAGCTTACAAAGAGCGTTCGGTGCTAGAAGCGCAAGGTGAAGTGGCTCGATTTGAAGAGTTACTACCTCAGTACGTAGCTGCGCCAGAGGTAACACGCCAGCGTATTTATCTTGAGACGCTAGAAAGTGTGTTTGTTAATACCAGCAAAATCATGGTGGATACCGAAGGTGGCGGCAACATTATGTACTTGCCTCTAGATAAAATAATGGAGCAAAGAGACACGTCTCGTCAAACCATTAACCGTAATTCAACGAGTTTTGAAGAAATTCGAGACAGTGTTAACAACAGCACTATGGCGCCTGTATTAAATAACAGTTCGCGCGACAGTTCTGGTCGGCAGGGGAGAAACTAGATGAAAAATTTACTTGCGATTTTAGTTGTTGTACTTGCCATTTTAGGCTTTAGCTCAATATTTGTGGTATCTGAAGGTACGCGTGCCATTGTTATTACCTTTGGTAAAGTAGGGCAGAATGCCGACGGAAGCACCAAAGTCTATGACCCCGGCGTGCACCTTAAAATCCCCTTTTTCGATAAAGTGCAGAGTTTAGACGCGCGTATTCAAACTATTGATGAACGCCCAGACAGATTCGTAACCGTCGAAAAAGAAGATTTGATTGTTGACTCATATGTAAAGTGGAGAATCCAAGATTTTGGTCGTTATTGGTTGTCTACAGGTGGCAATACAGACCAAGCAGAGATTCTACTCAAGCAAAAAGTGAACAATGGCTTACGTTCAGAGTTTGGTACCAGAACGATTCAACAGATTGTGTCAGGCGAGCGAAGTGAATTGATGGATCAAGCGATGATTCAGGCGTCGAGCAGCTCAAACGAGTTGGGTGTAGAGATAATTGATGTTCGTGTTAAGCAAATTAACCTACCTCAAGAGATAAGTAACTCTATATTCGAGAGAATGAGAGCGGAACGTGCGGCAGCAGCAAGAGAGTATCGCTCAGAAGGTCAGGAACAAGCTGAAATCATTCGTGCTAACGTTGATGCAAAGGTAACCGTAATGCTTGCAGACGCAGAGCGTAATGCTAGGCAGTTGCGAGGTGAAGGTGATGCACAAGCGGCCCAAATCTATGCACAGACTTATTCCAAAGACCCAGAGTTTTATAGTTTCCTGCGTAGTATGGATGCGTACCGATCAAGCTTTAATAATAAGCAAGACGTCATTGTGGTTGAGCCAGATAGCGATTTCTTCCGTTATTTGAATAATCAATCAGGTGCCCGAGACTAAGTCTTGGTGAAGTTGGCGAAAGCTGCTCTTTTGAGCAGCTTTTTTTATTCCCTAAAAGACAGTCATTGCCTTGTTGCGCGTAATTAAGAATGAAAAGATGCGGTAAATTAGGTATAATTTACAAAATAATAACAACAATAAAGAGATTCTGTTTTGTCGTCTAAGACCCCACAATCCTCCGCCTCTTCAAACGATGTTGCCAACAGCGGTTGGTTTTCGCGCTTTCTGGCGGGCGTTGAATGGTTAGGTAATTTACTTCCTCACCCAGTCACATTATTTGCCTCTTTGGCTTTATTTATCGTTTTCTTAAGTGGGGTGTTAGGTTATTTCGATGTGAGCGTTCTAGATCCCCGTCCTCTCGGTTCAAAAGGACGTGAGGCCGATGGCGTTATCGAGGTTATCTCCCTTTTAAATGCGGAAGGCTTACAGCGTATTGTCACCGGTTTAGTAACTAACTTTACCGGCTTTGCGCCATTGGGCACCGTATTGGTTGCGTTATTAGGTGTGTCAGTTGCAGAGCACTCAGGTTTGTTAAGTACCGTTATGCGTGCCATGGTAATGAATGCATCTAAACAAGTTGTTACTGTGGTGATTGTATTTGCGGGTATTGTCTCCAATACTGCCTCAGAACTTGGTTATGTGGTCCTCATCCCTCTTGCCGCGATGATTTTCCACTCATTAGGTAGGCATCCACTTGCTGGCCTAGCTGCAGCTTTTGCGGGTGTATCAGCGGGATACAGCGCAAACTTGTTGTTAGGGACCGTAGACCCATTGTTAGCTGGGATCACCCAAGATGCTAGTCGTATGATAGACCCTGAGTATATTGTCGGTCCGGAAGTGAACTGGTACTTTATGTTCATCAGTACCTTTGTTGTGGCCATTATGGGCGCAATTGTTACCGAAAAAATTGTTGAGCCAAGACTTGGCGTTTATAACCCCTCAGATGCCTCTATTGATCTAGGTAAACAAGACATGGATGCTCCTACTAGACAAGAGATCACGGCTATGAAGTGGGCCGGCTTATCTTTTGTATTGGTTTGTGGGGTACTAGCGCTAACAATAGTGCCAGCAGATGGTATTTTGCGTAACCCTGACACTGGAGAGGTTGCCGGTTCGCCTTTCTTAAAAGGCATCGTTGCGTTTATTTTTGTCACCTTTGCAATCCCCGGTTTTGTGTACGGTAGAATGGCCGGCACAATGAAAAACGACAGAGATATCATTGATGCAATGGCTAAAAGCATGAGTTCAATGGGTCTGTATATTACTTTGGTCTTTTTTGCCGCGCAGTTTGTTGCATTTTTCAAATGGACGAATCTAGGTACGGTATTAGCGGTTAAAGGCGCTGCGTTTTTGCAGGCGACTGGTTTTGACGGCCCAGAAGTGTTTATGCTTTTCATTTTGATGTGCGGTATCGTCAACTTGTCTCTTGGCAGCGCTTCTGCGCAATGGGCAGTAACTGCTCCGATATTCGTGCCTATGCTTATGCTTATCGGTTATTCCCCAGAGTTAATTCAAACCGCCTATAGAATCGGAGACTCGGTGACAAATGTAATTTCGCCAATGATGAGTTACTTCGGTTTGATATTAGCGATTGCTGCACGCTATAAAAAAGACATTGGTATGGGAACGCTCATCGCCACCATGTTGCCTTACACCCTGACCTTTATTGTCGGCTGGACTATCCTATTTTATGCATGGGTATTCTTATTCGGCTTACCTGTTGGGCCAGGCGCCGCGACCTATTATAGTCCACTACCATAAGGCCAATGCCTTTCATATTTGCCTGCAATTTACGACAAATTGGCTTTAGATAAGTCTAAAGCCAATTCCAATACGTATGTTCATGTAAATTGTTAAAGTGATTATTGATATTCTATGAAGTACCGCTCACAAGAAAATTTTAGCCATGCGCAAGCCGATAAAATAGGTGTGCTCATCAGTAACCTCGGCACGCCAGAGGCACCCACAAAACAAGCTTTAAAGCCCTATTTGAAACAGTTTTTATCTGACCCGCGTGTGGTCGAGGTGCCTAAGTTAATTTGGTGGTTCATCCTCAACGGTATTATCTTAAACATCCGCCCTAAGCGCTCAGCTGAGGCTTACAAGACTGTGTGGACACAAGAGGGGTCGCCACTTTTAACCCATACCAAGCATCAAGCAAAGGGCTTAGCTGAACGCTTTCAACAAAAATATGGTGACGATGTCGTCGTAGAGTATGCTATGCGGTATGGTGAACCTTCGGTATCAAACGCGACTGAAAAATTACTTGCCCAAGGTGCTCGTAAAATCGTTGTGCTACCGCTATATCCGCAATATTGCGCATCAACAAGTGGTTCAACTTTTGATGCCTTAGCTGAAGATTTTACTAAACGTCGTTGGTTACCCGATGTACGTTTTGTCAGCCATTATCATGACAATCCAGAATACATTCGCTGCATGGCAGATAAAATCAAAGCGCACTGGGAAAAACATGGCCGCACCGACAAATTAGTATTTTCCTATCATGGAATACCAAAACGCTACCTAACTAATGGCGACCCTTATCACTGCGAGTGTCACAAAACCTCACGCTTAATCGCTGAAGCGCTAGGTATGAGCGGCGAGGAATATATGACAACTTTTCAGTCGCGTTTTGGGCGTGAAGAATGGCTGCGTCCTTACACCGATGAAACGCTAAAAGGTATGCCAGCAAAAGGTGTAAAATCCTTGCAAGTTGTGTGTCCTGGATTTTCTTCAGATTGCTTAGAGACCATAGAAGAAATTGGTGAAGAAAACCGTGAGTATTTTATGGAAGCAGGCGGTGAGCGCTACGAATACATTGCTTGTTTAAATAGTGATGATGCGCATTTGGATATGCTGTTTAATTTGCTAGAACAAAACATACAAGGCTGGCAAGTGGGCGATAACTATCAGCAGCGAGACCAACTTGCCAAGGCCATGGGGTCACAAAAGTGAATGAGATGAGTAAGAGCGGGGCGCAAAATTTTCGCGCACCCGACGAGTTGCTTAAGGCGCAGTCGCTTGCCAACTTGCTCGACAGCTCTGTGCGCATTCCCATCATTAATATAAAATTTGGTTTGGATTTTTTGGTTGGTCTTATTCCTGTGATTGGCGACACCATTATGTTGTTAGCGGCACTTAAAATTGTGCATTATGCCAAGCGTTTAGGTGTACCAAAGGCCCTAATCAGCAAGATGTTACGCAACTGCTTAATAGATGTGTTTTTAGGCTTTGTTCCAATATTGGGCGACCTTGTAGATATTTGGTTTAAGGCAAGTTTACGAAATGTGCGCATAATGGAGCAATGGTGGGTATCACAAAACAAAGACAAAATAGACGCTTTGCGCGCTCAAATGGTAAAAGACTGGGAGCAGCAAAACGCCAAAACGCCTAATTAGACCTTGTATGCATGAGCCTGTAAGGTTTCTAACGGGATAATTTCGAGAGACTTTACATTGGTCGCATCCAATATGACGGGCGGTGCTAGGTTAACAGCCGTAGCTTGATACCAGCGGATCGCGCATAAGCACCAGCGGTCACCGTCTTTAAGCCCTTTAAAATCATACATGGGGTTGGGTGAGATTAGGTCGTTGCCTTGCGCTTTAGAGTATTCTAAAAAAGCGTCGGTCATTACTGCACATACGCTGTGGTTGCCAAAGTCGCTATTGGGCACATAACAAAAGCCCTCGCGCGTAAAACCGGTGTTGCCACAGCAGAGTTTCAGCGGACCACCTAAGACATTTTTTTCGTTAGCCATGTTCATCCTTTTTGATTGCTTATTGTGGGGTATACGATGTTAGATAAAAGTCAGCTTAGTTCAGTGACAAAAGAAAATGAAAATATTTCTGCAGCACAAATTGCCAGGTTCGATGAGCTCGCAGAAAGTTGGTGGGATCCAAACGGTAAATACAAAACCGCATTAGTGTTTAATCAAGCTCGTACAGAATATTTCATTGAACACATAGCTAGACATTTTGGGCGAAATCATCATTCAATCGACTGTTTAAAAGGCCTCGATGTACTAGATGTAGGCAGTGGTGGTGGCTTAGTGAGCGAAGCGCTAGCAAAAGTCGGTGCAAATGTATGCGGTATTGATGCAAGCGAAGTTAGTGTCCAAGTCGCTAAGCGCCATGCTTTAAAAAGTAAGCTAGATATTGAGTATCGTCATATGCTTGCTGAGCATGTGGTGAAAGAGGGGCGCCAATACGACGTTGTGATTAATGCCGAAGTTGTTGAACATGTACCTTTACCCAAAGAGCTTGTACGCGAATGTAGCCAGTTAACTAAAGACGGTGGATGTTTGGTGATGGCAACCTTAAACCGTACATTAAAGTCTTACTTAGTGGGCATCGTGGGCGCTGAATATATCATGCGTTATCTGCCTATTGGCACGCACAATTGGCATATGTTTATTAAGCCCTTAGAGCTAAATAGTTGGGCTTCGATTAATCGACTGCAATTAATTGAAGAAAAGGGCATGAAATACAATTTATTCACTAAACAGTGGAATTTATGTAATAGTTTAGCGGTGAATTACGTACAAATTTATCGCAAGTTAGACAAAATTTAGTATAGCCACTTGCGAGTAGCATATCACTTAATAAAAATAGCGAAACGCGATAAGAAAGGTAGCTCCCAATGAAAATTTACGACACCAAAACCGCACCAACTCCCAGAAGAGTGCGCATGTTCTTAGCCGAAAAGGGCATTGATATGGAATACGTACAAGTCGACATCCAAGGGGGTGAGAATTTATCGCCGCAGATGCGTGCTAAAAACCCAATTGGTAAAGTGCCAATTTTGGAGTTAGACGACGGTGTCTGTATTGGCGAAAGCGATGCCATTTGTGCTTACTTTGAGGCCTTACAACCTGAGCCGTACTTGTTCGGAAAAAGTGCCTTAGAAAAAGGTCAAATTATGATGTGGCAGCGTCAGGTGGAGTTATGTTTATTCATGCAAATTGGAATGTGCTTTCAACATAGCACGGGCTATTTTAAAGATCGTATGACCCCAGTACCTGAATTTGGTAAAGAGTCTGGTATTAACGCGGCTAAATATTTAAATGTACTTGAAGCAAGGCTTGGCGAGAACGAGTATATTGCAGGGGATAGTTTTTCAATTGCCGATATCACGGCTTTATGTGCTATCGACTTTGCCCGCGTGGTGCAAATAAAACTGCAAGACAAGCATAGCAATTTACAACGATGGTACGAGCAAGTCAGCAGCCGCCCATCTGCAAAAGCGTAAATATATAAGCTGATAGTGGTGTTGCTATATTAGGGTGTCTTGGCTAACGCGATTACGCCCTGCTTTTTTAGAGACATAAAGTAGTTGGTCGACGCGCTCGAGTATTTGCTCAGCGCGAATATTAACGTTTCCACAAACGCTAAGTGCGCCCAGACTAATAGTGATATATTGACTGACATCTGAGTGCTCATGAGTAATTTTCAGCGCCTCTACACTCGCGCGCATTTTCTCACAAATAGCTTTGGCTTGCTCCTGATTAGTATCGGGCAGCACACATACAAACTCCTCGCCACCGAAACGAGCCAAAAAGTCGCTGCCCCGAGCGAGCACCGCCGAAAGCGTCTGTGCAACATCTCGTAGGCATTTGTCACCTTGAATATGCCCATATGAGTCGTTGTAAGCTTTGAAAAAATCCACGTCAATCATCACAATGGACAGTTCGCTTTTTGCGCGTTTACATTTGTTCCACTCAAAGTCGAACATTTCATCAAAGCGGCGTCGGTTTGCCAAGCCAGTGAGACTATCTTGCTGAGAGATGCCGGTTAACCACTTGTTGGTATCTTCCTCAATTTTAATGCGTTGCATCATTAAGTTGATTTCGTCGCTAAGGGTAGATAATTCATCGTTGCCTGCCAGAGCGATGTCATCCTCATTGTGAAGGCTTCTTTCTTTTACTTGTAGAAGTAAATCAGAGAAGCGTTCAAGAAATACCTTTTGTGTGATAATGCGTATTAGTAAAAAGCTAACTAAAACAACAAATAAAGCAATCAGCGTAAAGAAAATTAGCAAGTTCGATTTGGTGTCTTCTACTAAGTCGTCATTAAAATCAACGCGCAAAAATGCCTTAAAGCCTACTTGTCGGTATGACTGCATGTCTACGTGTTCTAGCACGTACTTACTATCGTCAGGCTGGCGATACGTGCCATTGAATAATCCACGCGCGATGTTCTCTTCGATGCGAGTACCCGGATTAAATAAAGACCATTGATCGACTTCGCTTAAAATAAATAAATCAACTGCGGCAATGCTCTCATACTTACTTACGAGTTTGTCGACATATTCACCGAATAAGTAATCGCCTACTTGGTTGCTTTGTTCTTTTGCTAAGCGTTCTTGCAGGTCGATATCACCGTTAACAATGATATTGCTGTCTTTTGCGCTGTAATACGCATATTTTTTTAGATTACCGGTTGCGGTCGATAGTGAAACCCGATGGGTAAAGAAGGTATCTTTGTTAAGAATACTTCTAATATTCGTGCTGTATTCTTCGCCATATTGATTGATGTCGAGGCCTACTTCGGCATCAAAAGTACTGACAAATACAATTAAATCAGTATTAATAAGGTGAAGATCTGAGAGCTTATATTTTTCTTTAAGGCGATTGAGTAATTCTGGCGAGAAGTCTGTATTTTCCAATTCTAATGCAAGAATTTCAGCAGCTAATTTGGGCATAGACTCGGTAAGTTCAGCTTCCCACTTTTCTTCCATTAGTAATAACAAACGATCAAACACTTGGATATCTTGTTCGATGCTTACAATTAGCGCTTGCTTTTGAGCCGAGTCTCGCTTGTCCAAAAAGCTACCTAAAACCCACACGCTTATGCCATAGCTTAAAACCACAGCGAACAATCCGGTAAGTGCGATAGACAGATTAAGTTTTTGCCTAAGTAACATGGTCAGTTATTTGAAAACGATTGGATTATTTTACAATACGCTAAGAGTTAGCACTAAGCAAAGCTAAGGCAGAATTGCTCAAATTACAGGCGCGTTTATTAAGTTTTTTAAAGTATCCAGTATGTCGGCTTCCTCTGCAGGCTTATCCCATCGAATGCGGTGTACTCGCGGAAAGCGCAGTGCAAGTCCAGATTTATGCCGTTTTGACTCATGCACTGAGTCAAAGGCAAGCTCTATTACCAACGCCTTTTTGACTTCTTTGACCGGCCCAAAGCGGCCAATGCTATTTTTGCGTACCCAGTTGTCGAGCTGTTTGAGCTCTGCATCGGTAAAACCGCTGTAAGCTTTGCCAACAGGAAGTAATATGCCATTCTGCCAACAACCAAAAGTGTAGTCGGAGTAAAATGACGAACGCTTACCATGCCCGCGCTGGGCATACATCATTACCGCATCTATCAATAAGGGATCGCGCTTCCATTTGTACCATTTGCCCTTTGGTCGCCCTGATACATATATCGAGTCTTTGCGCTTGAGCATTAAACCTTCGATGTAGGATTGCTCCAATTCACTTGCTTGGGCTCTCAACTGCGAGAGTTGTTTGCTGCTGTTAAAATCAAGTGATAATGAAAGATAGAGCTGTGAATAAGGCTGAGAGGCAAACCAATAGCGCAAGGCATTTGCACGTTCAAGCAATGTGTACTCGCGGATATCTTTGCCTTCAAGCGACAGCACATCATATAAAATAATACCTGCAGGAAACTGCGCGATAAGCTTTTTGCTAGGTTTTTTCTTATTAAGCCGCTGTTGTAACTGATTAAAAGAGCCAATATACCACTGCGTCTGAGTATCATGATTTCCATCTTGAAGCTTTTTACTGTGTAACACCCCTTTTATTTTCTCTGTACTTGGCGATTGCTCGAGTGTGGTAAGGGCAATCAATTCACCGTCGAAGACACCGTTTATGTGCTCAAGGGTTAGGTTTTCAAGGATCTCAGGAAACGAAGCGCTGATATCATCGCCCGTGCGACTAAAAATAGCTTTGCCGGCAGGGCTCACAACTAGCTGTACTCGAATGCCGTCAAACTTCCATTCCGCCTGCCATTGATCAGCGCTTATTTCGCTTAGTTCTTTTTCATCAAAAGGGTGCGAAAGCATAACGGGTTGAAAGGTAACGCTGTTGCTAACATCGGGAGCGTCGCCTTTACCTTCAAGCCAATGGAATAAGTCTTCGTAGGGGGGGGACAAGCCGTGCCATAAGCGTTCTATGTCTTCTACATGAATCCCATCCTCATGTATGTGTTTGTGAAAGCTTTGCCCATACTCGGCCAGTACTTTTTTTAAAAACCTGAGCGATACACCAATTCTCAGGCCCCTTGTACCAAGCTTAAGTAAGGCCCAGCGCTGGGGCGCAGTCATACTATTGAGCAACATTATCAGATATTTACGATTATCGGCTCGTGAGCCTTCTGAAAAACGAGTCACAAGCTCATGCAAAGTAGGTAAACTCTTTATAGAGGGCGGGTCGCCCTCAACAGGTCGCCATAGGTGCGAAACTGTTTCGCTCATTTCGCCAACATAGTCGTAGCTCAAATCAAATAACAGGGGGTCCACGCGTTCAACTATTAGGGTCTTAATGAGGGAGCGCTTAAAAAACTCAAAATTAAGCGTACCTGCAATAGCAGCAACGGCCCATCCTCTGTCTGGATCAGGTGTGCTAGCCAAGTACTCCTTAATCATCGCCGCTTTGGCTAAGTTACTGGAGGTGAAATAGAGTTTGTCTACCAGCTGCGCAAACGCTTCCATGTTTAAGATTCATCCTCTTCATAGCCAACCAATGAGAGTGCTTTTGCTTTGTAACCCATTTGCTGTGCTTGATGCACTAAGGCTTGCTCACGGCCATGTGTTACCCATACTTCCTGAGGGTTAACCTCATTAATGCTTTGGATAAGCTCTGGCCAGTCGCAATGGTCACTAATAATTAAGGGAAGTTCAGCTTTACGCTGTTTTGAGCGCGCCCGGATTTGCATCCAGCCAGATGCCATCGCGGTAATCACATTTGGTAATTTACGCGACCAGCGGTCATTTAAAGCAGAAGGTGGAGCGAGTACTAACTCACCTTTTAAGCTCTTAAAATCATCAATTTCGCTAACAGCTTGCCAATCGCCTAAAGCAATTCCTTGGCTCTCATAAAACTCACACAGTTTGATGAGAGCACCGTGCAGGTAAATTGTTTTATGGTAACCGATGGCCCTGAGCGACAGCATAAGCCGCTGACATTTCCCAAGGGCATATACACCGACCAAATGGCAACGGTCTTTAAATAAGGCTATAGAGTCGAGCAGCTTTTGCATCTCATCATCAATAAAGGGATGTTTAAACACCGGGAGACCAAAGGTAGCCTCGGTTACAAATACATCGCACGGCACTACCTCAAAGGCTTGGCATGTAGGGTCATGATGGCGCTTATAATCTCCTGATAGCACTAATCGATGCTGACCATAATCAATCACGGCCTGCGCTGAGCCTAAAATATGTCCAGCTGGGGCAAAGTGTAATTTACCCTTTTTAATATCAATACTTTGATTATATTCAAGTGCACGCGGGCTATCGCAAAAATCGTCTCCGTAACGAATTTGCATGATTTGCAACGTTTGCGGGGTAGCAAATACCTCACCATGACCGGGGCGAGCATGGTCGGCATGTCCATGGGTAATGATGGCACGTTTTACTGGCTGCATCGGGTCAATGTAGGCGTCGAGCGCGGCGCAATACAAACCATTGCTGTCTGTTTTTATCCAGTTTTCTGGGTGTGAGTGCGTCATTTCGCTCCGTTGTATTAAATAGTTCTTTGCATAAATGATTTGGCGTAGTTGAAGTGCATACGGGCTGAGGACAGGCAAAGTTTTATTGCGTTTGGGTAAACTTATGTTTTACAACACGTGTATTGATTTACAAGAAAAGTGAATAAGCAATGAACGGCATTTTTTAAAGGGATTGGATTATTACTGAGCAAGCAAATAAACGTGCTCGTGTGCCAGAGATGTTTAAACAATGGTTTGAACAAAAAGGCTGGCAAATACGCGCATACCAAAAACAAATGCTCACCGCTTTTGCGCGCCAACAATCGAGCTTATTAATTGCACCCACCGGTGCGGGTAAAACTTTGTCTGGTTTTTTGCCAAGCATTATTGACCTGCAACAGCGTTTAAGCGAGAGCAAGCATCCTAAAAGCATAGGTTTGCACACCCTTTATATTTCGCCGTTAAAGGCGCTTACTTATGACATTGAGCGTAACTTACATCAACCCATTGCAGACCTAGACTTGGACATTGAGGTGGCGAGTCGCACTGGCGATACCAGCGCATATCAACGGCAAAAACAGCGTAAATCCCCGCCACATATTTTACTTACAACGCCTGAATCGTTAATGCTCATGCTCTCATATGCAGATGCGCCGGCAATATTTGCCAAACTCAAATGTGTCATTCTCGATGAAGTGCATAGTTTTGCGAACACCAAACGCGGCGATTTTAGTGCTTTGGCTTTGGCAAGGCTTGAATTCTTAAACCCAGGCTTTATTCGTTTTGGTTTGTCTGCGACCGTGGCTCATCCTACTATATTATCAAGTTGGTTGGGCGCAAACTCTGAGCCTGTGGCGCTAATTGAGGCAAAAAGTCGCATTAAACCGAGAGTAAAAATACTCAATAGCAAAGCCCGTATGCCCTTTGGTGGTTATATGGCTAAATATGCAGTCGCTGATGTTTACAAGGCTATTTGTAAAGCTCGTACGACCATTGTATTTGTTAATACCCGGGCAAGTGCTGAATTAATTTTCCAATCTATTTGGGAGCATAACGAACTTGTGTTGCCCATCGCTATTTATCATGGCTCATTAAGCAAAGATCAGCGCAAAAAAACTGAAGACATGATGGCGCAAGGTAAACTTAAAGCCATTGTGGCAACATCTGCACTGGAGCTTGGAATAGATTGGGGAGATGTTGATTTAGTCATTCAAATGGGCGCACCGAAGGGGGTGAGTCGGCTATTGCAACGGATAGGACGTTCTAATCACCGACTAGATGAGCCCTCTCAAGCACTCTTGGTGCCGGGAAATCGCTTTGAAGCGCTCGAATGTTTAGCCGCAATCAACGCCATTAAAAAAGGTGAGCTTGATGGTGATCCCGCGCAATCAGGTGCTTTAGATATACTGCCGCAGTTCATTTTAAACTGCTTGTGTAGTGCCCCCGCGAGTATCGAAGAGATTTATCAACAGGTACTTGATGCCCCGCCCTACAGTGGTATTGATAAGCAGACCTTTACCCAGTTGTGGCACTTTACGCAAAATGGTGGTTACGCTTTGCAAGCATACGAACGTTATAACCGTTTAGAAGAAAAAAGCCCCGGTGTATATGCTCCTGCCTCAAAGCGCGTGGTCATGCGTCATCGGCAAAACATCGGAACTATTGTTGAAGCCGGTAGACTCAAAGTAAAGCGTTTGCGCCGCGCCCATCAAGGTAAAGTGATTGGCGAAGTAGAAGAATATTTTGCGCAGCAACTGGTTAAAGGCGACACCTTTTATTTTGCCGGCGAAGTACTGCGCTTTGAGGGGATCCGCGACATGATGGTCGAAGCAAAACCGGGTAAAGCAAAAGAGCCTAAAATACCGAGTTATGTGGGCGGACAAATGCCCTTATCGACTTACTTAGCAGATGCTGTGCGTTTGCTTTTGAATCGCCCAGAAGATTGGCACAAACTGCCAGCACAAGTGCGCGATTGGTTGGATTTACAAAAGGCTTTTTCGCATATTCCTCTGCAAGATAAAGTACTAATTGAGCAGTTTCCTTTTCGTAAAGCTGAATACATTTTGTTTTATACCTTTGAAGGACGTAAAGCGAATCAAACCTTGGGCATGCTCATTACCCGGCGCATGGAAAAGCTCGGATTACAACCGTTGAGCTTTTCAATTACCGATTATGGTTTGTCTATATGCTCGCTAAAAAAGGTTGAGCAAGTACATATTCCTAAGCTTTTTAGCCCCGATATTTTAGGTGATGAACTCGAAGATTGGATGTTAGAAGCGGCGATGTTAAAACGTTCGTTTAGGCGCGTTGCGGTGGTGAGTGGCTTAATAGAGCAACAATATCACAGCACCAAAAAGACCATGCGCCAAGTGACCTTCTCGACCGATTTAATTTACGATACCTTGCGCGAATATGACAAAGACCACGTGTTGCTGCGAGTGACGCGCGAAGATGCAGAGCGAGAACTTTTAGATTTAAGCCGCACCGCCGATTTACTTATCCGCTTTGATGGCAATTATGATTTTATGGCATTGTCAAAACCCTCGCCTATGGCGATACCTATTGTGCTTGATGTGCGCTCAGAACAGGTGACGGGTGCAGGTACGCAAGCGTTGTTAGAGCAAGCTAATCTGTATCAAGAGGCCGAGAATATGATGGATGATATTCGCCAGTTATTGTCAGGGGATGAATTTGATAGAGAAAGTATTGATAGAGAGCACTGACGCAGTGAACATTGACGAAAAAAGTATAGGCTCAAACCTCGCCGGTCAGGAAGATAAAAAGTGATAAATGCAGAAACCCTACACGCGCTGGTGCTGAACAATTTTGCCATCCCTATTCGTTTTTGCGGGGCACGTATGATTGTTGATGGCAGAGGCGTGCTTTTCTGGCCGCAGCACGACCTATTGATATTTTCAGATCTACATTTTGAAAAAGGCAGCTTCTTAACCCAATTCGCCCATCCTGTGCCTCGTTTTGATACCAAAGAAACGCTCTCGCGCATGCAAACCCTATTAGACGACTATAAGCCAAGTCATGTGCTGTGTTTAGGCGATAGCTTTCATGATATAAATGCCGATAAACGCATTCAAGCTGAGGATGTGGATAAGCTAAACACCATGATAAGTCAGGTTGCAAAGTGGACCTGGGTATTAGGGAATCATGACCCAGCGATACCAAGTATGTTACTTGGTAAGAGCGTGTCGTATTTAAATATGGATGGCATATTACTGACTCACGAGCCAGAAGATTTAGTGAATGACCCTGCAATCCAAGCCCTTGCATGCAAAGGCCAAATTATAGGCCATTTCCACCCTAAAACAGCCTATAAGGTGAATCAGCGGCGCATCACTGGAAAGTCATTTTTATTAGGCGAGAGCTTACTGATTATGCCGGCTTTTGGCAAATACACTGGGGGCTTGTCGAGCGACGATGCGGTATTTAAAACACTATTTGCAAACAACGCGCCTGAGATATTGCTTAGCTACAATAAAAAATTGTTTATGCTGTAGCTAAGTCTTATTTTAACAAGGAAATTTAGGCTACTTTCCCCAGCGTTTATTCAAACCATCATATGCGTCAATGCGCCGGTCTCTAAAGTAGGGCCAAATGCGTTTTATGTCTTCTGTGCGTGCTAAATCTAATTCAACGGCTAGGGTTTCTTCTTCATTATCGCAGGCCATGGCGAGTAGCTCTCCTTGTGGGCCTGTTATAAAACTATGCCCCCAAAATTCAATACCGATATTTTCATCATCTGGGGAGGCTTCAAAGCCCACGCGATTGGCAACCACGACGGGCAAGGAATTAGCAACCGCATGCGAACGTTGCACGATTTCCCATGCGCCTTGTTGGCGGTTTTGCTCGTCTGGGCTGTCGTTTCTGTCCCAGCCTATAGCGGTGGGGTAGAATAGTATTTCAGCGCCATTCATTGCCATCAAACGGGCCGCTTCTGGGTACCATTGGTCCCAGCATACTAATACACCAAGCTTACCCACACTGGTATCGATGGGCTCAAAGCCCATATCTCCTGGAGTAAAGTAGAATTTTTCATAAAAGCCGGGGTCATCAGGAATGTGCATTTTACGATATTGACCGGCAATGGTAGCGCTCCTGTCAAACACCACAGCGGTATTATGATATAAACCCGCTGCTCGCTTTTCAAATAAAGAGGTAATAAGCACGATATTACATTCTTTGGCTAAGGCACCAAAAAACGCTGTGGCTTCGCCGGGGATGGTTTCGGCTAAATCGAAGGCGTTTACATCTTCGTTCTGACAAAAATAGAGGGTTGAATGTAGCTCCTGTAAAAGTACACATTCACACCCTTGTGCGGCTAATTTACGTACTTTATCGGCTGATTTTTGCCAGTTTTCTTGTTTGTTGTTTGAGGCAACAGATTGCTGTACTACACCTACTTTTAATGTGCTTTTGACAGAGTTAGATGTCATAAACGCTGACCCCATGTTGTGCGAGTTGAAGAATTTCGGGTTTAATCGTATTCATAGGTACCTGCATGGTAACGCAGTGCAGTGACCCAAATTGCTGCACTAGCGTAGAGCAATCAATGGGTACGATGTTATGGTTCGGAAAGGCTTTTTGCATGACTTCTATGGCGAGTTCATCTTCCTCTTGCTGGTAAATGGGAGCGAGCACACAGCGATTGCAAATTAAGAAATTGGCGTAAGAGGCGGGCAAGCGCTCCTTATTACTATTGACCATTTTAGGCAAAGGTAATTCAAATATTCCGTAGTCAGGAAAGGCTGCACTAATCTCTTCTTTAAGCGCACACAAACCTTCGTATTGTTCGTCTTCAGGTCGATTGAAGGCACTTTGCATCACAATGGTACGCAGTGGGGTAAAGCGTACTAGGGTATCGATGTGACCATCGGTGTCATCGCCAATCAAATGTCCGTGCTTAAACACCTGAATATGTTGTGCGCCCAAATACTGTTTAAAGGTTGCAGAGTATTCATCGAGTGACATCTGTGCATTGCGTTTAGGATTAAGCAAGCAAGAAGCGGTGCTTAGTAATATCTGGTTTTGATCGATTTCTAAGGCGCCGCCCTCTAGTACTACAGGGCTTGATATCAAAGGCAAACGGCAAAGTACACTTAAGCGCTTATTTACGCTATTGTCAGCGCTAGCATCAAATTTTTGCCCCCAGCCATTAAAGGTAAATTCGACAGGCTGATTACCTTGTTCACTTTCGCAGGTTAAAAAGGCGTAGTCCCGCGTCCAAGTATCGTTATATTCGATGGGTACAATTAACACGTGCGCGTTTAAGCTCACCATCGACTTTACCAAACCCAGCTCAGCTTTAGAGCACAACAGGATGACTGTGGCGCCTGCGTTATTGATAGCCTCAATTAAGCTAAGGTAGGTTTTTCTTGCCTCATCTATCCACGGTAGCCAGTCGCTTTGTTGATGCGGCCAAGCAATAATTACCGCTTCTTGTTCCGCCCATTCAGGTAGCAAGGTCATGGAGGCAACCTCGGCGTGTGTGTCTGCCATTAGATTTCCCAGTGTATGCTCACAAATGCGCGCCTTGGTTGCCCAACAAAGTAGCGATAACTACCAAAGGCAAAGTCTGCTCGTTCCGCATAGTCAACATCGGTTAAATTAAAGACGTTAATTTTAGCAGAAAGTGCATCGTTAATAATATAGCTAAGTGACAGGTCGAGCAGAGAGTGTCCTTCATATTCTGCGGTATTACCTGGGTCCAAATAATATTTAGATAAATGCTGCCAGCTAAGCTCGGTCTCAAGCTTTTCATTGATCTGCCAATAAGCTTGCAAACCATAGATTTGATTGGGCGCGGTATCTACCCGATTACCGTTGATATTGACGTTGGAAATGGCCAAGTTACTTTCGTAGCGATGTCTTTGCCACGTTAAGTTGCTCGATAAGCGCAAGCTCTCATTGGCTTGCCAGTTGTATTCAAGCTCAATACCTTGATGAGAGGTTTCGCCGCCTGCGACATTTTGCCGGTCGGTATCTCGAATAATAACGTTGTCTTTGTTCATGTCATAAACAGCAATGTGCAGCTGTTGCTGCTTGGTAGTAAAACGTGCACCGATTTCCCAAGCATCAATGCTAACTTCTTCAAAGTCGGTGCTGGTTTGGTTGTCCTGCAAACGAAATAGCTCGGTAGCTTCAGGTGCTCTAAACCCTCGGGAGTATTTAATGTAACTCAGCCACTGCTCGCTGGGCGAGTACTCAAGCGTAGCGGAGGGTGAAAATGTGGTAAATGATAAGCTTTGGTCGCTAGGGCGCGAAAAACGACATACTGAAACGCTAGGTGCGCAAGCGCTGCCGTCGGATAACAAGTTGTCATAATCGTATTCTGTGCGCTCTAATCTTGCTCCCGCAATAAAGGCCCAGTCTTGCCATTGCCAATTTGCTTGAGAGTACGCAGCTATTGTGGTGGCATCCACGTCATAGTAGTAATGCTCGCCCGCTGGTATATTCGGTGAAAAATCGTCGGCTTGGGTTTCTTTTAAATTAGCAGAGGTGAAGTCTACATCAAAACCGCTGGTCCAAATCGCGCCGGCATAATCGACATCGTATTGTGCCTGTATGCCTAAACTCTGATGACCATTTTCCTCAAGTGCCTGCCAAGGCAAAAAGTGCTGTAAAAAGGCCATTTCATTCCAGCGCACATAGGGCTTAAGGCTTAAACTTCCTTCGCCGAGCATACGTGTGAATTGACTATATGCCAATATGGATTTGGCATCTCTGAAAGCTTCTGGATTAGGATTGCTGGTGCGTAATTCTTCGTCTTTATATGCCTCAAACCCTCTTATAAAACCGGCAGTTTCTTGGTTTAAATTCGAAATGTCGAGAACGGTTTTATTGTCCCAAACAAGGCCGCGTTGCTCATAAATAAGCGTGGCTTTTTGTTGGTCGTAGCCACTGTCATCTTGATAGCCGTTTTCTTGCGAGAGGTTACTTAGTAGCGTAAATCCCTGGTTATCATCTTGCCAATTATACTTACCCGACAGTCTTGCAAAGTCATAAGCGCCAACTTGTAAGTTGAGGTGTTTAGAGGTGTTATTAATCGCGTTTTGCGTGATCACGTTGATAGCGCCATGCATTGCATTAGTGCCATATAAGGTACTTGCCGGGCCTTTGAGCACTTCAATACGACCTGCTTGTTCTGAGTTCACATCAAATAACTGATTAGCATTACAAAAGCCAGGACCGCGCAAGCTTATACCGTCCAGCGCCATAAAAAATGCACCACAGCCGCCTGCGCCAGTTAACACAGGTGAGCGGATGGCCGTAAGATGCTCTTGTCCATTACCGCGGCTAACCCACGTGCCAGTTACTCTTGAGAGAACTTGGTTAATATGTTGGGCTTCAACTCGTTCAAGTATATCTTGGTTGACTACTGATACGCTCGATGGCACATCACTTAATGCCTGCGTGCGTTTTGCAGCACTTACGCTGATAACTTCAACGCTATCAGCACTAGTTTGAGCTAGGGCATTTGAGCTCAGACCAGCAGCCAGCAGACTGAGGCTAATAAAGTTTACATAAAGGAGTTTGATATTTGATGAATGTGAAAAACGAAACAACATTACTTTAAGTGTCTCCCGCCGTTTAAGTGCAGCGTTTGTCCAGTGACATAATCGCTGTTTAGTAAATAATTCACTGCTTTTACTGCCTCTTGGCTACCCGGGCATGTTTGCAACAAGGATTTTTGTAGCGCTTTTTCACGATATTCCTCGCTGTCGTCATCATTAAACATGACCAGCGCGGGCGCGATACTGTTCACCTTAGTATGAGGGGCAAGTAGAGCACTAAAAGATAAGGTAAGATTATGTAGCGCCGCTTTACTCGCTGCATAGGCGATGTGCTTTTTACTGCCCTTATCTTGCACATAGTCTGTCATGTGAATGATATCGCTAAAGCCGCCTTCATTTTTTAAGCATTTGGCCAACGCAAAATTCAGGCGATAGGGCGCGTTAGCATGCACTTGCATCATTTTGCTAAACAAGTGGTCGTAGTCGTCGGTATCGGATTCTTGATCCCAATCTGATGCATTATGAATGATGGCACGAAGCTCACTGGTGTGCGCCGTAATTTTACTAATACAATCGTCAACGCCCTTTCTTGTTGCAAAATCGGCTTGAATTACATGTGCTCCAGATGCTTTTAACTGCGCTACTGATGGTTTTTCACTACGATATGTTATAATTACAGGTAATTTCTGCTCAAGTAAGTCTTGAGCAATAGCGAGGCCTAAACGTTGAGCGCCGCCTGTGATCAAAATAGGTGCTGTCATAGAATTTAACGGAGTCCTTGTGGATGAAAGGGCACATTGAATGATGTGCTTTGGATACGAGTGATGCACATCTGAAGATCGCGAATTTTTAATTAGTCTGGATAAATTGTAAACCGTTGACGCATAAAACTGCGTATATGACATTATAATTACAGCAAATGGACACATTATGTTAGCAAAAGAAGCTATAGTCATGCATGAAGCCACCGAGTTGGCAATGTCACCCCAAGCGATGCTTGTAAGGGATGCATTGGTTGCCAACGGGTTAGAAACTCCTATGGTAGAGAACCACTTGTCTAGCGAAGAAAAACGCGTGCGTATTCAAGCGGCAATGAAAGACATTATGCAAACCCTAGGACTCGATTTAAACGACGACAGCTTGCAAGATACGCCAAAGCGTATTGCAAAAATGTACGTTAATGAGATTTTTTCTGGGCTCGATTACCGCAGTTTTCCAAAAATCACGCAAATCGAGAACAAAATGGCAATCGAAGAGCCTGTGCAGGTCACCGATATTAGCCTAACAAGCACTTGCGAACATCACTTTGTGACCATCGATGGAACGGCCACGGTATCTTACATTCCAAAAGATACCGTGATTGGGTTATCTAAAATTAATCGATTAGTTGCATTTTTTGCCCAGCGTCCGCAGGTTCAAGAGCGTCTCACTCAGCAGGTGATGGTCGCATTACAAGCGTTAACTGGTACGGATGATGTTGCTGTAACCATCAATGCCACCCATTATTGCGTAAAAGCGCGCGGAGTCAGAGATACCAGTTCTTATACGCGTACCTCTTCCTTAGGCGGTGTGTTTAAAACGGACAACGAGCTAAAACGTGAGTTTTATCGCGCGTAAGGTTTACCATATTAAAATGGCCCTATTCATCAACGTGATGTTTAGGGCTTTTTTTTGCTAGCTGGGCGCTAGCACGTACTAACGGATAAGATGAAATTGAGTTTGACGCCCATCCATATACTCCACGCTTTGTCCGTCAAAGATTGCATTTTCTTCGAGCATGATCCTGACTTCTTTACCCCATTGCTCAATAAAAGTGGCGGCGTTAAGCTCTATGGAATAAGCGGTATTTGGATATAGAGGGTAATCTCCTTGCACGGGCACCCCGGCTTGTGCATCCCACATCCCCAAAGTCGCACCTGCCGCATGACCATGATAACCAAGTGGATGCGTATAAATTGAGGGTTTTATTCCCTCTGCAATGGCTTGTTTGCGCGCCATTGCGAGTATTTCGTTACCGGTTCTTCCGGTCTTAAATAAATCAGTAAAAATGTCTTGTAAGCGATTCCCATTTGCTAACGCTTGTTTTAAATAATCAGGCGCATCGTTCTCACCCTCGCGCAATACATAGGCGTGTTGTTGTTGGTCGGTGTTTAGGCGCAAATAAGTAATGCCAAAATCCATATGCACTAAGTCGCCGGGCTGTATAATATTAACCGCTTTGTTTTTACTGAAGGCTTGGATATGGTCAAATTTATCGGCATCGGCACGCTGAATCGATACACTCGGATGAAACCAATTATCTAAACCCAGAGCCCGAGACTTATCACGTAGCCACCATACTACATCGTCGGTGCTGGTTTGCCCGGGCTTTATAAAACCACTGGTGTAGGCTTGTTTAATAATCTCATGCCCCATTTTTACAATGGACGGATAATATTCCATTTCAAGCGCTGTGCGCGTTTCTAACCACGCAATTGCGAGCATTTGTGCGCTGACTACGCGTTCATTCAATTCTGCCGGCAAGACTGCTAAAAAGTCTTCGTATTCGGTTGCCGTCATGCCATCTGCTAAGGCAAAGTGTTCTGACTTATTTAGGCCAATTGTCTTGGGTTGCTTCTGTTCAATAAGCTCCACAAGTCGTTGCCATTGGCTGGGCTGTGACTCCTTATCCCACGCCTTTTGAAACATGGTATCGACCTGATAGCGCGCAACGGCATATCGCTCTATAGCTTGACCATCACCAGGGTTAAACAACACTAAAATAGTGCGCCTGCGAGCCGACAGCCAGGTGGCGGGTAACATGGTTTTGAGCACAGGGTCTTCGTTATACTCCCGCGATATTAATATCCACATATCGATACCACTTCGCTCCATGAGACCGGCGAGGGTATGGTTAAGCTTATCGTTTAGCATTTTGTCTATAAGTGCAGAGCGCTCTTTCATCGGCGCTATCAACGAAAGTGCGTTTTGGCTTTGCTTAACTTGGTCTTTGGGGTGAGGGTCGGAGCTTTGGGCAAAGGCATGGTTACTCTGTAAATACATCAGTAACAACGCAAACACGGCATGGGTGACAAAGCGGATATAAATTGACATAGTAGAACTCGCTAGATGATGTACTTCTAGACTAAACGGAGACAGAAATGGATATCAAATGTTTTTTCAGCATAGTGCTGTGTTTTTTTGCTTTTGCTTGCAGCCATACTGAACATCGAGACCTTAATGCAAAGGCTAATGTACTTGCCCAAAGCGCTACTGAGAGTCAACGTTTGCAGCACAATAAAGCGCTGGCATTGAAACATTTTAATGACCAAGCGTTTGATAACATCGTTGTAAGTGATGCCCAGCTTTTTTATTTAGCGCCAGAGCAAATTGCTGAGTTTGATGCTTTTTATCACCACCCTCGATATGCGCATTTAGCCTCACAAAACCGTTTTTCTGAATTTTTAACTACGCGCTTGGCGAATTTCACATATGACGGTCAGACCTTTACCGCGACCGAGGCTTTTAAAACAATGTCGGGTAACTGCTTATCTCTGGCCGTTTTAACCACCGCATTGGCAAAGCATGCGGGTTTAGATATTCGGTATCAACGTGTTGATGCGCCACCGATATATGAAAAACACGGCAATATCTTACTGCTGTCTACGCATGTTAGAACACGTGTGTATGGCCCGCAACCTGACAAACGAGAAGGCGTTATGTTTGTGTTTCGGCCCTATGTAACCATTGATTATTTTCCCAGTGATGGGGATGTAAGAGGGGAAACCCTCTCTAGCGACAGTTTTTTAGCGATGTATCATCGGAATATGGCTGCGCAGGCCTTAATTGAACAAAAATACAGCACAAGTTATGCCCATGTTAAAAAAGCGTTGTTGTATGAATCTGACCATAGCGAAACCTTTAACTTATTGGCGGTGCTTTACAATAGAATTGAGCATAAAAATACAGCACTGGCTACTCAGATATATAATATTAAAGATGGCTCGGCGTTGGCGCTCTACAAAGATTTGATTGATCACAACAATACATCGCTGAACGCAATTGAGAACTATCTTGCTTTGTTAGCCGAAAAGGGCAATACATCATTAGTTGCGCAATATGCTGACAAGTTAGAGGGCGTAAACGACCGAAACCCTTATCAATGGTTACGCACTGCCACAGAGCACTACGAAAAAGGAGAGCTACGACTAGCGCAAAAGTACGCTGAACGTGCCATCGAATTTGGTCCTTACCTAGATGCCCCACAGTTTTTACTCGCGAAGGTTCATTACAAACTCCGAAGATTCGGTGCAAGTCGCGATGCCCTATTAGCGGCTAAGGCTTTATCGAGAAGCACTGATGGGGAAAAGCGTTATATTGCTAAGTTAAATGCTCTGTCCTTGTAACGATTAAATGTCATT
>CAZUON010000014.1:0-67900 GCA_964621345.1 uncultured Glaciecola sp. | reverse complement strand
CCGGTCTGCGTTGGCGCGACGAGAGCGGCAAATCATCACCGCTTGTTCGCAACTTTGTTCCGCTTTTATTATTTATTGCCTGCAATAGACAGCTATTAAGCGTTCAATATTTTACTGTCACTAATAATAACTCAAGCAAGTAGCCCGCAAAGTCTCTCAGCATATGGTGTAATCGATTGTTTTTAACAAAATCATGTGTTGTCATCAAACATGGAATCATTTTTGCAAACTGCTGTTTATCTATTCTCATTACGATTGAAAGCGGCAATTTTTATGCGAAATAAAGCCAATCATATAGCCACTTTATTGCTAGGGGCTTTGTGCATCATGATTTTGTTGAGCTTAGGCGGATGCGTCAACAGCTCGACTGTAAGAATCAGTCAAACAAATAGCCCTCCAGCAGCTTTGGGTAATGCTGAAGTCTATACGCACCAGTTAGCCCAAGAGTTATTTACTAACATGAATGCGGATCGTCAGTATCGTTATGCGGTGGTTGGTTTTGTGCCTGTGCAAAGTATGCAGCAAGATATGTCCCAACAGGGACCTCTAATGCTGTTAGGCCATCAATTAGAGCAAGGCTTGATCACTGAAGTCGTGCGCCGGGGTTACATTGCGCAAGATTACAAAGCGACCAACACCATCATTATGGCAAGCGATTCAGAGCGTGCGTTATCGCGAAATGTTGAACATCTGCAAGGTGTCCAAGCTATCGATTACTACATTACTGGCACTATTACCGAACAAGAAACCGGTGCCATGGTTAACGCCCGCATCATTAATGTCAGAAACAAAGATGTAATTGCGGCAGCAACAAAATTTTTTCCTGCTGAGCTTTTTTGGCAGCAGGAACAGCTTACATTGCGTAACGGCATGCCCTACAGAAGCAGCAGGCCAACTCAATACAACCCTAGCGCTGGAGACTAGCCCATGAAATTTATATATTTGTTATTTGCATGCTCTTTACTAACAGCTTGTGCGGGGATTCCCGGAATGCATCATCTTACAGGTGAACAAGCCGATACCGACCAAGAAGCAACGAATAACGCAAATATTGTGGATGTGCCAACACAAACATTTAGTCAAAGCCCTTCAACTGGGGGGATTGATGCATTCGGCTCAATGGAAAAACCATCGATGATAGGTAGCACGCCTGGCGCTTTTAAAAGTTTGCCGCTGACCCGCCATGTTGGACACTATGTAAGAAACATGGCGCAGGACTTAGTCGCCAATATGGAATATGTGACTGAGCGTACGCCTGTGGCAATTACGCATTTTTCGTTAATCGACAGCGACCTACGCGAAACAAATCTACTCGGTCATCAAATGGCAGAGTCTTTTGTGCACGAATTTCACAAGTTTCGAATGCCTGTAGTTGAATATAAAGCAACTCAGTTTATTCGTGTTACCGAAACAGGGGATTACTTGTTGTCACGTGACTTCCTTGATTTGAATAATAGTACACCCATCCAATACGTATTAACCGGTACCATGACCAAGCATCAAGGTGGCTATATCGTTAACGCCCGTATGTTAGGTATGGAGTCAAAGGTTGTAGTTGCCAGCGCGCAGAGCTTTATTCCTTTTTACGTAGTTGATGCTTTATTACCAAGTGAATCAAGCCGTCAGAACGAAATTGTGGATGGTGTACGCATCATTCAAGGCGATTAACAGCGCTCAATAGGTAACAGCTCAGAGGTGAACAATATGAAAATGTATAAAATTGCTGCCATTGCATATGGGCTCATAAGTCTGACAGGATGCGCCGCCGGTTCAATGTTAATGTCTGGATATACTCCGCCACAAACCATTGCAGATTTGCTTGCTGAGCAACAACAGGCTGCCGGTGGTATACCTGCCGAAATGGCCATGAACGGTCAACAGTACAATGAAATTGATACTGAAAACTACAACGATACGCGAGACGAACATTTAGATGTCACTACTGGAAGTGCCGATATGCATGCCATGTCTGCTTTTCATCAGGTTGACTCCTTTCGACCGCGCTTTAGTTATAAATCGGTACAAGATTATGCTGCACAGCTTTCAATGGACTTGATGAAAAGCCGTTATGGCCTTAGCAGCAATGCGCGAGTGGGAATAAGCTCTTTTGTAAAGCTAGACGCTACCTTACAAAACCAAACTATTTTAGGCAATCAACTCGCCGAATATTTGATTTTTGAAATGCAGCAACAGGGGTTGCCTGTTGTGGACCATCGACTCATGCCCGCTTTGCAAGTGACCTCTCGTGGCGATGTAACCTTTTCGCGCGATATTCAACAACTGTCTAAAAGCAAGGTTATGGACCATGTTTTATCAGGTACCCTGATTGAAAAAGCCAACGGTGTATTTGTAAATGCGCGTATTATGTCGGTCACAACTAAACAGGTCGTCGCTACTGCCACGGTATTAATTCCCAGTTTTGTAGTGCAATCTGCCACTACTGGGTATGTGCTTCGCTAAACGATAAAATACCTAGCGGCGAAGGCTTTTTAGTCAGCTAAATAGGGTTGTTGGCGAATTAAAGCGCGAACTAAAAACCGGTTTGGACTGAGCGCATCAAGCAACTTATTTCCCATGGGTAAGGGTTTACCAATGAGTTGTGCAACGAGGGTGTCTACCAACAGTGGGGCGCTGGTAATGCCTCTGGAGCCCAAACCGCTTAACAAATATACGCCGTCTTCTTTGCTTCCTTGCGCATAACGACTCAGTGGTAGCGCTTTGTATAGGTCATTCAGTTCGCAGCTTTGCGCGGCAATATTAGGCATCTCTCCCATCAAGGGAAGGTGGTCAGGAGTAGAGCAGCGAATAGACGCTCTGCCTTTTATATTCTCAGCATTCAACTCATTTAAGGCTTGCATCCACGTTGTTTGTCCTACCGCCATATTATGCATATCTAAGTTTTGGCTAAGCTCGATTGTCCTATGTTTGGTATCAAGATCGTTCTTAACATAGGTGGAGCCTAAAGCATGGTGCCCATTAACCGCAGGCGTAAAATAGCCCTTATGGCAAATTACTGTGCGCAGGTCTTGGCTGGCAAGTTGCGCAGGCACGGCCTCTACTTGACCTCGAGTTAAGCGCATCGGTACGTTTTGCTTTATAATCTGTGGTGTACTTGCACCAGTTGCTAATATCATAACGTCAGCGTTAAGATGAGTGTGACTGCCCTGCAAAACTAAGTTTAGCCCGTCTTCGTTTTTCTCATAGCTAAGTAGTTGATGGTCGTAGTAGCTGCTAAATAATTCAGATTGCTGAGCATGTTCCAAACAGGCTTCAACTAAGCTTATTGGCGCAATCCAGCCCGCTTGTGGCAACCATAGTGCTGGATGGGGGATGTCGATACCTGCCTTTTGACTAGCGGTTTTGGCATCAATGACTTCGGCGAGTTCGTCGGGCCAAAGTTCGCGCTGAGCTATTTTATTCAAGCGCGACTGCGTATTCGGATTAAAGCCTAATTGCAACACACCACACCAAGCATGCGCAAAGTCGACATTGTTAGCTAATAGCTCATCGTAAAAACGTCGCGCATATAAAAATGCATGCACAAAAAACTGACTGTTTACCGAGGCTTCTGCATTTAACTGCGGGTAAAATCCGCCTACCGGATTACCCGAAGCGGCTCCCGCAGGGCCCGGATCTTGGCATATTAAGCTGACCTTTATACCGTGTTCGACTAAGCGCATGGCAAGCAAGGCACCGGCAATTCCTGCTCCTACAATAGCAACATGCTTGGGTGCTTTTTTCAGTGTATCGCGCCGGAAGTAGGGGGCTTGTGTGTTGACTGACGGGTTATGTGCTGTTTTGGCATGTTTTATAAATTGCGCGGTAATCATTTCACGCTTGCGACCATAACCTTTGATTTTTTTAATTTCAAACCCCACCGTTTGCAAGCCGCGTTTGACTGCTCCGGCTGCAGTGAAAGTTGCTAAGCTAGCGTTTTGGGCGCTTAATCGAGCCATTTGCTGATATACCGCATCATCCCACATGCTCTCGTTTTTACTGGGAGCAAAACCGTCGAGATACCACGCATTTACAAGGCCGTTATTTATATTATGTACTTGCGTCATACCATTTTGTGCATCAGCAAATACTAAATCTAAGCTCACTGCGTGTTTTTGTGTCGCAAGTTGATAATAACTGCGATGCATCCCTTCAAGTGCAAGAGGGTATTGTTGCAAAAGCGCGTCGCTGTATACTTCGAGGCTCTGCCATGCTTGATGAATTTCAGTCAGTTGCAAGACGGGAATGGGGAACTTTTCAAAACTGATGTAGTGTAAATGTTTCAGCCTCGCTTCAGGATATTTACTCAAAAAGGCTTCGAATAAGCGGCAAGTCAGCAAAAAATTAAGTCCGGTGCCAAAACCCGTTTCGGCGATACAAAAGTGTGACGATTCACACTGTTGCCACTGTTCTAATAATCGATTACCTTGCAAAAATACATATTCACTCTCAGCAATGCCATCGTCTTTAGAAAAATATACGTCACCAAAGGCATCAGATTGTGGTGTACCAGCTTCTGAAAAGCTGAGTTTCGCTTGTTGCATTTTCATACGAGATCAACAGTTTATTTGTAAACAATTCATGAATGATTAACAATCAACGCTTAATATGTTTTTAGATGTATGCCAGTATAACGGCTTTAACATACAGCGCGTTTTTAAGAGCGCTGAGTATAAGGCTTCATTTGCTCTTGCAACAGCATTAATTTAAAGGTCAACTATGTTTGAAGGTGAACTATGAAACGCGCAGTGATCACGGGTCTTGGGATCGTATCGAGTATCGGAAATAACGCACAAGAGGTTACCGAATCTCTTCGTCAGGGCAAATCAGGCATCCGCTTTTCAGAGCAATTTGCCGAAATGGGCATGCGTAGTCACGTATGGGGCAATCCGCAAATTGATTTAAAAGAACACATCGACCGTAAAGCCCTTCGTTTTATGGGCGATGCCGCCAGTTATGCCTATTTATCGATGCAACAAGCCATTGAAGATGCAGGTTTAGAAGAAGCGCAATATTCAAACGAACGCGTGGGTATTATTGCCGGCTCGGGTGGCGCATCATCTGACAATCAAGTGGTATCTGCTGATACGCTTCGTGAAAAAGGTGTGCGCCGAGTAGGACCTTACATGGTAACTCGCTGCATGGGTAGCACCGTATCGGCGTGTTTAGCCACCCCATTTAAAATTAAGGGTGTTAACTATTCGATATCTTCCGCGTGTGCCACCAGTGCACACTGTATTGGCAACGCCTGGGAAATGATTCAGTTAGGCAAACAAGACATGATCTTTGCTGGAGGTGGCGAGGAGCTACATTGGGCATTGTCGAGTCAGTTTGATGCCATGGGCGCGTTGTCGACCAAATATAATGATAACCCAGCAGTCGCTTCTCGTACGTATGATGCCAACCGAGACGGTTTTGTAAGTGCTGGCGGCGGCGGTATGGTTGTGGTTGAAGAACTCGAACATGCCCTTAAACGCGGCGCTAAAATATATGGTGAGCTTGTTGGCTATGGCGCAACGTCAGACGGTTACGACATGGTAGCGCCTTCTGGTGAAGGGGCAATTCGTTGCATGAAACAAGCTCTACATGGCATAGAAGCACCGCTAGATTACTTAAACACCCACGGCACCTCTACCCCTGTAGGTGATGTAAAAGAACTTGAAGCGATTCAAAGCCTATTTGGCGATAACAGCCCTGCAATCAGTGCAAGCAAGTCCATGACTGGTCACGCGCTGGGCGCAGCGGGTGTGCACGAAGCGATATACAGTCTGCTAATGATGGAGCATGGCTTTATTGCACCTTCTATCAATATCGACGAATTAGACGAGGCTGCAAAAGGCCTAGATATTGTTACTACCGCCAGAGAACAAGCGCTTAATTTAGTGATGTCGAATAGTTTTGGCTTTGGTGGCACCAACGCCTGCTTAGTATTCCAAAAATACAAAGCCTAAACGTTTTCGAATCTAATTTTTGGCCCCTTTTGGGCCATAGTTTTTTATAAAATTGATAAAAGGGGTGGTGATGAGTTTACAAAGTCAGGTGTCAAAAGAGGAATGGCAAACGCGGGTTGACCTTGCTGCATGTTATCGCATGATTGCACACTATGGATGGGATGATTTGGTGTTCACGCACATCTCTGCTCGGGTGCCTGGAGGCGAACACCACTTCTTAATTAACCCATATGGCATGTTATTCGAGGAAGTTACCGCATCGAGTTTAGTCAAGGTAGATTTAGCGGGTAACAAGGTCATGGAATCTGATTTTGACATTAATCCTGCCGGCTTTGTGATCCACAGCGCCGTGCATGAAGCACGCGATAACGCAAAGTGTGTAATGCATCTTCATACTACCGCAGGTGTTGCAATATCGACCTTAAAAGAAGGCTTGCAGGCTTATTCTCAGCAGTCTTTGTTTGCCCTCGCGTCGCTTTCTTATCATGATTACGAAGGTGTTGCACTTAACCCTGATGAGAAAAAACGTTTAGTCGCAGACCTAGGCGACACCAACTTTATGATACTGCGCAACCATGGCTTACTTACCTGTGCCGATAGCATTCCCGATACCTTTTTGTTGATGTTTATATTGCAAAGAGCCTGCGAAATTCAACTGCAAGCGCAAGCGACTAAGCAAGAGTTAATCCAAATTGATGACAGAATTTTAGCAGGTATCAAGGCCCAGGCCAGTGAAGTCACAAAAAACACAGGTGGAGCACTAGCCTGGCCAGCCATTTTGCGCAAACTAGAGCGCATGTGCCCAGACTTTCGTAGTTAAACACGATTGTTGGGGCGCATCCTAAGGACCATAGTGAGTTTAGCGTGAATATTTTATACGATGATAATATGCCTTATGCGCCCGAGTATTTTTCGCACCTTGGCGAGGCGCAAAGTTTTAGTGCAGGTCATATTAGCGATATCGCTCTCGCTAATTGTGAGGCGCTTTTGGTGCGTTCAACCACTAAGGTTGATGGAAAGTTACTGCAAAAAGCCCCTAAGCTACGATACGTAGCAACAGCAACTGCTGGCTTTAATCACCTATCCCTAGATGCCTTAGAGGCCGCAAACATTCATTGGTATGCCGCTGGCGGATGCAATGCTAGGGCGGTAGCCGAGTATATTTTTGCCGCGCTGTTTGTATTAGCTGAGCAGCAACACTTTGTGCTAGAAAACAAACGCCTTGCCATTGTGGGTGCGGGTAATGTCGGTAAAGCCTTAATCGCATTCGCCGAAGCACTAGATATGTCATTAATTGTCTACGACCCTCCACGTGCACAAATTGACCCTTCGTTTCATTCTGCAAGCTTTGATGAGGTGCTAAAAGCAGACATTATCAGTCTGCACGTGCCGCTAGTAAAAGCCGGCCCGTACCCGACCGAACACATGTTCAATGCTGACGTGTTGGCAGCCTTAAGCTCAGAGCAAATTCTCATTAATGCATGTCGGGGGGAGGTATTGGACAATAAAGCCTTGTTGTCGGCGATGCGCAAAGACAAAGAGGGCATGCCTACGGTGGTGCTTGATTGCTGGGAAAATGAGCCAACAGTCGATACTGAATTACTGCCTTATTTAGCCTTTGCTACGGCTCATATCGCGGGCCATTCTCTCGAGGGAAAAGCAAAAGGCACGGATATGGTATATCAGGATTTGTGTCGTTTTTTAGCGTTAGCGCCTAACCATGTGTTAGACGATTTTTTACCTTCGTTTGATTGGCCTTCTGAGTTAGCAAAACAGTCAAAAACAGAACATGATTTAGGGCATGATGATTTGTCGGCACAAGCGATAATCACTGCGGCTATCAAATCGATGTATGATATTGCAAATGATGATAGTTATTTTCGTCTCTACATGGCAAAATCACCTTCTTTTTCAAAGATTCGACGTGACTACCCTGTGCGTCGAGAATGGCCAGCCGCTACAATAGCAATAAAACATAAATCAGCTGCCAGTACTTTGAAGAAATTAGGGTTTAGATTAGCTAACGACAGCAAGTAATCATTCACTAAAAATGCAATAAGGGACAATGAGAATATGTCAAATGTTTACGACGTCGCGATATTAGGAGCGACTGGTTTAGTTGGTCAAACGATTATGGATGTGCTTGCTGAGCGCAAATTTCCGGTGGGTAAGCTGTATCCATTAGCAAGCGAGCGTTCTGCTGGCGGTGAAATTGAATTCGCTGGTAAGAAGATTAAAGTATTAAATGCAGATACTTTCGACTGGACAAAAGTACAGTTGGGCTTTTTCTCTGCTGGCGGCAGTGTGTCTGAAAAGTTCGCGCCTATAGCTGCCGATGCCGGTTGTGTTGTGATAGATAACACCTCACATTACCGTTATGAACCAGATATCCCACTAGTTGTTCCTGAGGTGAATAGCCATGCGTTAGCGGATTATCGTAATCGTAATATCATTGCTAACCCTAATTGCTCGACCATTCAAATGGTTGTTGCCCTCAAGCCTATTTATGATGCAGTGGGAATCGATAGAATTAACGTTGCGACTTATCAGTCGGTATCCGGTGCTGGGAAATCAGCGATGGAGGCACTCGCTCGCCAAACAGCTGAATTACTTAATGCAAAAGAAGTGACGGGCGATGAGTTCAGTCGTCAGATAGCGTTTAATGCCATTCCGCAAATCGATGTATTCATGGACAACGACTACACAAAAGAAGAAATGAAGATGGTGTGGGAGACTCGCAAAATTTTGGGTGACGAGTCGATTTTAGTTAATCCAACCGCAGTGAGAGTACCGGTATTTTATGGCCACGGTGAATCCATTCATATTGAGACCACTCAACAAACTGATGCTGAGCACGTTAAGCAGCTATTGTCTGGCGCTCCCGGCATAAGCTTGTATGAGCAACGCGATGAGTTTCCAACGCAGGTTAGCAGTGCCAGTGGCAATGATTCAGTACATGTAGGAAGAGTGCGCGATGACATATCTCATCCGCATGGCATTAACATGTGGGTGGTATCAGACAATATTCGCAAAGGCGCAGCGAGCAACAGTGTGCAAATTGCAGAAGTGCTAATTAACGAATATATGTAAACAATCTTTAGGATGTGCCGATACTGCCATTAGGGCTTATCGGCTTATTTTTGTTAAATAGGTAGTAAGCGATACAATTAAAGATAAGATAGCGGGAGCGAGACGAAGTTTGAAATCGACCATCAGAAAATGGCTAACATTATTGGTGACCTTGTCATTACTTGTGCCAGCCCTATTATCGACTCAGCTATCAGCTCAAGTGCAATTGCAAGGCCCTAGAAATTCTGCCGATGCCTTTTCTGGCGTGGTTTACGGACCTATCGATCAAAACGATACACTATGGCGAATCGCCACCCGTTACAAACAAAACTCTGAATTTTCTGTTTATCAAACTATGCTTGCGATTTATCAACTAAATCCTCAAGCCTTTGAAAATCGTAACTTCAATACGATGGTAAACGGAGCGACCTTACAACTACCAAGTGATCAGTTTATTGCTCGAATGGATGTTCAACGAGCTCGAATGAAAGCAGAGGCTGACGATAGAGCCTTTGGACGACCCAATTCTGTGCAGTCTGAAGAAGTGCTACAACAAGTTGCAGCAGAAAATGCCGAGCCGGAGATCCCTTTAGTTAATCAAGAAGATTTAGCATCAACAAAAGCGGAGCTACAGCAACAACTTAATAGCTTAAATCGTTCACAGTTAAGTAAGGTCGATGAGGTTAAAGAGCAGGTCGTAAACTCCATTACCAATGTAGAGGCTTTGCTGGAAGAAAACCGGCGCTTGTATGAGCGTATCGACCAAGTTAATACTGATATATCAGACTTACGAGACAAGGTTGAAGGTGAAGTTCAGGACCAAATTGATCAGCAACTTGCCTTGCAAAAAGAAATTATAGAGCTAGTAAAACAAGCCGAACAGCGCGAAATCGCGCGCGAATCTGAGTCTTTTTTCAATACCCTAGCTAACCCGGTGGTTGCTATTAGTTTGTCATCGGTATTCACCATTGGCTTATTAAGTATCATTGGCTTTTGGTTGTTGCGTAAACCAAAGCAAATCTCTGAAAGCCCGGTTAGCACAGCCAAAGTTAATTCAGATGAAGATATCGTTGATGACGAGTTAGTCATTGGTGAAATGGATGACGATGACGCCGAAGCGTTAATGGCTGCATTGGATCAAGACATGGGTGGTGATGATATTTTATCATCAGATCTTGAAGATGGGCTTGATGAGCTTGGTGTGGGTGATGATTTTGCTGACGCAGATGACATGTTAGTGCCCGACGAAAAAGACGAGAAAAAGTCGGGTGCAGTCGAAGAAGATGTAAGTTTTGATACTGATGCTATTAGCTTAGATGACGAAGATTTTGATAATCAAGAAATAGATCTAAACCCTAAAGAAGAAGCGCAGTCATCAGAGCCTGCACAAGCAAAAACAGAGGTTGTTGAAGATCTTACAAGTGATTTAGATTTAGATAATTTCGATGTACAAGATGACGATGATGTTAACGAGAGTGAGGCCGATGTTGCTGCTAACTTGGCAGAAAAAGCTGGGACAGCCGCAGATGACCTAGACCAGCCGAACGAAACTCAGATAGACTCCACCGATTCAACAGAAGATACAAATGACAGCTCGCCCGAAGAAGCACAAGAATCAGATCTACCTGAAGAAACAGAAGAAACAGAAGAAATAGAAGAAACTAGCACCAGCCAAGGAAATAAACTTGCAACACCTGTCGGCGATGGTCCGCCAGAAGGCGTTTTAATCGATGAAAGTGCAGACATCGATGAAGAAGCTATTGAGCAGATTGAAAATACAATAAATGAAACGACAGAACAGTTTGAAAAGCTTTCAGAAGAGTTACTGACCGATTTAGAAAATGCAAGCGACGAAGAAGAAGATGATGTAGCACTTCCACCAGAAACAGACGCTCCTGCGCCAATAGACTCACTTGACTCAAATACTGCCACTGAAACTAATGCTGATAGTGCCACCGGTGCTGACACTAAAGTTAATGATGTATCAGAGAGCTCTGAAGATATCACTACAGACACCGATAGTATTGCGAAGGATGCCGATGATTTAGCAGATGAAATACTGGCTGATTTAGAAGATGAGCAGGCAAGTGAAGAATTAGATAGCCTCTTAGATGAAATATCTGAGGAGCTCTCCGAGGAGGCAGTTGACGCATCTGAATCAAATGGCGAAAAAGAGCCTATACCAAGCTCTGACGCAGAAAATGAAGACGATGATAACGCTGATGTCGACCTAAGCGATGTATCTCAGGACGAGCTAGCTGAGGCTTCTAGTGCTGATGTCACGGATACTCAAGAGAGCGCACAAGAGCTCGACCCAGAGAACAGTATTGATTTAGACCTTGATGACACTCAGGCGTCCGCAGAAGAAACACAAAGCGAGCTCAACGATGCCTTACTGTCTGAGCTTGACGATGACGATGAAGGCGAAGATGACTTAGATGCCTTATTAGAAGAGTTTTCTGAGGGAGTCGAGAGTGACACTAGCAGTGTAGATGACGATGGAATTATTGCCCAAAGCAATACCCTCGACAATACTGAATCGTTGATGGATGATATTCCATCACTCGGCGAAATAGATGAGCCTACGCCAGCGCAGCAAAATGACACTGAGCAAGAAACACGAGCAGATGATGCAGTTGAGTCTTCGGCTGAGGAGCAAGGTACCGGCGAAGATATTGATAACATCTTAGATGACGAAGATGATGTACTTGCAGACTTGCCAGGTTTAGATGACTGGTTAGGCGATGATGATTTAGCAGGCGAGTTAGAAGATATTACGCAAGACGATGATATCGACAGCGAACTTAATGTTTTGGCAGATATTGAAGGAGCAGATTTTGAAGACCTTTTATCCGAAATAGATGCCGAGAACAAAGATAGCGACGAACAACTTGAGCAAGAATTGGCAGGTGATACTGAAAACGAAACATCTGATATTAGCGATGCGGCAAAAACTGAACTAAGCGACGCTGGTCTTGATATTGACACATTAATGCAAGAAGAAAGCGATGTAGACGATTTCGTTAATGTAGATGATTTATTGGCGCAAAGCGAGAGTCTCACTCCGCTAGAAGATGAAGACGTTACTTTAGATCTGGATAAGTCATTGGAGCGCATGCAAAAAGAGAGACCAGCACAGAGCCTAAACGAATCCGATAGTGAGTCATCTACAGAAGACGATGCCTTTGCGAATCAAGCGAGTAACCTCGATTTAGCGCAAGTTTATATTGATATGGATGACGTTGAAGCTGCTACCGAAGTACTCGATGAAATTGTTAGTCAAGGGTCGCCAGAGCAAGTAAGTGAAGCAAAAGAGCTCCTACAACAAATCACAAATAAGTAATAAGATTAAGAGAGACTGAATATGGCAACTGCCTGTGCATTGCATATATTGGTAAAAACTGAAAAAGAAGCTAAATCTATTTTGATACAGCTTCAAAAAGGCAAGGACTTTTCAACACTAGCCAAACGTTTTTCACAATGCCCCTCTGGCAAGAAAGGAGGTGACTTAGGTGAATTTAAAAGAGGGCAGATGGTAAAGGCGTTCGATGATGTGGTTTTCAAAAAAGAAGTGTTGCAAGTTCACGGACCAGTAAAAACTCGTTTTGGCTATCATCTCATTAAAACTTTGTATCGCAACTGAGTCGTATGAAGTACTAGAGATATCAAAAAATTGATATCTCTAGCCTCTTAGTTTAGGTGAGTGGTTGGTCAAACTCTTCTGACTTAGGATAGTCGCCTTCAATATCGGCGAGTTTATCGTCAACAAAGGTGAGAATAAGATGTTTCTTAACATCTGCACCGCGCTTTGCCATGCCGCGTTTCATCTCATAGTAGTAATACCATGTATCGTCATCAAAACTATCTTGCACGACCGGATTACCTAACACAAAACGAACCTGCTCTTTGGTCATTTCTACGCGCAGTTTATCCACATCTTTTTGCTCTAAAAAGTTACCTTGTGGAACATCTATTCTATAGATCCAATCAGTACAACCGGCTAACAAGGTAAATGACACTAAAATGATGCTCAAAAACTTCATAAGACTTCCATATTAAAAATTCGCTGAGGATATTACCTTACTTGCGTCAGACCAATCAATGCTTAATTGGTTCAAGTGTTAAGTGCGCGTCGCTTAAATGCTTATGACGCTATCTACGAAAGCTTTAACAAATCTTTGGCATTGGCTATTGCAGTGTCGGTAAGCTCGTCACCAGCGAGTAGTCTAGCAATTTCGTTGACACGCTCTTCTTTGGTCAAGCGCAGTACTTTTGTTTCGGTGGTGACACCGTCTGTGAGTTTAGTCACAAAAAGCTGATTGTGCGCTTGGGCAGCAACTTGTGGTAAATGGGTGACACAAATAACTTGCGATTGTGCGCCTAGTTTATTCAATAATTTACCGACAATGGATGCTGTTTGCCCGCTGATACCGGTGTCAACTTCATCAAAGACCATAGTGGGAATACTATAATCTCGTGAGCGAATGACTTGTATAGCTAAACCGATTCTGGCGAGCTCACCACCGGACACGACTTTTTCTAATACATCAGGCGCTTGCCCTGGGTTTACCGATACCAACAAGCGTATTTCATCGTTACCTTTTGCATGTGGTGTTGCATCGTGATGATGCACAATATCGGTTGTAACCACTGCATGAGGGAGGTTCATTTGCTGAATACTCTCGGCAATTTCTTTTGATAGTTTAGTCGCCGCTTTTAAACGCGACTCATGCAAGTTTTTCGCGCAGGTTCTATAATGCAGCAAAGTTGTTGCAAAACTTTCTTCTAAGTTGGCTAGTGATGCCTCATCGCTTTGTAAGGCTTTTAACTCTGCAGCTAACTCAGCATGTGTACTATGCAGGGATTCTGGGCTTACCGCATGCTTTCGGGCTAGATCTAAGCAGCTTGAATAACGCTGTTCAATCGCTTGAAGTTGCTCAGGGTCAGTTTCTAAACTGGCTTGATAATGAGAGAGCTCTGAATAAGCTTCTTCGGTTTGTATAATGGCATTTTGCAAAAGGTCGTGAGCGCTTTGTAGGGCATTATCCGTATCTAATTGTTCTTGGATTTCTTTGAGCGCAGCATTTAATAGTGATAACGCATTGCTTTGCTCGTCTTCTTTAAGTAAGTATGATGATTTCTCTGTAAGGGCGATAAGGTCTTGCACACTACTTTGCTTTTTAAAGTCCGCCTCTAATAGCTCAAACTCACCCTCAACAATGGCGAAGGCATCGAGTTCATCAACTTGGTATTGTAATAAACTTACGCGGTCGAGTCTTTGTTGTTGCGCAAGTTGCAAAGACTTAAGTGTTTTGGCCTGCTGTTGATATTCGCTATACGCAACTTGTGTTTGTTCGAGCAGCTTATTATGTTGGGCATATCCATCGAGTAGGGAGAGTTGATTGTCGGGTTTCAAAAATTGGTGATGGTCGTTTTGGCCATGAATATGCACTAGCTTTGCACCAAGGAGTTTAAGCTGAGCAAGGTTTACCGCCACACCATTTATAAATGCCTTTGAACGTCCTTCTTTGCTCACTACACGGCGAATAAAACACTCGTCTGGGTTGTCCTCTTGGAGGAGCATTTCATCAGTAAGCCATGCTTTAACGTGTTTGAGTGTATTGATATCAAAGTGGGCTACGACCTCAGCTCGTTCTGCGCCATTTCTAACAATGTTTGATTCAGCACGCTGCCCTAAACACAAGCCAAGGGCATCTAAAGCAATGGATTTGCCTGCACCAGTTTCGCCCGTTATTGCGGTTAAACCCTTGTTTAGTGCCAATTCAACGTGTTTAACTACGGTAAAGTTTTTGATATCAATATGAACAAGCATAATAAAGCCTCCAAACTATGTACTGGTAATATATACAGTAATCCATACAGTGTAAAGCCTGTATTTAAGATCATTTATAAAGCTTAATTAATTTAACACTGGCCTCTTTATTGGAGATTCAAACTTTGGTTGGACTAACACTTCTTCATCAACGAACACTACTGTAAAGATAACTCAATATAATTACGAATACTGACATATACCGCTGTTAATAGCTGGCTATTCATAAGGTAAATACACCAAAGTCAAAATCACGATACACTTGTCGATAGAGCTATAAAATCCTAGGTACATTGCAAAACGCAGTGTAATCATTATGGACAAACAATAAGGAGTAACTATGTTCAGTCATATCATGATAGGCGCGAACGACATTGACGCGTCTAAAGCTTTTTACGATGCAACCCTTGGTGCACTCGGTCATGCTCCGGGTGTCATTGATGAGAAGGGCCGATGTTTTTATATCACAAACGAGGGCATATTTGCCTTAACCAAACCTATTAATGGTGAGCCAGCAAGTCATGGCAATGGCATTACTATAGGGTTTGCGGCAAAAGACCCTGACCAAGCCAACGCTTGGCATGCGGCAGGTTTAGAAAATGGCGGTAGCGATTGCGAAGATCCGCCCGGCGAGCGCTCAGGCGCAGGTCGCACTTTATATCTAGCGTATTTATTAGACCCCAGTGGCAATAAGATTTGTGCGCTGAACCGCGTCAAATAAAACTAAATAATCAGTAAAAGGGGAGGCTTTAATAAAGCTTGCTTCCCCAATTAAGCTTAGTGCGTAGTACGTTGAAGTAATTATAATCGGGTGGATGCACGAGGGTTAAGTGCTTTTTGTTCTTACGTATTTTAACGTAATCGCCAGGCTCAACATCAATCACAACATGACTATCACAGCTGATTTGTACACTGTCGGAATTTTGCTGTGAAATTTTAAGGGTGATTTCGCTGTTTGCGTCCACCACTATGGGTCTGTTACTTAAGGTATGTGGGAACATCGGCACCAAGGTCAGCGCATCAAGATGAGGCACTAAAATTGGTCCGCCACCCGAGAGTGAATAAGCTGTAGAACCGGTAGGTGTCGCAATGATCAAACCATCGGAGCGCTGACTAAATACAAAGTCACTTCCTACGTAGAGTTCAAACTCCATCATATGTGCCACTTTACTGTGGTGTAACACCACTTCGTTAATCGCACTATGAGATTGTTGTAGCTTGTCGTCTCTAAAGACCTGAGCTTCCAGAATGAAGCGTTTTTCGCGGTATACTTTATTGTTAAAAATGTGATTGAGCTGCGTGGTGATATCTTCGGGGTTGATGTCGGTTAAAAAGCCTAAATTACCGCGGTTGACACCGACTACATCGACGTCATATTCAGCTAACACACGGGCGGCGCCAAGCATGTTGCCATCGCCTCCCACCACTATCGCTAAATCTGCTTGCGCTCCAATCTCACTTAAGCTGGCCGCTTTATAATCGTCATCACTCATATCTTGTGCGATGCGAGTTTCAAGTAATATCTTGCAGTGACGCTTTTTAAGCTCAGATACCAGTATTTCTATGCTGCTGTGAGTGGCTTCATGACTGGGTTTGCCAATTAAGCCCACAGTGTTGTAAAGCATAGACGACTCTCTTAAAAGTGATGGTTATCAACAGATTATACAAGCTTACGGGAGTTGCAAGTAAAATGTGTAAATGAAACCCTTCTAAGGGTTATCGAGCGGTCCAGCCACCATCTAGCACAATTGCTTGGCCGGTAATGTTTTTCGCTGCACTGCTCATTAAAAATGCTGCGGTTTCTGCCAGCTCATCTACGCCTATAAAAGCCTTTTTGGGCATGGGCTCGAGCATAATTTTGTTTATTACGTCTTCTTCACTCATGTTATTTTCTTTAGCTTGAGAGGCAATTTGTTTTTCAACGAGAGGCGTTTTTACATAGGCGGGGCATAAGGTGTTTATCGTAATATCCGTATCACCTGTTTCTAGGGCCACGGTTTTGGCAAAGCCTAATAGACCATGCTTAGCAGCAACGTAAGCCGATTTGTAAGGCGATGCAACCACCGAATGAATGCTACCGACATTTATAATCCGTCCGTAATTTTGCGCGCGCATATGACCCATTAGCGTTTGAGTGAGAAGAGCTGGCCCTACCAACATTATATCGATGAGCAACTGCCATTTATCGGCCGGAAAATCTTCAAGTTTTGATACATGTTGTATACCCGCGTTATTAATCAAAACATCAATCGGCCGATGTTTGAGGCGCTCAGCAATACTTGCGATGTCGGCGGCATCTGATACGTCGACCTTTATTGCCTCAGCGCAGTTATCGTGAGCGCTGTTTAAGCGGTTGGCTGCATCTTGCGCTGCGTCTAAGTTGATATCGGCAATGATGATATAATTACCTAAGGACGCCAAATGCTCTGCAATACCATAGCCAATGCCACTTGCACCACCGGTAACAAAAACGTTTTTTGCCTGAGTCATGATTAATTATCCTTATTGAGGGCTTGCATAATGTTGTAAATAGCGCTTATTTGCGGGCCTTTTTTATTGGCGTAGTTTTCGTCGGTGTAACCCCACCAGTCCCAGCAGCCTTGAGGGTTTAAAGGCATAAACATTGATTTCTCGATTTGAGGGTAGAGGACAACCATATCGTTCTCGTTCGCCCACCGATTGTATCCGGCAAGCTCTGCATAACTAAGTTTTACGTCTTCAGCGCTTTGCTGACAACCATGAAAACTAACATGTAAGCGACACACTTCACCCTCTCTACACGATTGCGGAACAAAGATAAACGCTTCCTCGCTTATGGAAGTACCGCTTAAATCACTTAGCTCTGATAAGTCGATAGTATCCACTTTGAATGCATCATCGGGTATATCACCATCAGTACTTGGAGCCTTCAACTCAGGATAAATAAACCTTAAAATTTCACCTGCAGCGTCGTAATTGCAATTACCAATAAAGGGGCTTTGAGATACATCACACTCACTACCTGCAGATAGCGTAGGCATATGATGGGCAAAATCTTTATCAGCTACATATTCTATATTGTTCGGTTGTAGCCAGCGTTGATATTGTTCAACCAATAAGTCAGACGCTTTGCGATTCACTGTGCTATCTTTTCGCCCATGAATGACGAGCACGCGGTCATCTTGCAGCGATGCACTAGGGGCAAGCAAGCCTGCCGCTAAATCGCGCTCATATTTTGCAACAAAAGGGGCATTAGTAATTGATTTAGAGGCTTTATCGACGCACTGACCTAAAGCAATGCTGATATCACCGAGGGCACAGAAATACGGCCCAGCACCCACAATACCTGCACCTTTAATAATCTCTGAGTGCGCCAGTTGAAATTGCGTCGCCATATAGCCACCTGACGACAGTCCACTCACTGAACTTTGTGAGATATCAATGTTAAGTTGCTCGGCTTGAATATTAGTTGAGGCAGGGCTGGCATTGGCAATTTGGATTGAGGTTAGGCTGGTTGCACAGAGCGTAAACGTTGCGATTGCCGCAACTCGTTTAATTGTTTGCTTGTTGTTATTCATATTTTTCCTTTCGCCCTGTTTCTTATTACTTATTCTCATTAAAAAAGCGGAGTTAAAACCAAAGCTAATAAACTTAGTCGGCTAAAAACGCACGAATCGTTTCGCTATGCTGTGCAATATTGCTAAGACCTTCTAAATGTCCGAGTGGTCCATCTAAATAGATTAGTTCAGTCTCTTTGCCTTGCGCTTTTAATAGCTCAGCGGCTAACTCAGCATGATAAGGCATCAGCAGTAAGTCTTGTGTTGCTGGAATAAACAGGGTTTTTGCTTGAATATTAGCAAGGCCTGTTTTTAGGTCTCCTTGCATACCAGTCATAAAGAGCTGATTTGCTCGCACTAAATACAATAAATGATTGGCGTCCATGGTCGCGCTTCGTTCGCGAGCGCGCTGCATCAGCCATTCCACAATGGGTGGGGAGTTTTGAATATCGTACAGACCTTTGCTTAGTTGGTCCGTATGCTCTGCGCTTTGCGCTTCAGTAGCTAACAACTGCTGATTCACTTGCTTAAAAAAGTCCGGTGCAAGCGCACTTTGCGTAATAAACGCTAAGGCAGCCGTTAATCCATCATTTGGGTAATCTTCTTTTGCTTGTGAGTGGTAATCACCCCCGCGCCAATTTGGGTCGAGCTTGATGGGTAAGGTCCATTGTTCGAGCAAGGCGGTGGTCCAAGCGTCGGCCTGTGCAGAGCCGATAACCGAAATTAAACGTGGCACCATCTGTGGGTAAGCAGATGCCCATTCAATCGCTTGCATTGAACCCATAGAGGGGCCAGCAACGGCATAAAGTTGTGTTATGCCAAGCGAATCTAACAGCGACTTTTGCACATTAACAAAATCGCGCATGGTGACCACTGGAAAATCTAAGCCATAGGCCTTGCCTGTGTCAGGATTGATAGTGGCAGGACCGGTAGTAACAACATTGTCATCATAAGCACTTATATTGACTAAGCTATCCACGCTCACCACAAAAAACCGCTCGGTATCAATGGCTTTTCCAGGACCAATAATACTATCCCAATAGCCGGGTTCGGCATCATCTATGGAATACTTGCCTGCGGCATGGGAGCTACCGGTGAAATAGTGGGTAATTAAAATGACATTACTTTTGTCGGCATTTAGTTCGCCATAACTTTCCCATCCCACCTTTACTTGTTTAATTTCTTCATTGTTGAAGGTGGTAAAGTGATCTATTTCATGTACTTTTTTTTCTACAATCATGAAGCTCTCTTGTGATGTTAGCTGGACCTCTGTTGCCGGCTCAGCCTTGCTGCTTAGCGCAAGAGCGGGGGCCTGCAATATCAATGAGGCCCCAAGTGTAATCATTGTTGCAAGTAATGCACATGATTTACGCATGTTAACAGTGTTTCTCACAGTATTGTTATATGAAAAGCGCAGGGGTTTAACTATTTTATAGATGCTTTTATTCATATCGTTAGCTCTTAAAACAAGATAAACAAGCCAATGGCCAGACTCAAGCCAATCAACGGCACAATGACCGTTAAGGCAGCGAGCGGCGCATAAGCAGCTTGATGTGTTTCATGGCAAATCGCTCTAATTGTAGTTACAACATAGCCATTATGCGGCAAAGAATCTAACGCGCCAGAGCTGATTGAGACAATACGATGCAGCTCCTCTGGGTCGACCCCTTGATCCATGTAATAAGGGCCAACTAAGGGCAGGGCAATGGCTTGTCCGCCAGATGCACTGCCGGTTAACCCCGCAATGACACTGACCGCAATCGCTGCTCCAATTAATTCGTTACCTGGTATTTGCGTCATGATCTCAACGGTACTTTGAAAGGCTTCCGTAGTTTTTGCAATGGCGCCAAAACCAACCACTGCAGCAGTGTTCCCGATTGCGACTAAGGCTCCTGTTGTTCCTAAATTCACCGCCGCTCCTAAGTTTTGAAAGTACTTAAAGTTGATAAGCATTAAGGTCACAACGCCACTACCTAAGGCAACAATTAGGGCCATTTCTTTATATTGCTCGTGAAATAGAAAAGAGATAATCAGCACAACAAACAGAGGAATAAGGCCTGTAAATGGATTGGGCAAGTCGCGCTCTACAATTTTGGGGTCTTCGGGTTTGTGATGAAACGATTCACCATTAGCAACCGCTTTATTGACCATTTTTTTCAGCCACCAATAACCAAATGATGCCATGAAAATTGCGACTACCGCACTGACTTCCCACGCAGCAAACGGGGATGTGCCTAAGTATTTTATTGGGATCCAATTTTGTATTTCAGGTGAGCCGGCAGAAGTCATAGTAAAGGTCACCGAGCCGAACGCAAGGGTGGCAGGGATGAATCGCCGAGGTAAATCAGCATCTTTAAATAAGCTCAATGCCATTGGGTATACAGAAAAAGCTACGACAAACACACTTACGCCGCCATAGGTTAAGATCGCACAGGCCGCTACAACGGCAAAAATCGCTTTTTTATACCCCAGTTTGTTTATTATCCAGCGCGATAGAGAATCAGCAGCTCCGGTATCTTCCATGAATTTACCAAATAATGCGCCGAGTAAAAACATGAAAAACCAACTTGCGATAAACGATGTAAAACCGCTCATATAGGTTTGTACAAAGTTACCGTCTCCAACAAATACACTCATTCCGCTGGTCAGTGCCACCAATAGAGCGCATGCGGGAGCAGCAATAAAAAGGTTCATGCCGCGTACGGTTAAGACGATGAGCAGCAACAAACCACCCACTAATCCAATTAAACTTAACATCTACGATATCCTGTTGTTGTTTTTATTCAGCATCAAGCTCTTGTGTATATTCCAAAGAGTTGCCGTCTTGTATATCAATCTGTGACCGCAGATTGCCAGGCTTGCAAATAGTGTGCGCGACATCCAACAGAATTCCCATAGTACGATGGTACTAGTTCTTTTTTAACGATTTTAACTTAAATTTAACACCAGACCGCAGACCCAGCACAATCAATGATCAAAATTAAAACAATAGGCACTTGGGGAATTATGATGACACATAACACATTAACAAATAAGGCTGAGCAAATGCACGTAGCAAATCAAGCTAGGTTCAAATTTAACAAAACAGCCTGCGCACTAGCGGTAATTAGCACGCTAGGCGCGATTACCTTATCGTCAACTGCTATGGCACAAGTCGACAATCAAAGCGAGAATGAACAAGCGAATAAAGGCACGCTAGAAACTATTGAAGTGACCGCACGCCGCACTGTGGAGTCTCTACAAGAGGTGCCTGTAGCGGTGACCTCGGTAAGTGCACAAGACTTGCAAAATCGAGGCATAACTGTTCTCACTGAGGTTCAACAGTTTTCTCCTAATACCACTTTGCAAACTAGTCGTGGTACTAACTCTACTTTAACCGCTTTCATTCGCGGAGTAGGGCAACAAGACCCGCTCTGGGGATATGAGCCTGGCGTTGGTATTTATATTGACGATGTATATATGGCGCGTCCTCAAGGCGCGGTGTTGGATTTACTCAACGTGCAGCGTGTGGAAGTGTTACGCGGTCCACAGGGTACTTTGTATGGTAAAAATACCATAGGTGGTGCGATCAAATACGTCACAAAGGAAATGTCGGGTGATGCAGAGTTTAACGCGCAAGCTACGCTTGGTTCATACTCACAACGTGACCTAATGGTCACCGGGCAAATTCCCTTAATAGAAGATAAGCTATATGTGGGCGGTGGTTATGCAAATCTTAATCGCGATGGCTTTGGTGAATTCTTAATTTCAGCACTACCTGATCAAGACCGAGAAAATTACAACAAAGATTTATGGGCTGCACGAATTACGGTTGAGTATACTCCTACCGATAAACTGTTTTTCCGTTTAGATTGGGACAAAACAGAAGATACTTCAAATTCTAAGGGCGGCTTTCGATTACTGCCGAGTATTTTAACCGATGCTCCGGTACCCGACAGTGTGTATGATTCATATACCAGTTTGCCGACTGAAAACTTAGTCGAAGTAGAGGGATACAGCTTTACCGCTCGGTATGATGTCAGTGATGCTCTTCAGCTTAAATACGTGGCTTCTAGCCGAGAAAGCTACTCACCTACGAATATCGACTTTGATAATACGCCGGCCATCGTCTTTGATGTACCCGCTATTTATGACGATGAGAACACCACCCATGAGCTACAAGCGAATTATTTAGCAGATTCTTTCAAGGTCACCGGTGGCTTGTATTACTACGACGGTGAATCTTGCGGAAGCTTTGACGCTATTTTAGGAGCATTAGGTCAAGTGCTTGGCGCGCCAGGTCTAACTCGCGAAGTCACAGGCTGCAACAATTCAGAAAGCTGGGCAGCTTACGCACAGGCAAATGTGGACTTAACTGAACAATTATCGTTAACCTTAGGTGCACGTTATACCGACGAAACCAAGTCAGCTTCGGTCAACAATGGCCTAATATTCGCCAATGTATATCCAGAGTCTGGTTGGATCCCCAACTATGTGCGTCCTGATGGTACGTTTCCGGGCAACAATTTAGTGCCCCAGGTACTTGGGCAAGATACAAATGGTGATGGCATCCTGGATGCACCCTCTGAGGAGAGTTGGTCACGCTTTACGCCGCGAGTTGGCTTGGATTACCAAGTGTCTGACGACATGATGGTATTTGCGAGTTATTCACAAGGCTTTAAATCAGGTACCTTTAATCCGCGTGCAACGATAAACGAACCGGCAGTTGACCCTGAGGTAGTCGATACTTATGAGCTTGGTATTAAAACTGACCTTAGCGATAGCCTGCGTACCAATGTTACCCTCTTTAGCTTAGATCATAAGGACCGTCAGTACATTTCGGTGCTGCCGGTGTCGTCTCCCACCGATTTAAATCAAATCTTAGGGAATGTGGGTAAGTCATCGTCCAACGGAATTGAAGCGGAGATCACGTGGGTTGCGAGCGATGCCTTATCGTTTGATGTTGCGCTTGGTTACATCGATGCAGATTTTGAAGAGGTCATTTCAATTGGCCCAGACGGCCAACCTATTGATATCTCTGATTCTTTCGCCATATCCAACACGCCAGAGTATACTGCAAACTTTGCTGCAAATTATGGCATTGATACCAGTTTCGGTTACGTTATGCTTAGTGCAAACTACTACTATCGTGATGACTATAATATTGACGAAACCGCAGACAGCTTGCTCAGCCAAGACGGCTATGGATTGCTCAATATGAGCGCAACATGGGAAAGTAACTCAGGCAATTATTATGGCGGAGTACACCTTAAAAACCTTACTGACGAAGAATATTTAGTCGGTGGTTATCAGTTTGTTACCTCTGATGGCAACGGTGGATTCATTCCAGGTACGGGAGGCGACAATACCTTGATTGGGTATTATGGTGACCCACGAACGGTGCAAGTTACCTTTGGTTACCGTTTCTAATGTGTGTTGGCGGCTTAGGCCGCCTTTTTTATACAAGCTGGGCTTAGCATATTATACAAAGTGTAATCGTAGAAAGTGTGTAAGCTCTACTTTAGTACAACGCTAGTAATATTTAAGCAAATACGTTATTTTGCCTGCTCGATTATCGCCTCATTGTGGTCAATTTTTGGCTCCGTGCATGCGCGTAGCGTCTCCTTTATTATTTTTCTAAGGTAAGTCATGAATCAAAGCTATACTGCCCTTATTGCTGACGATCATCCTTTGTTTAGAAGCGCATTAAATCAGGTCTTAGCTCAGCAGTTAGGCCTTGACGTTGCTCAAGCAAATAACTTTGACCAAACCTATGCTTATTTGCAGAAAAATCCTGATATTGACTTAGTCTGTTTAGATTTAAACATGCCAGATACCGAAGGTTTGAGTGGCATGACAAAATTGCGAGCTGAATTCCCTAATACCCTAGTAATTGTTGTGTCGGGCGAAGAGAGTGCACAGGTCATTGAAAAGTGTATTGCACTGGGAGCGAGCGCGTTCATTCCAAAATCAGTCGGACTTGATAGTATTTCTGAAGCCGTAAGTACCGTGCTCGACGGTGGACAGTGGCTGCCAAATGATTTTCAATTGCCGGATCAAAATTCAGAGAAACTACAACATTACCATCTACTTGAAACCTTAACGCCACACCAATTAAAAGTCCTGAATATGATTGCCAATGGCCTATTGAATAAGCAAATTGCCTACGAGCTAGATATTTCAGAATCGACTGTGAAGCAGCATGCCTCGGCTGTATTACGCAAGCTTGGTGTAAATAACCGCACGCAAGCGGGCATCATGTATAAAGAAATGATGAGTACCGAGAACTAAGGGTAATGCCAATTAGACGATAATTCGGTCCGAACCAGAAGCTTTGGCTTGATAGAGTTTAAGGTCTGCTTGTCGCAGCGTTTCTTCAAAAGACATATGTCGATGTGCACTTGCGATACCGAAGCTCATACTTAGGCCAATCTCATTCACTTCTGGAATATCAATATTGCTATATATTCCATGTCGCATTTTATGCACAACCTTTTCGGTGGTATCGCTGTCGGCGTTAGCTAAGATAATTAAAAATTCTTCTGCGCCCCATCGACTAACAATATCAGAGTCTCGTACGCTATCCTTAAGTACAACAGCAATTTTTTTAATGACCGCGTCAGCTACCCCATGACCTAAGCTTTCATTGATGAGGGCAAAATTGTCAATGTCGCCCAGTACAAGAGAATAGGTGTCAAAACTTCTTCTGCGTTGCTCATTGCCAGTGTTTTCCATTAAATCATGTACAAAGCGGCGATTATAGGTTTCTGTTAACGCATCCATATTTGCTTGCGAGAATAAGGCTTTTTCGTTATCGGTATTGGTCGAACGCAAGTATAGGATAGTCAATACAAAAGGCATTGCGGCCAAAAAAATATTAGCTGAGTAAACGTAGTCCACAATGTGACTTAGTTCATAATTGTAGTGAATGTCGCGGGTAAACAGTGATAGCGCAATAAAACTGATAATAACTAAGACACAGATGAAGGTAGATTGCTTGAGCTTATGCGAAGGAAGTGCCAGTAACAAACCCATAAGAGGCCACAAGTAATATTGAAAGCCCAAATTAGGACCAACTAAATAGGTGGCAAATACTGCATGTGCAAACATTTCGCCAATAATCAAGTTAATACTGCTCTGGTAACGCTGTTTATGTGCCAGATAAAAAGCAAAAATCCAAATCCCTATGCTTATGACATTGAGCCCGGCCATAACAAAAGCGCCCAAAATGGCAAATAAGAAAAGAAAGCTGATATGTGCTATTGCACCAACAAAGCATATTACTTTCATCGATTCTTGTAATCGACCGTCGCTGTGTTTGGTAGCAAGTGCTTGATAACTATCTTCAAGATGGTCGCGACCAGTAACTGGGGGCTTCATGTGTATTCGAATATCCTTATATACAGTAGCTGCGAATTATATCGTTGCGCCTTTATGTTCGATAGCATTCGCTAAGTTGACGGGGTATTTTACACGTTTAAATGCCGTTGTATTAGTCTTTTTAAAGCGGCAGTTTTAATAGGTTTGGGTAAGTAGCGCATGTTATTTGCGATTGCCATTTCTTGAATCTGTTCAGAACGGTCGGCGCTGCTTAAAATAGCAGGGACATGAGTACTTAAGGTCAAATTAAGCGCTTCACATACGGATATACCGTTGTCACCATCATTGAGATGATAATCGGCAATAATTAACTCAGGTGTTTCGTTGAGTCGTTTTGCGCTCGCCATATTATTAGCAAACATTACTCGTGCTCCCCAATCTTGCAATATTACGCCAAGTGCTGCAGCAATTTGCGTATCATTCTCTAATACCAATACTAATTTGTTTAATAAGAATTGTTTGGTATCAGTGGTGGGTAGACTATTGGCCTGTGTATGAGACAAAGCAGATGGTGCTTGTCTTGGAAGTGTTAAGCCAAAGCTTGTACCTCTTCCTAGTTCAGAATCGAGCTTAATTTCAACACCTAGCAAAAGTGAAGTCCGCTCAACGATGGTGAGACCCAATCCTAAGCCTAAGCTGTCGTGTTGTTGGTCTATGCGCTGAAACTCATTAAATATTCTTAGCTGATTGTCTTTGGCAATACCACGACCAGTATCAAGTACCATGATCTCGCATCTATTGTGCGGACGTCGTCTAACACCTAGCAATACTTTTCCATGGTCGGTATATCGAATCGCATTCGCCAGTAAGTTTTGAATCATCCGACTTAGCAAACGCTTGTCGCTACGAACCCAAACTCCACTCGACACATAGCGCACACGAATATGTTTTTGTGCGCCAATCACCGTAAAGTCGTTTGCTAGACTTTGAAGCAAGCCATCAAGGGAAAAATCACTATAGGAGGGGACAATATTTCCACTTTCCAATTTTGTTATTTCAATCAGCATACCGAGCAGTTCATCGGCGCTTTCAAGGGATTGAACTAAATGCTTTGAAATATCATGGAGTGTGTGCCCGGCGAGCTTTTCATGAAGCATTGAGGCAAATAATGTAGCTGCGTTAAAAGGCTGCATTAAATCATGCCCTGTTGCTGCTAAAAATTTCGTTTTCGAAATGTTTGCGTTTTCAGCCTCTGTTTTTGCGACTTCTAATTCTTGCGTGCGTTGTATAACCCGCTGCTCGAGATCTTCTTTTGCAGCTTCTAATTGCTGCTGTATTTTTATGTACTGCGTAATATCAGTGAAAGAAGTGATGTAACCGCCACCAGGCAAGGGATTCCCAGAAATCTCAATCGTTTTATCTTCACTGTGCTGGCGAATATAACGATAGGCTTTACTTTGTTCCATACGTTTAATTCGTTTGTTCACAGCTTCGCTTGCTATTATTTGTTGTGCCTGTCCATCACTTTCTTTTTGCCCTATCAAACCCCGCTGTACATTAAAATTGAGTATCTCTTGCACACCTAAGCCTTGATGCAGAAAACCTTCTGGGTATTCAAACAAGTCCTCATATTGTTTATTCCACGCAACCAATTTTAAATCCGAATCAACTACACTTATACCTTGCGGGAGGTGAGCGATGGACGATTGTAGGACTTCATGATTAAATTGAAATGATTGGGTTGCCTTTTCTACTAGCTCACTTAGTTCTTCGCTGTTGTCGTAATCATTATCTGATATGGCGTTGAGCAGAATTCTGGCGCTGGCATTTCCAACATGAGAAGTTAAGGTTTGCTCGGCTTTTAGCAATAAGTCATTTGGCATCATGTTATTGCTGATTAACTCCTTGTTACCAGTTGTATTGGATGAAAGCTGCCGTTTGTTGAGTTCTGCGCTGAAGTTGGCGATAGCTGGCTCGGGTAATATTCTATTGAGCAATGCTAACAATTTGTCAGCAGGTACTTTTAAAGACGAACGCATGAAATTAGTTTCGGTAAATGGGTTGCCCTCGCAAGGCTTGCCCAGAGAAGAAACTAAAATAACTAAGCTAAAGTTAAGGCCCAAAGATAAGAAAATAGCAAAGGCAAAATCACTATCATTTGGCGCAGATGCAAAATAGTAACTAGTTAAAATAGCAGGGTAGAGCATCTTAACGATGACCACGAGGGCCCCTGTTAATAAGCCAATAATGACTGCGTTTTTTTGTGTGTAGCGCCAATATAGTCCCAGTAAAATGCCGGGTAAGGTTTGCGCCATCAAGGCGATGGCTATAGTGCCAGACTTAACTAAGGGGGCTGATTGACTAATGTTTTGATGGTACCAGTAAGCAATAAACAGCAATACAATGATGGTCCATTGGCGAATGCGTAGTAACTGATGTACCGAAAGTTTTGGCTGTCCTTGGCGAATATGTTTGGAGTAAAGCCAGAGCGGGGTAAGAAGGTTGTTTGCCACCATGTTACCCAGTGCAAGTGTTGCCACAATCACCATGCTTGTAGATGCGGCTAAGCCACCGATATAGGCGCTAATGCTGACTAAGTGGTTGTTCTGGGCGATTGGGATTGATAATACAAAATTGTCGGAGCTGATAGCGCTTTGTTCAAACAATAATTCCCCAGTTAAAGCAATGGGTAAAATAAACAGCGTCATCAATAGCAGGTACGCTGGGAAGACCCAGCGCGCGTGATGCAACTCATCGTCACTATTATTTTCAACAAAATTAATGTGAAACTGCCGCGGTAGACAAAACATGGAACAGATGCCAAGTAAAATATGGCTGAGATAAATCCATGCAGAAAAGGGGCGGGTTAGGACTTCGCGGGTATCATCGTTAGCCAGGGCTTTATCGGCTAAATCTAACCAGCCATCAGATAAGCTGTAAACACAATAAAACCCAACAATTAATAACCCTAATAACTTTAAAATAGACTCAAAAGCAATGGTGAACATTAAGCCGTTTCTTTTTTGGGTTAGGTCGAGCGTGCGGGTACCAAACCAAATAGAAAACACCGCCATGAACACGGTGACATAAAAACTCACAGAACCAGACCAACTCGAGTTGTCGGTGGTCATGACTTGAATTGCTGAGCTGATAGCATCTAACTGCAACGCGATATAGGGAATAACGCCAACAAAGCACAACGCTACGACAATCCCTGCAAGCAGGTTTGAGTGTTGATAGCGTATCGCGATAAATTCAGCCAACGAAGATATTTTATGTTGGCGGCACAGGTGAGCAATCTTGCGCAGTGTGCTAAAGCCAAATAACATCACCAGCACTATGCCTAAATAGGTAGGTATAACGGCCCAGCCAAATTGCAATGACTGTGTGGTGGTACCAAAAAACGCCCAAGACGTACAATGCACGCCAAGTGCCAGAGCATACACAGACTTTGGTGGACGCCCTTGTCTACTGCCCCATATGGCAACGGCAAACAGTAATATGACATACACAGCCGTAATGGATGCCAAAGTCCAAATTGTAAACATCTATTGTTCCGCTGTTCCGCGCCTTTTTACGACCTTAAAAAAAATCGAAAAAGTGCCTTGAAGCCCTCTGATTTATCCCCATTATAGCCAGCATCGCAAAGAATTGACCAGCCAAAGTAAGCGCGGAGAAGATAATGAGTCAGCAACCTGATGCTAATCAGCCAAAAACTGAAGACGGTGTAACCGAAGAACTTAATACCGAGAACAATCAACAAGCGACTAACGAGGTACAAGATGACAGCACTGAGCAGTCTGAAGTATTGAGTTTAGAAGAGGCGCAGATTCAAGCTCTTGAAGAAGAGCTTGCCGCGGCTAAGGCCCAAATTCACGAACAAACAGACGGTGTATTGCGTGCAAGAGCGGATCTTGAAAATGCGCGCCGTAGAGTCGAATCAGAAATAGACAAAGCACGTAAGTTTGCCCTGGAAAAATTTGCCGGTGAGTTATTGCCTGTAATTGACAACTTAGAGAGAGCGGTGCAATCGGCAAATCCTGAAGATGAAGCAAGTAAACCTTTATTAGATGGCGTGGATTTAACTCTGAAGTCGTTTATTTCAACCATCGAAAAATTTGGCTTAACGGTCATTGACCCCTTAGGTGAGACTTTCAATCCTGACCATCATCAGGCGATGTCTTTGCAAGAATCAACCGAGCATCCTGCTAATACGGTAATGGCGGTGATGCAGAAAGGCTATGTATTGAATGAGCGTTTATTGCGCCCAGCTATGGTAATGGTTTCAAGAGCGCCATCAGAAGGTGTCGATACACAAGCATAAGTAATAGGAGTGGCAATTATTTTTGAATATTGCCAAATAAGCCTATTGAAAATAAGGGTATTAACCCCACTTATTAAATAATCAAATAGTTTAGCAACATTAAGAAATTTTGGAGAGATATACATGGGTAGAATCATCGGTATCGACTTAGGTACAACAAATTCATGTGTTGCCGTACTCGACGGCGACAAAGCAAAAGTTATCGAAAATGCAGAGGGCGATCGCACGACTCCTTCAATCATTGCTTATTCGCAAGATGGCGAAACGTTAGTAGGTCAACCTGCAAAGCGCCAGGCGGTAACTAACCCTAAAAACACCTTATTCGCAATTAAGCGTTTAATTGGTCGTCGCTTTGAAGACGAAGAAGTACAGCGCGACATCGACATCATGCCCTTCGCTATTGTTAAAGCAGATAACGGCGATGCATGGGTTGAAGGTAATGGCGAGAAGATGGCTCCACCGCAAATCTCTGCCGAAGTATTGAAAAAGATGAAGAAAACCGCTGAAGATTACCTTGGCGAAGAAGTCACCGCTGCTGTTATTACAGTACCGGCTTACTTTAATGATGCTCAGCGTCAAGCAACAAAAGATGCAGGGCGAATTGCTGGCTTAGAAGTAAAACGCATTATCAATGAGCCAACAGCTGCAGCACTTGCCTACGGCATGGACAAGAAAAAAGGCGACAACGTTGTTGCGGTATATGATTTAGGTGGTGGTACGTTTGATATCTCAATCATCGAAATCGATAACGTTGACGGTGAACATACCTTTGAAGTGCTTGCAACAAATGGTGATACCCACCTTGGTGGCGAAGATTTTGATAACCGTATGATCACTTATTTGGTTGATGAGTTCAAAAAAGACCAAGGTTTTGATTTACGTAAAGACCCACTTGCGATGCAGCGTTTGAAAGAAGCGGGTGAAAAAGCGAAAATTGAGCTTTCTTCTGCACAACAAACCGAAGTTAACTTGCCTTACATTACTGCAGATGCCTCTGGTCCTAAGCATTTAGCAATTAAGGTAACGCGCGCTAAACTAGAGTCATTGGTTGAAGAGCTAGTGAAAAAGTCTTTAGAGCCGCTTAAGCAAGCTTTAGCAGATGCAGATTTATCAGTGGGCGATATCGACGATATCATCCTGGTGGGCGGACAAACTCGCATGCCATTGGTGCAAAAGTACGTAACAGACTTCTTTGGTAAAGCACCAAGAAAAGATGTTAACCCTGATGAAGCAGTAGCAGTAGGTGCGGCGATTCAAGGCGGCGTATTGTCAGGCGAAGTGAAAGACGTTCTATTACTAGACGTTTCTCCATTGTCTCTAGGTATCGAAACAATGGGCGGCGTGATGACACCGTTAATCGAGAAAAATACGACAGTACCGACCAAAAAGTCACAAACGTTCTCAACGGCTGACGATAATCAATCAGCGGTAACGGTACACGTATTACAAGGTGAACGTAAGCAAGCATCGGGCAACAAGTCTTTAGGTCAGTTTAACCTTGAAGGCATTCGCCCGGCGCCACGTGGAACACCTCAAATCGAAGTGACCTTTGATATTGATGCGGACGGTATTTTACACGTATCTGCGAAAGACAAAGATACCGGTAAAGAGCAGAAAATTACGATCAAAGCGTCTTCAGGTTTGAGTGAAGATGAGATAAATCAAATGGTACAAGATGCAGAAGCAAATAAAGACGCAGATGCAAAATTTGAGAAACTCGTTGCTGCCCGTAACCAAGCTGATGGCATGATCCACGGAACACGCACTCAGATAGAAGAAGCCGGCGATGCGCTGGAAGCGGATGAGAAAAGCAAAATTGAAGCGGCCATAGACGAGCTTGAAGTCGCGCGCAAAGAAGATGACGTTGAAGCCATCGAGCAGAAGACTCAAGCATTGATTGAAGCGTCTGCTAAATTGATGGAAATAGCGCAAGCAAAAGCAGCCGCTCAAGGCGCAGAAGGTCAAGCACAAGGTGAGCCAAATGCTCAGGCTGATGCTGGCGATGATGTGGTTGACGCTGAGTTTGAAGAAGTAAAAGACGACGATAAAAAATAACACAGTATTTGGGTGTTACTAGCATCAGGCGCTATCTCGAGAGGGGTATGCGCCTGTTGTGTTAACAAGATTTGCAAAATCAACAGTGTATCAATTTCAATGCATTAGTAGGAACAAGGGTTTATGTCTAAAAGAGACTATTACGAAGTACTAGGCGTGGCGAAGAGCGCCGAAGAGCGCGAAATTAAAAAGGCCTATAAAAAGCTCGCGATGAAATATCATCCTGACCGCGCACAAGGTGATAAGTCTTTGGAAGAAAAATTCAGGGAAGTACAAGAAGCTTACGAAATCTTATCAGACCAACGCAAACGCGCGGCCTATGATCAATACGGTCATGCCGGCGTCGATCCTAATCGTGGCGGCGGTGGTGCTGGACCAGGCGATTTTGGTGATATTTTTGGTGATGTATTTGGCGATATTTTTGGTGGCGGTAGAGGCCGACAACAACGTGCCAGACAAGGCTCTGACCTTCGTTATAATCTAGAAATGAGTTTGGAAGAAGCTGTACGCGGTAAAGAGGTTGAAATTCGCGTGCCTACTCTGGTGGAGTGCGATACCTGTGATGGCTCTGGCGCTAAGAAGGGAACCTCTGCAAGCACATGCCCCACATGTAAAGGCGCGGGTCAAGTACAAATGCGTCAAGGTTTCTTTGCTGTTCAACAAACTTGCCCAACGTGTTCAGGAAAAGGCAAGATTGTTTCAGATCCCTGTAGCCCTTGTCGCGGTCAAGGTCGTGTTGAAAAAACTAAAACCCTTTCGGTTAAAGTCCCGGCAGGTGTTGATACCGGTGACAGAATACGATTAAGCGGTGAAGGCGAAGCGGGCGAGCAAGGTGCACCAGCGGGCGATTTATATGTGCAAGTTCATGTTAAGGACCATCATATATTTACCCGCGACGGTAACAATTTATATTGTGAGGTACCTTTGAGTTTTACTACCGCAGCACTCGGTGGTGACATTGAAGTACCGACACTAGATGGCAAGGTCAAGCTGAAAGTCAGTCCTGAGACGCAAACCGGAAAAATGTTTAGATTACGTGGTAAAGGCGTTAAATCGGTGCGCAGTGGCGCCGTAGGTGACTTAATGTGTAAAGTTGAAATCGAAACGCCAGTTAATTTATCGTCTAAACAAAAAGAGCTTTTAGAAGAGTTTGAAAAGACCTGCATGGGGCAAGGTGCAAAGCATCGTCCTAAAGAAAAAGGCTTTTTTGATGGGGTGAAGCAGTTCTTTGATGATTTAAAAAGCTAATATTTACACAAAGATCTTCAATAAGGCCGTGTCTTGAAGCTTCGAGGCTTTTAGCGGTCAATAATGATTAAAGCGGATACCTGTGTGGGTATCCGTTTTTTATTGCGCCAATCTCTCTGACCATTAAATCAAGCAATAATGTGTTTTCATTTAGTTACTCTAAGTTTTATCAGCCAGACTCAGGCACAGCATGTAAACCCCAGTGTCACAACACATGCATCATAATAAGCACGTCACTTACTGGCATTTATGTGACAAACGTTAACTAAATTTAATCGTTTATTTAACATTTCAATTAAACCACTTACCGAGCCATGTTGTAACTATTCTCACTAAACATCTTAACTAACTTTCCAACACAACAGAGAACGTGACTATGAAAAACATAAAAACAACAATCATCACTCTCGCAAGCGTCTTCGCCTTAACGGCATGCTTCGACAGCGATAATAATAACGAGACGGAAGTTCCGGAACAGCCGGTTGATAATGCCGCAGTGCGCATCGTACACGCTTCACCAGATGCACCTAATGTTAATATTCTATCAAGTGGCAGTGTTATTACTGGTTTAGAAGATTTGGCCTATGAAACGGCCTCAGGTTTAGCATTTTTTCGAACTGGTCCTTTTAATTTTGAAGTAGAAGCAATTTTACCTGGTGGTGATACCGTTACGGTAATTGACCTACCAGCAACGCTTGAAAACGATAAAGAGTATACCGTTCTAGCCGTAGGTGATACTGCTGATATCAGCGCTTTGTTAGTGGTTAACGATGAAGATGAAGTAGGGTCTGGAAATATTAGAGCACAAGTTGTACACGGCGCACCAGATGCACCAACAGTAGACGTTTATGTTACTGCACCTGATACAGATTTAGGTTCAGAGCAACCATTAGCGACGCTGTCTTTTATGGACTTCACGGGCCAAGTGGAAGTACCGGCTGCAACGTATCAAATTCGTGTTGCGGTAGCAGGTACCACAACAGTCGTGTTTGATTCTGGTCCTTTAGACTTAGCAGCAGGTTCAGATTTATTCATTACAGCGACTGAAAACACAGGTGCAGGCGATGCGCCAATCAATCTTTTAGTCGCTGACGGTTCTGCGTCTTTCGTGTTGTCTGATATCAATACCACTGCTGAAATTCGTGCAATCCATGGCATTGCTGATGCGCCTGCCGTAGATATTTTCGCTGACCTTGGAGAAGATGAGCTGTTGTTGTTTGACGGTGCTCCGTTTAAAGGCGTAACACCATACATTGACGTTATGGGCGGTGATTACCTTATTGATGTAAAAGCAGATGCAGACAACAGTATCGTAGCGATAAATGATGCAGCTATCTCTCTGACTTCGGGCGTGCGATATACTGCGCTTGCAAACAACACACTAGCTATGGCCGACCTTGACCTGATTGTTGATGATGGACGTCGTCTTGCAACCGCAGCACAAGTGCGAATATTCCATGCTTCACAAGCAACTGGCCCGGTAGACATCTATGTTACTGCTGACGGTAATATTGCTGGCGCAACACCAGCATTTACTGCTGTTCCTTACGATTCAGGTGTATTAGTAGAGACAGGTTATGTTCAGTTAAACGCGGGTGATTATGTAGTGACGGTTACACCAACAGGTACCATGACAGCTGCTATTGAAACACCGGTACTTAGCCTTGAAGCAGGTAAAATCTACACTGCCATTGCAGTAGACGGCGATGCACCTGGCGCAGGTCCTCAATTGATTCTTGCTGACGATTTTTAAGTGCGAAAATAGCACCTAATACTCATTCAAGCATTTAAAGTGGCCATTAGATTATTATGGCCACTTTTTTTTGTCTTTAATGAAGGGGGGGGCGTTAAATACGATGATGCTGATATGCGAAGCTCTTAACATTGTGTTTATCAGCAGTCTTAAACCTTTGTAATAATCAATCCAGATTGTGCCTTGAGCGTAACTACTATCATACTGACAACACCAACAATATGGTAAGGCAATGAAATTAAAATCTCTTTTTATCGCGACTGCACTTTTCTCTGCGGCAGCTCACGCGCAGTGGTCTGCAGGCGTAGCCACAATAGCAAGCTCAACACCATATAAAGGCTTGAGCAGTGAGTCGATAGTGGTTCCTATTGTGGCGTACGAGGGAGAACGCCTTATTTGGCGAGGTCCTGCACTTCAATATAAACTTACCGGCCTTAAGCGCAATGAGCCGAGTTTGCGAGTGAGTGTCGATTTGGCTCCAAACGCGCTTGATATCGATGAAACAGATGAGCTAGAGGGGATTGAACGAAGATCTTTAAGCTTTCTAGCAGGCTTTCGCTATATATATCCAACGCCTATTGGCGAGTTTTCCGCGGTTATACAAAACGATGTAAGTAGTAAGCACAACGGACAGAGAGGGGCATTGAACTTTCAGCGTGTTCTGGGTAACGCTCAAGACCGCAGTTGGGTCATTACAGGTGGCGTTCAGGTAGAGTATTTAAGCGATAAATACGCAGATTATTATTTTGGAGTTTCTCAAAGTGAGGCCAATAACTCTATCTTTGAAGAATATGAAGTCGGTGCGGTATGGCAGGCAGGCTTGCGTTTAGGGGGCTTTTACCGTTTTGCAGAAAATTGGCAAATAACCGCTCAATCACGTTGGCTAAATCTTGCCGATGATGTAAGAGACAGTCCAATTGTGGACGGGAGTAATACCTTAGACGGGTTTTTAAGCGTGACCTATCAGTTTTAGCTCAAAGCTCACCACCAATCAGCGTTCAAAGGGCAGGCTAAGCTAAAGTTTAACCTGCCTTTTTTGTTATATCGTCAGTAGAAACTAGATCATTTCATAGCTAAGCGCTACTCTTATTACACTATAATAATAAGAGAACATATTTATGAAACGTTTTATCCCCATTCTAGCCGCCTTTCTTTCTTTGCTAGCGGCACCGAGTTACGGACAACACACACTTATTAATGCTGATGCGATGCTCGATGTTACCAATGGCAGGTTAATGCAAAACGTATCGGTACTTATCGATAATAATCAAATTATTGAAATCGCTAAACAAGGCGAAATCGATAGTGATAAAGACACGCTAATTGTTGATTTAAAAGGGCAAACACTACTTCCTGGTGTCATGGATATGCATGTCCACCTAACAGGGGATGCAGAAGAAAATTTTTTAGCGTCTCGCGGCAATTCGATACCAAGGCAGACAGTTAAAGCGGTAAAAAATGCGAACAAGACGCTTATGGCTGGATTTACCACTGTGCGCAATTTAGGGGCAACAGGCTACTCAGTTATTGCGCTAAGAGATGGTATAAACGCAGGTGAGGTTGCAGGGCCCCGGATTTGGGCCGCAGGGCACTCTATTGGCGTAACTGGTGGTCATTGTGATGACAACTTCTCGCCGCCAGAGGCCAATAGCAAATCGAAAGGTGTAGCTGATGGCCCATGGGCAGTGCGCGAAAAAGTGCGTGAAAATATTAAGTATGGTGCCAATACAATAAAGGTTTGCGCAACAGGCGGTGTTTTTTCTAAAGGTACCAAGGTTGGCATTCAGCAATTAACTGAAGACGAAATAAGAGCAGCCGTTGAAGAGGCACATATGCGCGGGTTGATTGCCGCCGCTCATGCTCATGGTACAAGTGGCATAAAAGCGGCTATTCGAGCCGGTATTGACTCAATTGAGCATTGCAGCTTTATGGACGAAGAGGCAATAGAGCTTGCACTGGAATTTGGTACTTACTTGTCTTGTGATATCTACAATACTGAATATACGCTAGCTTTTGGCGAAGCAAACGGTGTTCCTGAGGAAAACATTAACAAAGAAAAATTGGTATCAAAGGCGCAACGTGAAAGTTTTAGACAGGCGGTTAAAGCCGGTGCAAATATGGTATTTGGTTCAGACGCAGCGATTTATCCACACGGTGATAACGGCAAGCAATTTTCGCGTATGGTGCAATTTGGTATGACGCCACTGCAGTCTATCCAAGCTGCCACAATCAACAGCGCCAAAATGCTCAAACAGCAGAGCAGTTTGGGCCAAATAAAAGAAGGTTTTATGGCCGATATAATCGCTGTGGAAGGTAACCCTCTAGAGAATGTCGCGTTATTGGAAAATGTGACCTTTGTGATGAAAGATGGTGTCATTTACAAGCAATAACCTTGAATGTATCTGAAGTAGATGCACTAAATCAACGGAGTTTATGCTTATTAAATTTAATCCAGTTGACTTGGTGCACGTAGTAACAAAGGTTCGAATATCATAAAAGTAAAAATACGAACTTAAAACATACACATTTGTTTTATAAACCACTTAAGGAAAGAACATGAAAAAGCTAATCTCCGCTCTTACCACGCTGTCTGTTTTAACCGCATTATTTGTGAGTACTCAGGCGATGTCACAAACGGTTGAGTCTGAAAAACAAGCAAAAACTACTGTGCAATTTCGCCAAGCATTATTGCAACTGGTTCGCAGTAATATGGGGCCATTAGGCGCTATGGCAAAAGGGAATATTCCATACGATGCGCAAGTGATGATGAAAAATGGTCAGCGAATAGAGCAGTTAGGGCTGATGATGGAAGATTATTTTGCAGCAGATACTCGAGCATTCGATGTAGAAACTGGAGCAAAAGACGAGATTTGGGAAAATATGGCGGACTTTAATCAAAAGTCGACCAATATGGTAGAAGCTGCAATTGCTGTGCAAGCTGTGGCCGAAGCAGGAAATACCGATGAGTATCGAAAAATGATTGGTGCGCTTGGAGCAACCTGTAAAGCTTGCCACGATGATTATAAAAAAGACTAACAGGCCTAATTAAAGCATTCAGGAGAGCGTGAGTATGACCAAAGCCTATGCAGCTGCAAAAGCCGGTGGCAAGCTTGAGTTAATTGACGTTGACTTACCCGAGCTTGGCGTCAATCAAGTTAAAATAAAAGTAGCATTCTGTGGTGTATGCCATTCTGATCTGTCCATGATTAATAACGAATGGGGTTTTTCTCGATATCCACTTGTTGCCGGTCATGAGGTGGTGGGTGAGATTGTTGAGGTCGGTGCAGACGTTTCTAGCAAACGAGTCGGGCAAATTGTTGGACTTGGGTGGCATGCTGATTATTGTGAGGCTTGTTATAGCTGTGATTCAGGCGACCATAATTTGTGTGGTTCAGCGCAGCCGACTATAGCCGGTCGCCATGGAGGGTTTGCCGAATATGTGCAAGCAAATGAAAAGTCGGTAGTTGAATTACCTGCCGGTCTTGATATGAAATCTGCGGGTCCCTTGTTTTGTGGTGGGATTACTGTTTTTAACCCACTGGTTCAGTACGATATTAAACCTACCGACAAGGTAGCGGTCATCGGTATTGGTGGTTTGGGTCATTTAGGCTTGCAGTTCCTCAATGCTTGGGGCTGTGAAGTCACAGCGTTTACTTCAAGTGAGAGCAAGGCAAATGAGGCAAAACAGCTCGGTGCGCACCATGTAATAAATTCTCGCGATGAAAAAGAAATTGAGCAGGCTGCTGCGCAGTTTGATTTTATTATTTCAACGGTGAATGTAAAACTGGATTGGAATTTATACCTTGGTACCTTAAAACCGAAAGGTCGCTTGCACTTTGTAGGCGCATCTTTAGAGCCTTTAGATATTGGTGTCTTTGCCTTAATGTCAGGACAAAAGTCGGTGTCAGGCTCACCGGTTGGAAGCCCCGCGACGATTGCGAAAATGCTAGAGTTTTCAGCGCGTCATAACATTCGGCCCATGGTTGAAATGTATGATATGAGTCAAATCAATGAGGCCATTGAACATTTAGACAGAGGTGATGCTCGCTACCGAGTAGTGTTGCAGGCAGACTTTTAATAATCATATAGACCCACCTCTGGAGTAGGTGCAAACACCACCACAATTAAATACACCGAAAGCCCAGATATCACTGCGCCTAATATAAAACGTAACCAAGGCGTGGTGACCATTTCGTTTATTTCTGTTGTGGATGCTTTTTTTCCATGGAACATAGCGGGCACTAGAGCTTGCTTCTTTTTAAAGCTGTAATAGGCAATGGCGCAAAGATGCAATGCGATTAACACCCACATCACGGTAATCGCATTGTGGTGTAGATAATTCATAATATCGTCAACACTTCCCGAAAACGCCCCATAATAAGGGCCCTCCATGAATATATCGTCGGTCATAAATAAACCACTAATCGATTGGGTAAGCATGACTGCTAAAATCGCTAATACCGAGTAGCCCCCAAGAGGATTGTGACCAAGGTAGACTTGTGTTTGGCTGCGCCCCATCGCATAGTTAATTGCAGTAACGGGTGAGTATACAAAACTTGAAAATCGTGCGTGATAGCTTCCGATAAAGCCCCAAATGATCCGGAAAAACAGTAAAGCAAGGGCTACATAGCCGCCATAAAAATGTAGTTGCATGGCATCGTCGAGTATATCGCCGGTGACAAACTGAAAAACGAATACACCGACCAAGCTCCAATGAAATAAACGGGTGGGCAGATCCCATACCTTTACTTTTGCCATGTGTTGCATGCCTTAAAAATGAAATTGCGTTTAAATTAGTATGAGTGTTAACAATTTTACTCACTTCGTCAAAACATGTGTTGAAGTATTAGTAAATTTCATGCCATTTATTTGATAGCATAGTCGCAAACGTAGCATAAAAGAGATAAAAAAATGACAAAAGTCGGAGTGTTAGGCGCTAATGGCCGCATGGGCCGAGTATTAATTGATGCAGCCTATCAACATGCCAAGGTTGCTTTAGGCTTTGCCAGTGTGCGTGCTGAGTCTGCCTTTGTTGGCATGGACGCCGGAGAGTTGGCTGGAATTGCTAAGCAATACATAAAAATAAGTGCTATTGAAGAGAGTTTGCTCAGTCACGCAGACGTTCTAATTGACTTTACCTTACCAGATGCCTTAGCAGACAATTTAGGGTTAGCCATAAAGTGTAAAACGCCTATGGTCATTGGCACCACCGGTTTATTGCCCGCCCAATTAGACATGATAGACCAAGCTGCAAAACACATTCCTATTGTATTTGCGGCAAATTATAGTGTTGGCGTAAATGTCATGCTTAATTTAGTAAAGCAAACCGCCAATATTATGGGTGAACAATCCGATATTGAAATAATTGAAGCCCACCATCGATTTAAACAGGACGCGCCCTCAGGCACTGCAATGGCAATTGGGAATGTCATTGCCGACACCTTAAACAGAGATTTAACTCAGTGTGCGGTATATGGCAGGGAAGGCGTAACAGGCGAACGCCGAAGAGATACGATTGGTTTTGCCACAGTGCGCGCAGGCGATATTGTGGGTGAGCACACCGCGATTTTTGCCAGTCTTGGAGAACGCATCGAAATTACACATAAAGCTTCGAGCAGACTTACCTTTGCAAATGGTGCATTAACGGCCGCAACTTGGTTAAAAGGAAAAGAAGCTGGTCTCTACTCAATGCAAAATGTTCTTGGATTAAATTGATTAATTTGATACTTAAACCTCATTTTTAAAAGGAAAGCGTTATTTTTATAAGTTTAGTGATTAATTTAAAAACCATTAGACGCTGTTAGCATTCTTGTATATAATGCGCAGAATTTGCCAAAAATCAGTAATTTTAATTGGATTTAGCATTTTTGGTAGCGTTCTATAGCCGCATTTTTTATGGCGTAACGCGGTACAAGGGCGATTCTACCTTAGGGTTTTTGGCAGAGACATCATGCGTTGTTTTTGTAGAAATAACGCATCAATGTAGGAATTGTTGAATCTATCAACATTTTCCTTAGTTATCTCTATTTTAATAGGAGTTTGACTTGTCTGTTTCTGCCCTGCTTGTATTAGCCGACGGTTCAGTATTCAAAGGAACCGCCATTGGCGCTCAAGGTAGCAGCGTTGGGGAAGTAGTTTTCAACACTTCCATGACCGGCTATCAAGAAATTCTTACCGACCCATCTTACGCACAACAAATTGTTACCTTAACTTATCCTCACATTGGCAATACAGGTACTAACCCTGAAGATGTCGAGTCAGACAAAGTATGGGCCACAGGTTTAGTCATTAGAGACCTTCCATTAATTGCTAGCAATTTTAGAAATACACTTTCTTTAAGTGACTACCTTGCCCAAAACAATGTTATTGGTATTGCAGACATTGACACACGCCGATTAACTCGTGTGTTGCGTGAGAAAGGTGCGCAAAGCGGTTGTATTATGACTCTCAATGCTGAGCAAAGCGTTGATGCAGCAATAGACGAAGCCTTATCTCAAGCTAACGCTTTCCCTGGGCTTAAAGGTATGGATCTCGCTAAAGTAGTAACGTGCGAGCAAACATCTTCTTGGAACGATAGCGTATGGTCTTTGGGCAGCGGCTATGCAACAAACTGCTCAGATTTACCCTATCATGTCGTTGCCTATGACTTTGGGGCGAAAAAGAACATATTGCGCATGTTAGTGGAAAGAGGTTGCCGCTTAACTGTTGTGCCTGCACAAACAAGTGCAGAAGATGTATTGGCATTAAACCCTGATGGGATCTTTTTGTCGAACGGCCCGGGCGACCCAGAACCCTGTGATTATGCGATTGGTGCAACCAAAACCTTCCTAGAAAAACAGATTCCTGTGTTTGGTATTTGTTTAGGTCATCAGATATTAGCCATTGCTAGCGGCGCACAAACTGAAAAAATGAAGTTTGGGCATCATGGTGCTAACCATCCGGTACAAGATATTCAGAGTCAGCGCGTTATGATCACTTCTCAAAACCACGGTTTTGCAGTAAATGAAGCTAGCTTGCCGGCGAACGTGAAAGTGACCCATGTGTCGTTGTTCGACAAGTCGCTGCAAGGGATAGAGCTCACTGATAGGCCCGCATTTAGCTTTCAAGGGCACCCAGAAGCTAGCCCCGGCCCGCAGGATGCTGCCGCGCTCTTTGACCATTTTATTGATCTCATCAAACAAGCAAAACAATAGGAAGCTGATTTATGCCTAAACGTAGCGATATCAAAAGTATTTTGATTCTTGGCGCAGGTCCTATTGTAATAGGTCAAGCCTGTGAATTTGATTACTCCGGCGCACAAGCCTGTAAAGCCCTAAAAGAAGAGGGTTACCGCGTTATTTTGGTGAATTCAAACCCCGCCACCATTATGACCGATCCTGAAATGGCAGACGCTACTTACATTGAGCCTATTCAATGGGAAGTGTTAAGAAATATTATTGCTAAAGAAAAACCTGATGCCATCTTGCCCACAATGGGCGGCCAAACTGCGCTTAACTGCGCCCTTGATTTAAATAAATACGGTGTGCTCGACGAGTTTAACGTAGAGCTTATTGGCGCCTCTGCCGATGCAATCGATAAAGCAGAAGACAGAGAGCGTTTCGACAAAGCCATGAAGTCCATCGGCTTAGAATGTCCTCGCGCTGAAATTGCACACACTATTGAACAAGCTAGAGACGTATTATCACGCATAGGCTTCCCTTGTATTATTCGTCCTTCATTTACGATGGGCGGCAGTGGCGGCGGTATTGCTTATAACATTGATGAGTTTAACGAAATTTGTACACGGGGCTTAGATTTATCACCGACTTCTGAACTACTTATCGACGAATCGTTGATTGGTTGGAAAGAATATGAAATGGAAGTGGTTCGAGATAAGGCCGATAATTGCATTATTGTCTGTACCATCGAGAACTTCGATCCGATGGGCGTGCATACTGGTGATTCTATTACCGTTGCTCCAGCACAAACCCTTACCGACAAAGAATTCCAGATTATGCGTAACGCCGCTATGGCAGTACTACGCGAGATTGGCGTTGAAACAGGCGGTTCAAACGTACAGTTCGGTGTGGACCCAAATACCGGTCGTATGGTCATCATTGAAATGAACCCTAGAGTATCGCGTTCATCGGCTTTAGCTTCAAAAGCGACGGGTTTCCCAATTGCAAAAATTGCTGCCAAACTCGCGGTAGGTTTTACCCTCGATGAACTAGCAAATGACATTACTGGTGGCAAAACACCGGCATCATTTGAACCGTCAATTGATTATGTCGTTACCAAAATTCCTCGTTTTAACTTCGAAAAATTTGCTGGGGCTAATGACCGTTTGACCACACAAATGAAATCTGTGGGCGAAGTCATGGCAATTGGCCGAAACCAACAAGAATCTTTGCAAAAAGCGTTAAGAGGATTGGAAGTCGGTGTATCAGGACTCGATCCTATACTCGACTTTGATGATCCCGAGGCAAAAACAAAACTCATTTATGAATTACGCGAGCCAGGAGCTGAGCGTATTTGGTATATTGGTGATGCCTTTAGGTTAGGCATGTCGGTTGATGAGATATTTAATTTAACCAACATTGACCGTTGGTACTTGGTGCAAATTGAAGAGCTGATTGAGTTAGAAACTGAGTTAAAACGCATTGGTTTGAAAGGCATTGATGAAACATTGATGCGAAAGCTCAAACGCAAAGGCTTTGCTGATTTAAGAATTGCTGAACTTACCCAAGTATCGGAAGACGATGTGCGAGATCTGCGCAGCAAACAAGCAGTGTTACCTGTATACAAGCGCGTAGATACATGCGCGGCTGAGTTTTCAACATCCACCGCCTATATGTACTCCACTTACGACGAAGAGTGTGAGGCAGCGCCTAGTAATCGCGATAAAATTATGGTCTTAGGTGGCGGTCCAAATCGGATTGGACAGGGCATCGAGTTTGATTATTGCTGCGTACATGCGGCGCTGGCGATGCGTGAAGATGGCTACGAAACCATCATGGTCAATTGCAATCCAGAAACCGTTTCAACCGATTATGATACCTCTGACCGACTTTATTTTGAGCCTGTTACGCTTGAAGACGTGCTTGAAATTGTCCGCATTGAGCAACCTAAAGGCGTAATTGTGCAATATGGTGGTCAAACGCCGCTTAAGCTCGCCAGAGCGCTTAAAGCCAATGGTGTAAATATCATTGGTACCTCACCTGATGCTATAGACCGTGCAGAAGACAGAGAACGTTTTCAGCACATGGTGAATAAATTAGATTTAAAACAACCTGCTAATGCTACTGTAAGCAATATGCAAGAGGCTTTGGATAACGCTGAAAAAATCGGTTTTCCATTGGTTGTGCGCCCCTCATATGTGTTGGGCGGCAGGGCAATGGAAATCGTTTATGATTTAAAAGACTTAAAGCGCTACTTAAATGAAGCGGTAAAAGTCTCAAATGACAGCCCCGTTTTATTGGACCGTTTCCTTGATGATGCCATTGAAGTAGATATTGATGCGATATGCGATGGTGAGCAGGTCTTAATTGGCGGCATCATGGAGCACATTGAGCAAGCAGGGGTTCACTCGGGTGATTCAGCCTGTAGTTTACCGCCGTATTCGCTCTCTCAAGAGATTCAAGAAGAAATGCGTAAGCAAGTCACGCAAATGGCCCTTGAACTTGAAGTACGCGGTTTGATGAATACTCAGTTCGCGATTAAAGACAATCAGGTGTATTTAATTGAGGTAAACCCAAGAGCTGCGCGTACCGTGCCTTTTGTGTCTAAAGCGACGGGTATGCCACTTGCTAAAATTGCTGCGCGGGTGATGGCTGGGATTTCATTGAAAGAGCAGGGGATTGAGCAAGAAATCATTCCACCGTTTTATTCAGTGAAAGAAGTGGTACTGCCCTTTGCTAAGTTCCAAGGAGTCGATCCACTGCTAGGTCCTGAGATGCGCTCGACAGGCGAGGTAATGGGCATTGGAGTTGATTTTGAGGAAGCCTATGCAAAAGCCAATTTGGGAGCGTCTGCGCCTTTGCCTGAAGCCGGTAAAGTACTGATTTCGGTTCGTAATAATGACAAAGTGCGTCTGCTTGAGTTAGTTCAAGAAATGACTAGCAGAGGGTTTAGTATTGAGGCTACTAGCGGCACGGCGGCGGCTATTAAACAAGCGGGTTTCGCATGCAGTGTGGTTAATAAGCTTAGTGAAGGTCGCCCAAACATTGTGGATGCGATCAAAAACAAAGAATATTGTTATGTTGTAAACACCACTGAAGGTCGCCAAGCGATTACCGATTCAGTGTATATTCGCAGCGAAGCATTGTTGAATAAAACAGCTTACACCACTACGCTAAACGCAGCCTTTGCAACTATGAAAGCCAGTGCAGCGAATGCAAAAGCGAATGTTGCATCAATTCAGGAATTACATGAGATGATTTCTGCAAAGAACTAGGGTGATCCAGCGTCAAGTTTGCACTATACTTAACGCATTACCGTATGAATAAAAACGAATGCATTTGCATTCGTTTTTGCTTTCTTGTCGGTTCATTGTTTATGTATCCTAAAGCAGCGGTGCAAACTCTGTAACAATGACCACGAGCAATAGCTTATATAAGACAAGCCAACTAATAAAAAGAGATTAAGTATGACTAGCTATCCTATGACAGCCGATGGTGCGAAAAAACTACGTGACGAGTTAGAGCAATTGAAATCTGTGGACCGTCCACGCATTATAAAATCGATAGCTGAAGCCAGAGAGCACGGCGACCTTAAAGAAAATGCTGAGTACCACGCCGCGCGCGAACAACAAAGCTTTTGCGAAGGCCGCATTCAGGATATCGAAGGTAAGCTGTCGAACGCGCAAATCATCGATGTGACCAAATTAACGAACAACGGCAAAGTCGTATTTGGCTCGACCGTAACCATACTAAATACCGAAACGGAAGAAGAGACTACCTACCGTATTGTGGGTGATGATGAGGCGAATATTAAAGAACAGCTCATCTCAGTCAACTCACCTATTGCTAGAGGCATGATTGGAAAAGAATTAGACGACATAGTATCTATCCAAACCCCGGCGGGTGTTGTTGAAATGGAAATTATTGAGGTTGAATATAAGTAAAATAGGTTAGGTATCACCGTTATTTTGGGCATCATTAACACTGTTGCCTGCTTCATTCCTACTATTATATCCGTCATTCCCACTATTAAATGTGACATTCCCATTCAGATGGGAATCTCACACAACACGCACTATAGCTAAATCAAGATTAATGGCTAGAGGTCCCCGCCTTCGCGGGGGTGACGGAAGTTTAGCGCGGGGATGACGATGTAGCGCTGAAGTTCACTATTGCGAAGCTTCCGCCACATAAGCTGCTAAAGCCGCAATTTCGTCTGCACTTAGCTGTGCAGCAAACGAGGGCATTATACCCACGCCATGACTCACTGCTTGTGACACTCTCTCTGCGCTAGGTTTTAAAGTATCAAAACTTGGGCCTACCACGCCTTTTGTCGCTGCATCCGATAGTGAATGACATACGCCGCAGTTTGGTTGGGCTTTTGTAAGGTAAATGTCTTTACCAATTTTAGCTTGTGCAGAGAGCGATACCGGCGTTTTTTCAACTACGGCTACGGCAGCATCAGCCTCTTTGTTGGTGATTTTCGGTGGCGGGACAAATTCTGGAAGCTCGCTTACTACAGTAATATCTAAGCCCGCATCTTCCCAACTAGTATTGCCATAGCCCCGGTGATTTTCTTTGCGTTTTTGCGGTTGAGTATCGCCTGCGGTGTCAGTGGCGCGTGATACAAAGCGATGTTCGCCAAGCGCTAAGTCGACTTCTAACTTAAAGGTACGCCATGCATCTATACCTAAGTCTGGACCAAATAATTCTGCTTGTTTCCAGCTTTTGCCGTTATCGCTAGACACTTCGACTTTTTCTATTCCGCGTTCACCTGAAAAGGCCACGCCATATACAAATTGTTTGCCCGGTAATACAGGCGTATTGTCTGCACCAGGACCGTTAATCCAAGACTTAACGTTCATGCGCCACATTGAAGGGTGCTGTGGGCCACCGCTCTCGCCAATATCGCGGACGCGATAACCAGTTTGTTGAATTTTTGCGCCAGATTCTGCCAAGGTCGCCGCTAATTTTTTCACCCACTTTACGTTGTTCACACCATAAAAGCCGGGAACAATTAAACGAAGTGGTCCGCCGTGGGCTAAAGACAGTGGTGCCCCGTTCATTTCCCACACCAACATACAGTCTTTTAAGCCCTTTTCTATTGGTAGAGAGCGCTGTACGGCAACTTGTTCAAATTCAATACCTTCTGGAATATTTTCGCCACCGGTGGTGGTTAAAAACGGAAGGTCTGTTTTGGGCCCACCAAAGCGTTTAAATACATCGGCTACCGATACACCTGTCCATAATGCACACCCAGCCGCACCAATTCCCCACTGGGAGCCAGAGGGCTTGTGTGGAAAGAATGCGCGCCCGTTGCCAGAGCATTGTAGTACAGTGGCAATAGTTGAAGTATTCATACGCTTTAATTCGCCTAGGCTAATACTGCCACTTTTATTAGCGCCCTCTATCTCAAAACTCCACGCATCTCGGTTTTCAACAATGGATGCATCGGGCATGGGTAAATTATTACGCACAAAAAAGTGTGACTCGGGTGTGATAGGACTATAGCCAAAACTAGAGCGCAGTGTTTCTAACGCCCAAGGCAACTCGTTATGCACGATGAAGGTGGCTTGTTGTTTACTGCCCGGCATAGGCCTGCTTAGCGCGGCTGCAGCTTTTAAACTTAAAGGCGTCATTGCTAATGCAATACTGCTGGCAAGAGCTTTTAATACAAAACGACGGTTAACATTATTCACAACTATACACCTCTTAGATTCGGATATTGAGTATTTATCTACTGAACTAGATACTTAGGTGATAGTGCTTACATCGAATAATGATTAACGCTTTTCAAAGGTATTGGTATGAGCCTTGGCGGTAAATGAATTATTTCAACTATCTATGGTCAATTGAGAATAGTATACATACTTTAGCTGCACAATAGTCGCTTGGATGCGAATACGGTTCATGTATAGTTAGATAAGCGTTATCACAACCAAAGGAACAGTAATGAAGTTTATACTTAGAACGATCATGTTTTTAGCGCTGATGCTAGCGGCAATCAGTTTATATGCCATGGGTCAGCAGGCTGGGGCCTTCGCGATTGTGATTCTTGGGTTTTGCATTGAGGGGCTTGCGTGGTGGTTGGTGTTTAGAAAAAAATCCGCAAGTACACCAAAGCCTAGCGCTGTCTCATCCTCCTAAATCTGCTTGCGCGTCTCAAACTAAATATTTGAATAGTTCCCTGAAAATACTCATGCATCTGTTGTCTGATTATATAAAAGCACTTCGGTAATCGAAAAGCCTCTTCAGCCTCAGTTGAAATTATATTACTAACAATCAACATTAGCCGACTTAGATACGCATTTGCCGCTAATGATGGCAACAAAAGGTGAGCCCGAAAAAAGCGAAGAGCCATTTAACTTGCCGCTATCGTACCTTAAACTGATTTTAGATGAGCAGTATGAGACGCGTAAAACGCTTGTTTTCGTTTGTTATGCAGGCTTTTTTTATAGACCTATCTTCAAATATCTATTAAGCCCTTGTTTTGGTAAAAAGTCTATTTTCATTTTACAGATAACTTCCCCTCGTCCGTTTAATGTTATAACATAACATTAAATGGTTTTGACAAGGAAAATATTATGGATGAAATTGCTAACGCTGAAGCAACATCAGAAACAACAAAATCAGCCTTAAAAAAGTTGCCTGTTACCGTACTCTCAGGCTTTCTGGGCGCGGGTAAAACAACCGTGCTGAGCCACATCTTAAACAATCGACAGGGCCTTAAAGTGGCCGTGATTGTAAACGACATGAGCGAAGTGAATATCGATGCGGCAAGCGTTCAAAAAGAAGTAAGCTTTAACCGCGCAGAAGAAAAGCTAGTTGAAATGAGCAATGGCTGCATTTGCTGCACGCTCAGAGAAGACTTGCTTATTGAAATTAACAAGTTAGCTCAGGAAGGGCGTTACGATTATCTTGTAATTGAATCGACCGGCATTTCTGAGCCGCTTCCAGTGGCCGAAACCTTTACTTTTGCGGATGAAAACGGCATTAGCCTGTCGGATATTTCGTCTCTCGATACGCTTGTGACGGTGGTTGACGCGGTTAATTTCTTAAAAGATTATGATGAAGCAAAGATGCTGCAAGAAACAACTGAAAGCCTAGGGCAAGAGGATGAGCGCAGTGTAGCCGATTTACTCGTTGACCAAGTTGAGTTTGCGGATGTAATACTGATAAGTAAAACCGATTTAGCTAGCAAAGAAGAACTCGCCCGTTTGACCAGCATTTTAAAAACGCTCAATACTGAAGCGGATATTATAGCTATTCAAAACGGGGAGGTAGCATTAGACAAGATTATTGCTACGAATAAGTTTGATTTTGACCGTGCACAGCAGGCACCAGGATGGCTCAAAGAAATGCGTGGTGAGCATATTCCAGAAACCGAAGAGTACGGGATTGCTAGTTTTGTTTATAAGGCTAGACGCCCATTTCATCCACAAAAATTTTTCGACTTTCTTCATGATAAAAGTATCGCAGGTAAGTTAATACGCTCAAAAGGATATTTTTGGCTCGCGACTCGTCCGCAAGTTGCTGGAAGCTGGAGTCAGGCCGGCGGTATCGCGCGTTATGGCGCAGCAGGCTATTTCTGGAAGGCAATGCCCAAAGACCAATGGCCACAAGACCAGTCTTATCTTGATTCAATTGAAGAAATTTGGGAAGAACCATTTGGCGACATGAGACAGGAATTGGTATTTATTGGGCAAGGCTTGAATAAAGATGACATCATAAAACGCCTAAACAATTGCCTACTTACTGAAGCACAAGTATTGCAGGGCAGCCATGTTTGGTTGACCTATCCAGACCCGTTTCCGAGCTGGGATCATTAGCGGATAAATGTGATTGTTGACGAATCAATAGTCAATCGCCAAATACCTCTAGAGCCTTTGAGCCCAGTTTAAGAGTTGCTTTGCGGGCGGGCTGTCACAATTAAAAAGAGGCTATTAGAAATAGCCTCTTTCGCGTTGATCAAGTCTAGGCTCATCAAACTGGTTAATTTGATTCGATGCAGCTTGTATGTGTCTTCATCCAATCATTGAACGACTTTTAAGCTGACTTTTTTCGACTAAAACAAACTAAGCCTGCAAACAAGATTAATGCAAGGATTGATGGAGCCGATGCCTCAACTGCTCTCATTCCCTGATTAACTTCGATAAAAGAACCGGCTAAAAACACGCCGTCAACGCCATCATCATCAAAGGAATCAGCAATCACCACTTCCCAATCACCAGAGCCATCCAAAATAGTGGCCACAGGCAAAGAAATCATACCCGCAGCTTGAAAAATACCAGGTTCAGATGACCAACCTAAATCAAACTCGCAGCTTAGTCCAAAATCGGTACAGCTTGCCGCTTGAGTACCAATTTGAAAAAAGCTTCCGCTGGTTAAATGCGCAACTTCGACAAGTAAATCTGATCCCCAACCTGGGTCAAATGCTTCAAAGACGAAGTTAAAACTAATGTCCAAAACCTCGTCGGTGTTCGCATTGTTCAGCGCCAAAATGTTAAGTTCTGCGCCATCAGCTTCAACTCCATCAAGGGAGACAAGAGCCGCATTGGCCTGAATAGAAAGCAATAGTAATATCGCCGCAAATAAACTTTGTTTTTTCATATTAGTTCCATTTTAAATATGTAAATTGTAGGGCTATGGCGGTTGTGCTCGCTAAAATCCATTGCTTTGCGTCATATGTCAGAAATATCAACCGTATTGGTTAATACATCAGGACCAATAACAACATCACAATCATTATCTAGAAAGTAACAACCATTGTTACAAATTAAGGCATTTGTTCTAGCGAGAAAAAACACCTTAAAATGACTCGTTTTAAAATACTTCAAAGACCTTACGCGCTATTCTTCGCTACTCCCCAGCGACCGGAGAATGAGATCTTTGAGCATCTTGTTTTGATTCGTTATTGTTGGGCTTATACCAACTTGCAAATAGCAAACCTACCTCGAACAACAACCACATTGGGATAGCGAGTAGGGTTTGAGAAATCATGTCGGGTGGAGTAAGTAGCATTCCCAAAGCAAACGCCGCAACAATTACATAAGCTCGGCTTTTTCTTAGTTTTTCCACTGTCGTTGCGCCACTGAGTACCGCCACCACCGTTAAAATAGGAACTTCAAATGCCAAGCCAAAGGCGAAGAATAGTTTAATCATGATATTCAGACTGTTGGTCATATCCGGAATATAGCGAATGCCTTCTGGAACTACCGACGGAAAAAACTGAAACATCAAAGGAAATACAACGAAATAGCAAAATACCATGCCCAAATAAAACAGCACGATACTGCTAAACAAAATCGCTTTACCTACCTTGCGCTCGCCGTGATAAAGACCCGGTGCAACGAAAGACCACATCTGATGCAAGATAACGGGCACAGCTAGAAAAAATGATAAAATTAACACCAGCTTAAATGGTGTAAAAAAGGGGTCAATTAACCCTGTTGCGACCATCTCGCTGTTTTCAGGTAATTGCTCCATTAATGGCTGCACTAGAACTAAGTAGATGTCGTTTGCAAAAGAAATCAGCGCAATAAAAAGAACGATAATAGTTAGCACGGCCTTCATCAGACGCGACCTAAGTTCAATCAGGTGCGACAGCAATGGCATGTCGTCTTTTTGGTAAGGATTGTCGGCTCTATTTGACATGCAGATCACCTTTTACGTCATTAAGGTGCGTTTTTTTCGTTTCATCACTGTTTATGTTTGCTACATTTTTGAGCTGCTGTTTTTGTGCATCGATTTCGCGGCGCAACTCATCCATTTCCAGTTCGCGGCCTACCTCTGAGGTGAATGAACTGACATTTCTACGAATAGCCGCTGTCCATTTGCTTAACTGGCGAGCAGCAACGGGCAACTTATCGGGACCTAACACTGTGAGGCTAACAACAAGTAGTATGCATAACTCAATAAATCCGATATCAAATGGCATGGTGCTTATCCAATTATATTAGCTTGCGCTGGTTTTGCTTTTAGCAAAGTCAGCGTCAACGGTTTGAGCGTCAGATGCTTCAGCTGTGTCTTTTTTTGAATGCTCGATAGACACAGGTGAATCATTATCATTAGTGTCGGTGTCTTTTATGCCGGCTTTAAAGCCTTTTACCGCTTCACCTAAGTCGCCGCCCATGTTACGCAGCTTTTTAGTGCCAAAAAGCAACACCACGATTAAAAGTAAAATCAATATTTGCCATGCACTAATACCCATTTCTATTCCTTAATCTTCGTTTAGTTGACCAAGCCTAAAAGCGTGATCAGATTCTGTATCGCATAGCGAAACAATTTTTTTGATTGAGATGAAAGCACGCCAAGCATACGCTTGACGTGCCCAAGCTTACCCAATACTACGAGCCAACAATGGCACCATTCTTACGGCGAAGTACAAGCGTACAATCGCGAGGAATGGTTACACCGTCTGGCGAAGCAGGGAAGTTTGTTGCTCCAGGGTCGCCATTGCCAGGATGTTGTAAGTTAACAAAAGCGGTTCGTCGGTCTGGTGTTTGTGTAAAACCGGTTACTTCGTCGCTTTGCACACCCACCAATAAGCGCTTAGGCTCTGGCACACTTTTAGTGGTATCAATAACGGTTAATTGATCTTGCAATCCATCTGGTTGACCGCCGTCTGTGCCAATAAACAATCGGCCACTGTTGTCACACCATGCAAGATCAGGGTCTGTGAACACCCCCTCAGTGCCGCGGGTATCAGATGACAGCAAATAGATTTCCCAGCTAAAACTGCTACCCAAATGGTCGTTAGTATCTGTGGTTCGGATAATGTGCCCGTCGCTGTTTGGTGCCTGTGGGTTAGCTGCATCAGCCGTTTGTCTTTGAGAGTTGTTGGTTAAGGTCCAATACACTTCGCCGTCTTTACCAATGGTTGTCCATTCAGGGCGATCCATCGGAGTAGCGCCTAGCAAATCAGAGGCAACACGCGCATAAATGAGCAATTCAGCTTGGTCAGCGAATCGGTCTGCTAGCAGAGGGTTGTCTATCGTAAGCTCAAGCCATTCGCCAGTACCGTCGTCATTGTAGCGTGCAACATAGAGTTTACCGTCATCAAGCGGGCTCTCGCCGTCGGCTATTGCATCTTCCCATGCTCTGTTTGATACATATTTGTAGCAGTAATCAAAGCGCTGATCGTCACCCATGTAAGCAGCAATACGACCACTGCCACTTTCGGCAATTGCAACGGCCTCGTGCTTGAATCGACCCATTGCAGTTCGTTTGACAGGTTTTTTGCTTCCGTCAAAAGGGTCAATCTCCACTATCCATCCGAAGCGGTTTTGCTCATTTACAAAGTCTGGGTCGCTTAAGTCAAAGCGTTTGTCGAAAAAGTGCCAGCCATATCCAAAACCGTCAAAGTCGAATCCGTATCTGGCTTGTTCGTCTGTTCGAACAGCATCAAAACCGGCGCCATCGAGTGACGATGAACCAAAATAGCCGTTGAAGTTTTCTTCACAGGTTAAATAAGTGCCCCAAGGCGTAGGACCAGAGCCACAGTTGTTGACCGTGCCCAATGGCATGTTACCTACTGGGTTTTGCAATAAATCAGATGCAGCAGCAGGACCCGAGAAATCAACGGGCGTGTTTACGGTAATGCGTCTTGCATTGTCGCTTTGCTCTACCTTCCATCCATCAAAGTGCTCTTTTATACGCACAACCGATACACCATGAACGTGCTGAGATAGACGAACATCCTCCAGACTGTCTGGCGCAGACTTACCCAAAACATGTGAATTTCTGCCGAATTCATGATTGATGCATAACATGCCTTCATCGCTGCGCGCACGATAACGGCGACCGAAGCGCTGTGCATTAGGTAGGTCGATGGGAAAAAACCACATGCCATCATGACCAATACCGACCTGTAACTCCGCTTCAGCGGCCGTTGGTCTGGTGTTTGGATCGCCTGCATACTCTTGCGTTATGCCTGGCTTGATAGGCGTTCCCCAAGGGATAAGTGGCTGATACTCGTAATCGTCTGAGATTGTAGGCATGCGCACGTCTGTAACGTCTGCGATTGCAACGGGCTTAAAGCCTACCAGTTCGCGAGAAAGTCTGTCGTTGTCGCGACTTAAGCCCTCTACTCCTCTATAACCAGCGGTTGCTGCGGGTGTAAAAAAACCAGCGGCAGCAGCAACTGCGCCACCCGCAAGTACTTTTCGTCGTGATAGGTGCTTTTGTAGCACGTCTTTGAACGGGCGATTAGCAGATGTGTTAGATGCTATATCTTCTTTGTCATCATGAATCTGCGCATTGTCAATAGGATTATCAATATGTTTGAGCATTACCGTTACCATATTCAGTTAAATTATTGTTGAATTCGAAGACATGAACATTCACTGCAATTCATGAGCTTCTTATGATGACGAAGTTAAGTGACAATGAATTGACGAATTTATGAACGATTTATGGTGCTTTCGTTACTAAATCTTTTCAAATTTATTACAACATCAAAGATTAGTTTTTCTTTTTTATTGTCTTTACACTGGTCCATTGCAAATGCTAGAAGTCAGACAACTGGTGCCTCTTTAGAACGTCACTCACCAAAGCCAAGCCTTTTTGCAACAATATGAATACCTCAGAGTTTAAAAATGATGGTATTACTTTGGTTAATGCCAACATTGCTTATTTATCTGGTGACTTTGCGGCAAGGATTGATGTGAGGAATCTTTTGAACGAGTTTTATACTAATTTTTAAGAGGGGGGCTTAGCGGGAGGTGCACGATTAGTATTGAGCTAAATTCGTCTTAACACACACCGACTTGCGATGAGCATAATTGAAAATAACGCTATATGCTACGCTTCGTTACAAAGGTCCCTGCCTTCGCGGAGATGACCGTAGTTTTGCGACGGGATGACGTTGCCCTTGCTCTTGGAAACTTTAAATCCCAGCCGCGAAAGCTTGGTCTGCTTTTAGTCGTTGATTCGCAAGCTCTAGCGCTTGGGTACGGTTTTGCATGAAATCGGCATCAGTAAGCAGGTCTTTGAGTCCCATGCGCATGAGCTTATTCTTAGAGGCTTCTTTGTTAACTAGCATGAGTATGTGTTTATCGAGGGACTTAGCGTCTTTGACTAGGTTTTCAATCGTTAATGCAATGGTATCATCTAAAAACGATACGTCACTTAAATCAATAATCACCACCGCGTGCTCACCTAAGGTACTAAGCTCTCTGGAAAGCGCCTTAGACACACCAAATATCATCGTGCCACTTAAATAAAAATAAAGCACTTCACCATTAGCTTGATTCAGCAATTTCCGTTGTTTCGAATCAAGTGGCAAGCGTCCATCAACATCGCTTATCGCCTTAATATTCTTCGCTTGAGAGGCTGACAGTTTCTCAATGGTGATAATGTTGGCAATAAATACCCCTAAGCCAACTGCAACCACCAAGTCGACAAACACCGTCAATAACAATACGCCATACATAATCAAACTGGTTTGCTTGGAAACTTTATGAGCGCGCTTAATAAAACTCCAGTCCAGAATATCTATCCCTACTTTAATGGCAATACCGGCAAGGACCGCGATAGGAATGAGTGAAATTAGAGAGGATGCGCCAAATACGGCCACAATCAGTACTACCACTCTCACTAATCCGGAGAGCGCAGTTTTCGCCCCAGTTTGAATATTGACCACTGTACCCATGGTCGCACCAGCACCGGGTAAACCGCCAAATAAACCTGAGAACAAATTTCCCATACCTTGACCAATTAACTCTTTATCAGATTTATGTTCTGAGCGGGTAAGGTTGTCTGAAATAACGGATGTGAGCATGGAATCGATGCAGCCAAGCATACCTAAAACAATCCCATCGAGGATCATAGTTTGAAATTGTTCGGCGGTAAAAACCGGCATAACAATGCTTGGAAGGGTTACGTTGATTTCACCAATTCGGCTAATGTCAGCATCGGCAAACACAAATACGCTTATCACTGAAATCAGTAACAAGGCAATTAATTGCGGTGGTACCCAATGTTTTATACGCCGGGGCGTGAAAAAAATAAGTAATAAGGTGGCTAAAGCCATGCCTGCTTCGAGCCAACTGATGTTGGCTATAGTGGCTGGTAGGGCAGATAAAGCGCCTGTAACACCGCCTGACGGGGCTGCTGAGCCTAAAGCGGGCGCCAATTGCATAATAATCAATATGCAGCCTATACCCGACATAAAACCGCTAATCACCGAATAGGGCATTAATGTAATGTATTTTCCTAATCGCAGTAGCCCAAATATAATTTGAGTAACCCCCGCAATCATAACCACGGTAAAAGCCATCGCGAGGCCATTTTCAGGGTATTTGGCGATCATTGTGGTAATTACCGCGGCCATTATCACCGTCATCGGGCCTGTTGGCTCAGAAATTAGAGTAGGCGTACCACCGAACATTGCAGCAAAAAAGCCAATTATAATGGCACCATACAAACCAGCTTCGGCGCCGGCACCAGAAGCTACACCAAATGCAAGAGCAAGGGGTAAAGATACAATTGCGGCGGTTACCCCACCTAGAATATCGCCTTTGAGGTTTGAACTATTGATGAGGTTAAAGATTTGCAAAATGTTGGGTCTCTTTATTGTTTTTATTTAATTTGCAAAAGATGCAATATGATAACACGCATAAAAAATGTCGCTATAACTAAGTTTAGGACACAAAGCTACTCATGTGTGTCGCTAGTGCAGTTTGATAAAAATTAATAAAGTTTGCCACTTTATAATAAATCATAACTCTCTGCGTTATTATTTTTGGAGGCATGGGAGCAAAAAGAAAACTAGCGATTCAAATTACTTTCGGCCCTAAACATACAACACACTTAACATCATTTGTGTTACTACGCATCTTTAACCACGCAGTGCCGTCATCGTGGCGAAGGCCACGACCCCTTGCAGTACATTGTGTTGTCTATTCAAAACTCAGTTTAGTTCCAAGGAGGTCGCGGCCTTCGCCACGATGACGGTGGGATGTATCAACAGCGCATTTATTAATGGCCCCTTTAGCGCTGAAAGCCGCCGAAAAAGCCTTTGTTTTACGCTCTGTACTCTTCTCGATATTTGCGTAAACGTATTGCCAACATTAATGCAATGCTAGCTATCGCTGTAATCGGTATATTCCCAAAAGTGGTGTAAGGGGTAGCTCCGTCAACTAAGGGAAACTCTATTTCCAACACAGCATCGCTAAACTGTGGCAGTTGACCAAGTAAGTTACCTTTGTGATCAAAGGCTGCAGTTACGCCGGTATTAGTGGCGCGCAAAAGCGGTAAACCAAATTCCATAGCGCGGACTTTTGCAATTTCTAAGTGCTGATGCGGCCCGTGTGAATCGCCAAACCATGCGTCGTTACTTACGGTGACAATTAAGTCGGTTTGCTCAGTCACGTTTGCTCTAATTTGCTGTGGAAAGGCTATTTCAAAACAAATTGCGGGGAGTACCTGCAAGCCTTTTGCCTGAAGGTTTTCCTGCACATAGTCACCCCGCGTAAAAGACGACATAGGTAAATCAAAAATAGGGGCGAGGGGGCGCAATAAGGACTCAAAAGGTACAAACTCACCAATGGGCAGTAAATGGTGTTTGGCAAAGGTATTTTTGCTTGGGTAATTGTATAGGAGGGTATTTTCGGTGGATGTCGTAAGCCCTAGCGAAATTAACTTATTTAAGGCTTGGTCATTTTCAAGATTAACGTCGACGATGCCAGTAATCAGTGCAGAGTTGTTATCACTTGCACGCTTGTCTAACTCGGCTAAAAAGTTAATCGCAAATACTTCTAAACGAGGCACTGCCGCTTCTGGCCATACAATAATATCTTTGCCCCACACCGCCTCTGTTAGCCCTAGGTATTTGTCCATAGTTGGGCGATCTTGTTCTGGCTTCCAACGAATGGACTGTTCGATATTGCCTTGCACTAAGGCCGCAGTGCGGGTTTCACCGGTGGGTATCACCCATTGCTGTAAGCTCAATACAAATACCGAGGCCACAACCACCACATGCACCACAAGCATACTCATTAATGCCTGTGAGCTTTTTATCACTAACGCCGAGGCTATCACTGAGGCGAGTAAAATCATGACCACCGACGTTCCAATTTCGCCAACGACCGGGTAGAGCGCATTCAATACGCTTGAACTTTGGCTATAGGCGATAGATAACCACGGAAAACCAGTTAAAAAGTGGGCTCTGAGCCATTCGGTAGCAAGCCAAATCATGGGAGCCGCCAAGGGCCAAAGCATCACTTTGAAATACCGTTTCAACAGATGACTGAATATCGCGGGGAATAATGCGAGATAACTGCATAACAACAGCATCAAAAATATTGATACAATCAGAGGAACACCACCGAATGTGGCAATGCTCACATGTACCCACGAAATCCCCGCGCCAAAATAACCTAAACCGAAAAACCAACCGCTGAAAAAGGCTTGTTTGCCTTTTTTGCTGCTGTAGTTTGCGATTAATACCAGCCACGCGGGTAATACCAACGAGGGTAGCCACCACTGGTCAAAGGGTGCAAATGCGAAAGTGAGGATCGCGCCTAAAAACAGGCTACAAAAATAAAGCGGTAGCGGCTTCAGGCTCAGCTCTCCAAATTGGGTAAAAATACTTTTAGCTGAACAAGTTTACGCTTATCAGAGTTGGTGACTTCAAAATGAATATCGTCAACTTCAACTTTTTCGCCGGTATTTGGCATATGCCCGAATGCGCGCAACACTACACCGCCGATGGTATCAGATTCATCTTCATTGAACTTGGTTTCAAAAAACTTATTGAAATCTTCAACAGGGGTAAGCGCTTTTACTGAATAGGTGCATTTATTCAATGGACGAATATCATCGTTTTCGCTGATATCATCATCAAATTCATCTTCAATTTCGCCTACAATTAATTCAAGAATATCTTCGATAGTGACGAGACCAGATACACCGCCATATTCATCAACGACAATCGCCATATGGTAGCGTTGTTGTCTAAACTCTTTGAGTAGCACGTCAACGCGTTTACTCTCAGGAACGATTATCGCTTCGCGCAGGTTTTCGCGTAGGGAGAAGGTTTTTTCATCGTTAAACGCATAAGCCAACAGGTCTTTTGCCAGCAATATGCCTTCTATGTGGTCTTTATCTTCGCTGATCACTGGGAAACGGCTGTGGGCAGAGTCAAGCATAAGCGGTAAGAATTCATCTACGCTTTGCTGGATATCAATGGTAATCATTTGTGCGCGAGGGATCATAATGTCACGCACGCGCATCTCGCTCACGCCCATCACACCTTCAATCATTTCTTTTGTTTGCGGGTCGATTAACTCACGTTGCTGTGCATCAGAAATGACTTCAGAAAGTTCTTCTTTGTTTTTCGGCTCACCTTTAAAAGGATGCATTAGGTTTGCAAACCAACCTTTGTTCGATGAACCGTTGGTAGATGGGGGATTATCTTCGCTCATTATCCTGTCAATTTTGTTTAAGTTAGAGGCTATAATTATCGAATTGCATAGGGATCGTCAATACCTATTGCAGCTAAAGAGGCAATTTCTATTGCTTCCATTTCGACAGCGTCGTCTTCGTCAATATGGTCATAGCCTAGCAAATGCAATAGGCCATGCACACACATATGTGCCCAATGTGCATGTAATTCTTTGTTTTGTTCTTTTGCTTCGTGATGCAATACCTCTGCACAAATCGCTAAATCGCCAATATGTGAAGAGGGCACAAAGTCGGGAATATCCGATTCAAAAGACAACACATTGGTCGGTTTATCTTTGTTTCGGTAATCACGATTTAACTGTTGAGATTCCGCTGAGCTAACGACTCGGATGTTTATTTCGATAGGTTTCGTATATTGAATTTGTGAGAGGGCAGCGTGTAACCAAGTCTCAATATCTCTTTGTTGTGGTATATCATCGGATAAAGCGGACGATAAATCGTCGCCTTTATCAATGAAAAGCTCAATAACACGCTCTGAGGGAGTATTTTTCACTTAGTTTGCGTCAGGTCCGTGGTTGTCATCCCCACCACCGCTGGACTTGTATTGTTCGTTTTCCATTTCCTTTTGTAACTTCATACGCGCTTCTCTCTCCGCTTTTTTAATTGCTTCTTGTTCGGTGTCGTAATCTTCGTATGCTTGAACAATGCGAGCCACAACGGGGTGGCGAACCACGTCGTTAGCGGTAAAGAAATTAAAGGAAATATCGTTTACTTCTCCGAGCACATCAATTGCGTGGCGCAACCCTGATCGTACCCCACGTGGCAAATCCACTTGCGTAATATCGCCGGTAATAACCGCTCTTGAGTTAAAACCGATGCGAGTTAAGAACATTTTCATCTGTTCGGTAGTGGTATTTTGAGATTCATCTAAAATAATGAAAGCGTCGTTCAGCGTTCGACCGCGCATATAAGCTAGTGGCGCGACTTCAATGACATTGCGCTCTATCAGCTTTTCAACGGTCTCAAAGCCCAGCATCTCAAAAAGTGCATCGTATAAAGGGCGTAAATAAGGGTCAACTTTCTGCGATAAATCACCGGGTAAAAAACCAAGTTTTTCACCTGCTTCTACAGCTGGGCGAGTTAGCAATATTCGGCGAATCTCTTGACGTTCTAGGGCATCTACTGCACACGCTACGGCTAAATACGTTTTACCCGTACCGGCTGGGCCAATACCAAAAGTGATATCGTGATTAATGACATTCGCGACATATTTTGACTGATTGGGGTTACGTGGTTTTATCACCCCACGTTTGGTTTTAATATGTACTTCTTTGCCATAATCACCGGCTTCAGCTCGCTCTAGGCACTTTGCTTCTTGAATGGCTAGGTGCACTTGATTTGGCTCAAGAGCCGGAATACTGCCTTTGACCGGTTGCGTTTCAATGTATAAAAGCTTGAGTAACTCACTAGCACCATTGGCTTGTTGCGGGTCGCCCATCACATTAAATTGATTATTACGATAGGTAATTTCTACCCCTAGGCGACGCTCAATTTGTTTGATGTTGTCATCAAAAGGTCCACATAGGCTGACCAATCGTTTACTGTCATCAGGTACTAGTACAATTTTGTTGCTAACGATATTACTCAATATTGCTTCCTAACTATTAGATTTATATGTTTATATGTTTACACAGGTGTGAACTGAATTACGCCGTGGGCCTTGTGAGTATCTGCCGTTTCGGCTTGCTTAGATAAGATAGATTGGGGCGAAATCGCGACTCTCAAGCCCATATCTGCTTCTCTGGCAATCACATCACCGCGTAAGGAGTTACTGAACACATTTGTGACTTCAATATCCACAAACTCACCAATCATGTCGGGGCTACCTTTAAAGTTAACCACGCGGTTATTCTCGGTGCGTCCGGTAAGCTCATCTGGGTCTTTTTTAGAGCTTCCCTCAACCAAAATACGTTGAACCGTGCCCAGCATATTGCGCGCAATTTGTTGTGCGTTTTGATTGATGCGTTGCTGCAGAATTTGCAAACGTTCTTTTTTTGTCGCCTCGCTCACATCATCCACAATATCTGCTGCAGGTGTGCCCGGGCGAGCACTGTAAATGAAGCTAAAGCTCATGTCATAACCAACGTAGCCAATAAGGTCCATGGTAGCTTCAAAGTCTTCTTGGGTTTCTCCAGGAAAGCCAATAATAAAGTCTGAGCTCATGCATAAATTGGGGCGCACTTTTTTAAGCTTACGGATGGTACTTTTGTACTCAATCGCGGTATGGCCACGTTTCATCATATTTAAAATACGATCTGATCCACTTTGTACCGGCAGGTGGAGGTGGTCTACCAACTCCGGAATATTTTTGTAAGCTTCTATAATATCGTCGGTAAATTCCACTGGGTGAGAGGTGGTATAACGAATGCGGTCAATCCCATCAATGGACGCGACCAATTCTAGTAATTCAGCAAAACGGCAAATCGCACCATCGTGTTGTTCACCGCGAAAAGCATTTACGTTCTGACCTAAGAGGTTCACTTCTCTCACGCCTTGAGCAGCAAGTTGTGCAACTTCTAGTAGCACGTCATCTACTGGGCGGCTTACTTCTTCGCCTCGAGTGTAGGGTACTACACAAAAACTACAATACTTAGAGCAACCTTCCATGATTGAAACAAAAGCGGTGGGACCGTCTGCTCTTGGCTCAGGTAAGCGATCGAATTTTTCAATTTCAGGAAAGCTAACATCAACAACCGATTTATCGCCGCCTTTGATTTGCGCAATCATCTCGGGCAAGCGATGTAAGGTTTGTGGGCCAAACACGATGTCAACATAGGGTGCACGCTTACGTATTTCAGCCCCTTCTTGAGAGGCCACGCAGCCGCCCACACCAATGATGAGCTCTGGTTTGTCTTTTTTAAGATTCTTCCAACGGCCCAACTGATGGAACACCTTCTCTTGTGCTTTCTCACGAATAGAGCAGGTATTGAGTAAAATTACATCGGCTTCTTCAGCCTCTGCAGCTTCAGTGTAGCCATGTGTTGAGTCGAGTAAGTCTGCCATTTTGTCCGAGTCGTACTCGTTCATTTGACAGCCCCAAGTTTTAATAAACAGCTTTTTGCTCATACTAATATTTACTACATGTTTTATGACAAGACAAAGCACGGATAGCCCGTGTATCGTTGCTTGTTTAAGAATGAATTAATCCCTAATTTTAACGCTTTTCGCCGCAATAAGCTAGATATAGCTCAATGTTCAATTCCTCGAGAATACTTGGGGTTACACCAATGGCTTTAGCGATTTGGCAATGCGGTAAAAGTGGATGTAATAGTCGGCGTAAATATAGATAATGGAATGCAGTTTTTGCCCGTCTTATGCCATACTTCATTGCAGGAATATTACGTCGACGCTTAACATTTTAATTCCGCCAATGCTGTGTATGCAAAGGCGCTTGTATAAACGGAGTTTGCCCCAAGATAATTACTAGTAGGTGCCATGGGTTTACTGGTGCGTTTCACTGACATATTTATTATAGAAGGCCTATATGCCGTCAAACAGCCAATATTTTGATATTTGTATAATAGGAGCCGGCATGGTGGGTGCCGCAGCGGCTTGCGCATTAGCTCAGCTTGGCCACTCTGTTGCGCTTATCGAACCGGCTATGCCTGAGCCCTTTAAACCTTCACAATTGCCCGACCTGCGGGTATCAGCCTTAAATAAGCACAGTATTGATTTATTAAAGGATGTAGATGCTCTAAAACATATCGAAGATATGCGCTTTCGTCCATACGATTCGCTAATGGTATGGGAAGAAGAACTCGCTAAAACGCATTTTAAGGCCCAAGACATTGGAGAGTCCCAGCTCGGTATTTTTGTCGAAAACCGCGTTATTCAATTAGCTCTGCTGAAAAGTATCGAACAGCAGCACCGCAATAAAATTACAATTTATAATACCCAGGCCCAGAGTATTTATAGCAAAAAAGGTGAGCTTGTGTTGAGCACGGGAGAGCTTATTCAAGCTAAGCTTATCATTGGTGCAGATGGCGCTAGTTCACAAGTGAGAAAGGCCGCAGGAATTGGTCAAACAGGCTGGAATTATGCACAGCGCGCTAATCTTATTCTAATCAAAAGCCATAAGGAGATTGCTGACCTGACTTGGCAGCAATTCACACCTAGCGGCCCCTTAGCCTTACTCCCTATGCATGAAAACTACGCGTGTTTAGTCTGGTATGCATCAAAAGAAAAGTCGCAGGCTATTGCAACGATGTCTGCTGATGAGCTTAAACAAGCGATACGCGATACCTTCCCCTCGCAACTAGATGATTTTGAGCTAATTAACAAAGCAGGTTTTGGCTTAACACGTATGCATGCGAATCACTATTGGCGCGATAAAGCCGTTCTGGTAGGAGATGCTGCACATACCATTAATCCATTAGCGGGGCAGGGGGTAAATTTGGGTTTTAAGGATGTCAGTGCCTTAGTAGATGCTCTCAAACAATCAGGTTTAGATAGTCTCAAAGTAGGTTTGAATGAGTATGAACATAAGCGCCGAGGTCAAAATCTACTCATGATGTCAACGATGGATGCCTTATACGCGGGCTTTAGTAATGAGCTTGGACCCATCAAGTTTTTACGAAATGCCGCACTAGCAGTTGCCGAGCGCGCAGGACCGTTGAAGAATCTCGCATTAAAATACGCAATGGGTATTTCATAGCCTAGGGTTTTTCAAGAATTTAGGATTTTGGAGAAAAGTAAATGAATGTACTTGTGGTGCTAGGCGTGTTGTTTCTAGCCTTGATTATCATTGTCCCAATGGTCGAAAAATCAGGCCTGAGAGTGTCTAACGAAACTTCCTCTAAGCTAGCACGAATTATTCTGCCTTTGGTGGCGATTGCGATTCTAATTCAGTTGCTGATGTATATATTTTAGAGCATTAGCACGGTTATCAATGTTTTAAATATCTTACCTAGTAAAAAGCATTTAAGCGCTGGACTTCAGCGCTTTCAATTTGCTTGACCTTTACTTGGATTTCCCAGTCCATATCGTCTTCTCTTCAAGCTCACCCTGCATTTCGCAGTCGCTCGCATCAAAGGTGATATCTTGTTGCGCTTTCAGTTTGTGGCGATAATCTTTGGTTATGGCAACAATGGTAGGTGTGAGCAGTACGATGGCGATGACATTCACTAGCGTCATCAAACCAAGGGCCATATCAGCCATAGCCCAAACGGTGGGAAGCGCAGCCATTGAGCCCCAAAAGATCATAGCTAAGTAGCCTGCGGTAAATATACTTCGACCTATTTTGTTATCGAGCTTAAACATGTGCAGATTTGCCTCACCATAGGCATAATTGGCGACCACTGAACTAAAGGCGAAAAAGCCAATCGCGGCGGCTACAAAGTCAGCCCCAATTCCGCCTAAGTGACTTTCCATTGCTGTTTGCGTCAGGCGAATGCCTTCCATTTGGCCTATTGAGGTATCTGTGCCGAGCAAAATAATAAATGCGGTCGCGGTACATAAAATCATGGTGTCTAAAAACACCCCTAACATTTGTATGTATCCTTGAGAGGCAGGGTGGTTTGGATGCGGAGATGCACTTGCGGCGGCCTGAGGCACGCTACCAGAGCCAGCTTCGTTTGAATAAAGCCCGCGCTGAATACCATTTTTAACCGCAGCAGCAAAAGCCCCTGCACCGGCTTCTTGCAAACCAAAGGCTGACGTGATGATATCCCATAATACGCCAGGAAGGAGTTGAATGTTTACCAGCGTAATGCCTAAGGCAACTAACACATAGGCAATGCCCATAAAGGGAACAACCCATTCAGAAAATTTAGCGATGGCGCGCAAACCGCCTAATACGATGATGCCAGCCACCACAACGATAACTAAACCGGTGTATTCGGTGGGAATGTTGTAGCTATTGTTAAAGGCATCGGTAATGGTATTGGCTTGCACGGCACTGAACACAAATCCATAGCCAAAGAATAAGCACAGCGCAAAAAGCACGGCGAACCATGAGTTTTTTAGGCCTTGTTTGATGTAGTAGGCTGGGCCACCTCTAAACTGACCGTCAGCGTCTTTTATTTTATAAGCTTGACCAAGTACCGATTCAGCATAACCGGTGGCCATGCCTAATACCGCGATGATCCACATCCAAAATATTGCACCAGCACCGCCTAATGAAATCGCGACGGCAACTCCTGCTAAGTTTCCTGTGCCCACCCGAGCAGATAAACTAGTGCACAGTGCTTGAAAGGAACTTATGCCCTCGCTGTCGCTTTTGTTGCTGCCTTTAAGCAATGAGAACATGTGCTTAAAATCAAGAATTTGAATAAACTTAAGACGGACCGTAAACCATACACCTGCAATGAGCAGCATATAGATAAGAACTTGGCCTTGACCCCATAAAATATTATTGACGAACCCGACTACTTCGTTAATCAAAAGGAAACCTTATTATTTTTGTTGTGAAAAAATTGAATGTATAACTTGCCTTTAAGCTCGAACAAAGAGTAACGAAACTCAGTTTTACAGAAAGGCAGCGATAAGCCCAAAAAAGAAGAATATAGCCATAAATATTAAGTATATAAGCACGATAACACCAGCAAACTTCCAAAATGATTTTTGAAAGCGCAAGGCCTCAATAATGTCTGTGTATTCACCGCTTCTTTCTGCTTTGGATATGCTCTTTGCATAGCGGTATAAATATAGCGGAGGCATGAACAGGATACCACCCACAATCACATAAATGAGGCCAATAAAAATCCCAAAACTGGCTCCCATAGCCGCTATTTCTGCTTCTGCGCCGCCTAAAAATGCACTGATAGCTGGCACGCCGACTAAGAAAAATAAGCCCACAATAAGCATAAAAACACTCATTAAAAAGCCTAACACTGCACACATCGTTACCCAGAATTTCGTTTCGCTAAGTGGTCTTAATAATGCGTCATATTCGACCTTTGTGGGTGGGGCGATGCTGTCTAGTAAATCGGACATGTAACATTCCTTTTATTTGCTAGTCCGTTTGTAGACCTGCTTGTTTGCTAACGTGTAACTTGAAGAATATGCCTGCTAAAACAAGTTTAGCAGGCTTTACAGGTACTCTTAATCTTCTTTGACCATGATTACCTTGCGATGAGGGAATGGAATTTCAATATCTGCTTTATCAAGCGCTTTTTTCATTTGCTCAGGGATAGAGAAGCGAAGGTCAAAATAATGCTCACCTTTACAAAAGGGGCGCACAATGAAGTCAACAGAACTGTCATTCAGCGCACTAACCTCAACAAAAGGAGCAGGGTCTTTTAATACATGAGGATGGGCTGCTAGCACTTCATCAATTACTTTACGCGCATCATCGGTGTTCTCTTTGTATGCGACGCTTATGGTTAAATCAACACCACGGATTTGGTGAAAGGAGTGGTTAGTAATTTGTTGACCCCAAATTTGACTGTTTGGGATGATGATCTTCTGATTATCGAAAGTCTGCAATATAGTCGTGAATAAATCTACCTCTGTAACCTTACCAAACTGGCCAGCCGATTCTATAAAGTCATCAACCTTATATGGTCGAAAAATAAGTAACATTACGCCAGCGGCTAAGTTAGACATAGCACCTTGTAAGGCTAGGCCTACCGCTAAACCTGCAGCACCCAAAAGTGCAACAATAGAGGTCGTTTCTACACCAAAACGATTTAGTACCGCAATAAACACAAAGGCCAGTATAACGTAGCGCACTACACTGCCAAAAAAGCGGAATAGGGTATCATCTAAGGATTGGTATTTTTTACCGATGCCATAAACAGCTTTGTAAGCTTTGCTGCTTATCCAAAGACCAAGTAGTAAAATAATTGCGGCTAACAGTATATTTGTAGCCCATGCAATTGCAGCGGGGAGATATTCGTTAATATCGATATTGTCTAGAAATTCCAAAGTATTACTCCTGATAAATAAAGCTCAAACTAGCCGTTGGCGCTTTGTTGCGGTAACAGCATATTGAGATCAGCAATACTTCAGTTGAATGTTGTCCGTGTAACGCTTTTTGTTGTTAGCTGTGGCTTAATTCAGCAAATCACTCGATCACGAGTGTAAACATAGCGTTGAAAGGGAAATAAAATCAAGATAAAAATGAATGATGTAAGAAATGGCTGGGGTAGCAGGACTCGAACCTACGGATGACGGGATCAAAACCCGTTGCCTTACCAGCTTGGCGATACCCCTACTATGGTGCGGAAGGAGAGACTTGAACTCTCACGCCGTGAAGCACTGGAACCTAAAT
>CAZUON010000013.1:0-69314 GCA_964621345.1 uncultured Glaciecola sp. | reverse complement strand
CGAGCAGCTTTATTCTTGTGAATAAGACCTTTAGTTGCCATTCTGTCTAACACAGGAACTGCAGCTGTAAATGCAGCTTGTGCAGCTTCTTTATTTCCTGCTTCGATAGCGGCAATAACTTTCTTAATGCAAGTACGCGTCATTGAGCGACGGCTAGCGTTATGCTGGCGACGCTTTTCAGATTGAATCGCACGTTTCTTAGCAGACTTGATGTTAGCCAAGGTGTAACTCCTAAATAGATTCATGTCAAAATTGAGGGTGCGGATTATCTAGTTATTTGCGGATTTTGTCAATGCACGTAGCTAAATTAATATGAATTATCTTTAGTTTTGTCGATATTTGCTTGAAAGTAGTAAGTGACCACAAAAGCCAAGGGGCTTTTATCGCTAGGATTAGTAAATTTCGTTATACTCATCATAGCGGTATTTTAACTCATGAAGCTTTGCAGTAAAGTGACCGCACTTCGTTTTATCAGTGCTTATTTTTGGTCCGTTGCCAAGCCTGTTATTGTCGCTAAGATGCAAAAAACACTACTGTTACGCAAGGATTTAGTCGTTGGCAAAAAAATTACTTAAAGCGGGCATCATTGTTAGCGCTATGACCTTGCTTTCACGCGTGCTTGGCTTGGTTCGAGACGTTGTGATTGCCTATATACTCGGTGCGGGCGCTGCTGCTGATATATTTATCTTTGCAAATAAAATTCCTAATTTTTTAAGGCGCTTATTTGCAGAGGGGGCTTTTACGCAAGCCTTTATCCCTGTCCTCACAGAAATTCATAACAGAGGTGATAAAGCTGAGTTACAAGACTTTGTTGCTAAAGTCTCGGGTACGCTGGGCGTAGTTGTCTTTTTTACTGCCATATTCGGAGTGCTAGGCTCTTCGGTATTAGCCGCTTTGTTTGGTATGGGTTGGTTTATCGATTACTTAAATGATGAACCCTCTGGTATCAAGTTTGAGCTTGCATCAATTATGCTCAAACTGACGTTTCCCTACATTTTCTTTATCAGCTTAACGGGTTTCGCTGGTGCCATCCTAAATACACTAAATAGATTTGCCGTGGCGGCGTTTACGCCAGTACTGCTAAACATATCGATTATTTTATGTGCGTATTTGTTCGCGGATGCATTTGAGGTTCCTTCATTTGCGCTTGCGTTGGGCGTGCTTTTTGGGGGAATTGCACAACTCCTCTTCCAGTTACCGTTTTTGTACAGAGTCGGCTTGCTTATAAAGCCAAAGTGGGGTTGGCAAGACCCAAATGTGGCAAAGGTGCGTAAATTAATGATACCTGCGCTTTTTGGCGTTTCAGTCAGTCAGATAAACCTATTACTTGATACCATCATTGCCAGCTTTTTAATGACCAACGCAATTAGCTGGCTTTATTACTCAGATCGTTTGCTTGAGTTTCCTCTCGGCTTGTTTGGCATCGCAATCGCCACAGTGATTTTGCCTACTTTGTCGCGCAATCATGTGCAATCTGATAAGCATGCTTTTGCCGCCAATATTGATTGGGCTGTTCGACTCATCGCGTGTTTAGGTATTCCAGCAGCCGCCGCACTTTTTGTATTAGCCATGCCCTTGATTCTCGTGATTTTCCAGCGCGGTGAATTTACTATAGAAGATAGTTATATGGCCTCTTTGAGCTTAATGGCCTATTCGTGTGGTTTGTTGTCATTCATGTTGGTTAAAATATTCGCTCCCGCTTTTTATAGCCGCCAAGACACTAAAACCCCGGTACGGTATGGCATCATGACAATGGCAGCAAATATGGTATTTAATCTCATCTTAGCTGTGCCATTTGGCTATGTAGGCTTAGCCGCTGCAACTGCTTTATCGGGTACTTTAAATGCCTTTCTGTTGTACCGTAAACTAGCGCAACAAGGCGTATATAAAGTATCTAAACGAACTTGGTTATTTTTGTGTAAAGTGCTGTTCGCAACTTTCTTTATGGTCGCTACCTTAATATGGTACATGCAGGGGTTAAATTGGGAAGGACAAGTCTTTACACAGAGGCTCTATTCACTTGGCTTTGTCATTGCCATTGGGGTCGTGAGTTATGGCCTAAGTGGTGTTGTCTTTGGCCTTCGATTGAGAGACTTTGTAAGTCAAGACAAACAGATTGATTCTGCCTGAATTGAGTTGGATAAATAAACGTTTATAGCATTGGTAAACGCGGCGTAGTCGGCTATAATCTAGCGCTTTGTGGCGTGCTTTTGTGGTCTATTTTATATTTATAATGATACGCTTTGTGTAACGAATGGCAGTATAGCGCCTTTAAACTGACGAACAGGCTAGTAAGTAGATTTATCTGTGGAATTAATTAGAGGCATTCATAATATCAACGCTTCCCATCGGGGATGCGCGTTAACTATTGGTAAGTTTGACGGTGTGCATAAAGGGCATCAAGCGGTGCTACTCAATCTTATCGATAAAGCAAAGGCTTTAGGAGTGCCCTCTGCCGTTATGGTATTTGAGCCTCAGCCAGAAGAAGTTTTTGCCCCCGCAGTTGCGCCGGCGCGCCTGTCTCGTTTACGTGATAAATATGAAGCCCTCAAGGCGCTGGGCGTTGACCGGCTTTTGTGCGTAAGTTTTTCAAAGGAGTTTGCCGCACAATCTCCAAAAGCCTTTGTAAAAGACTTACTGGTAGATAAGCTTGGTGTGAAATTTTTGGTGGTTGGGGATGATTTTCGCTTTGGTCACAAACGAGCAGGCGATTTTCACTTTTTGCAAAAAGCTGCAAGTGAACACGCCTTTGATGTGGTAAGTACGCAGAGTTTTGTTGTAGACAATTGCAGAATAAGCTCCACCGCGGTGAGAGAGGCTTTAAGCCAAGGGAACTTTGCTAAAGCGAGCAATATGCTCGGCAAAGCCTATAGTATTTCGGGGAAAGTGGTACATGGCGAAAAAAACGGCCGTACGATTGGTTTCCCTACTGCAAATGTACTTCTTCGGCGTCACAAGGCCCCGGTTTACGGTGTGTTTGCAGTAAAAGCTTATGTAGATGGCGAATTTTTTGAAGGGGTCGCCAATTTAGGATATCGACCAACATTAAATGGTCAGAGATTACAGTTAGAAACTCATGTGTTTGATTTTACGGGCAATCTTTATGCGAAGCGTATCCAGATTGAGTTTATGAGTAAAATCAGAGATGAGGTGAAATTTGATAGTTTTTCACAGTTAAAACAACAGATAGAGAAAGATGCTACGGATGCACGTGCATTCTTTGCTAACACCCCATATTAGCATGGTGCTTAGCAATACAAATTAAAACAGTACAAGCAAAAAATGCCTTGAACTAAAACAACTTTAATAAACATGGAAATACATAATGAGTGAATACAAATCAACGCTTAACTTACCTGAAACAGCATTTCCGATGCGTGGTAACTTAGCCCAGCGCGAGCCACAAATGCTGAAGCAGTGGACAAGTAAAGATTTGTATCAGCGCATTCGAGAATCGCGTCAGGGTGCGACTCCTTTCATATTGCACGACGGCCCTCCTTATGCCAACGGTGATATTCACATTGGCCACGCCGTAAATAAGATATTAAAAGATATTATTGTTAAGTCAAAAACACTGTCTGGCTTTGATGCCCCTTACGTCCCCGGTTGGGATTGTCACGGTTTGCCTATTGAGCTCATGGTTGAGAAGAAAGTGGGTAAGCCAGGCAAAAAAGTCTCAGTTGCTGAATTTAGAGAAAAGTGCCGTGCCTATGCGCAGCGCCAAATAGATGGTCAGTGCAAAGACTTTATCCGTTTAGGCGTACTTGGCGAGTGGAATAACCCTTATAAAACGATGGAGTTCTCTTCTGAGGCCAACATTATTCGTGCGTTAGCTAAAATTGTTACTTCAGGGCATTTAGAAAAAGGATTTAAGCCAGTACATTGGTGCACAGATTGTGGCTCAGCACTTGCCGAAGCTGAAGTGGAATATCAAGATAAAGTATCGCCTGCAATAGATGTGGCATTTGCCATAGACGATGTTGATAAAGTCTCTGCCGCCTTTGGTGCAGATGCATCAAACGCTTCGCTTGTTATTTGGACGACAACACCTTGGACGATTCCGGCGAACCGCGCTATCAGTCTTCATCCTGAGCTTAATTACGCTTTGGTTGAGTTGCTTAAAGACGGGCAAAATAAACACTATATTGTGGCAAGTGATTTAGTCGAAAGCTGCATGAAGCGTTACGATGTAAGCGAATTTTCAGTATTAGCCGAATGTAAAGGCCAAGCGCTTGAACGCGCAATGGTAAAACATCCTTTATTAGATTTAAGCGTGCCATTGATTTTAGGCGACCACGTGACTACTGAGTCAGGTACAGGGTGTGTGCACACAGCACCCGCACACGGGGTTGACGATTTCAACGTAGGTAAGCTCTACGATATCGACGTGTATAATCCGGTAGGCGCAAACGGTGTGTATTTAGAAAATACACCACACTTTGCTGGACAGCACGTTTTCAAAGCAAACGACAACATTGTTCAGGCTCTAAGTGATGCCGGTGCATTGGTATTGAATGTTAAATATGAGCACAGTTATCCGCATTGCTGGAGACATAAAACGCCTATTATTTTCCGTGCGACTCCGCAGTGGTTTATCAGTATGGATAAAAAAGGACTGCGAGCCGAATCCATCAAGGAAATTGAAAAAACCAAATGGATCCCAGATTGGGGACAGAACCGAATCACGAGCATGGTGGAGGGCCGACCAGACTGGTGTATTTCTCGCCAACGTACTTGGGGCGTGCCTATTGCTTTATTTATTCACAAGCAAACTGGCGAACTACACCCTGATAGTGCAAGCATTATGGAAAAAGTCGCGCTTGAAGTCGAAAAGTCAGGTATTCAAGCATGGTGGGATTTACCGAATGAAACACTTATTGGTGATGATGCCGAAGATTACGACAAAGTCACCGACACCCTCGACGTATGGTTTGACTCAGGAGTGACCCATTACTTTGTAGTAGAGCGTCGCGACGACATCCCGGCGTCTGCTGATTTATATCTTGAAGGGTCTGACCAACACCGTGGTTGGTTTATGTCCTCGCTGATGAGTTCTGTGGCTATGCACGGACATGCGCCTTACAAAGAAGTATTAACTCATGGTTTTACGGTAGATGCGCACGGTAAAAAAATGTCTAAGTCCCTGGGCAATGTAGTTGCACCGCAAGAGGTTACGAACAAACTCGGTGCAGATATTTTACGCTTATGGGCTGCATCTACTGATTATCGCGGTGAAATGACCGTTAGCGATGAAATACTCAAACGTTCTGCAGATGCCTATCGTCGTATCCGTAATACCTGTCGTTTTTTACTCGCGAATTTAAATGGTTTTAATCCTGCTACTGATATGGTCGACCCGAAAGATATGGTTGCCTTGGATGCTTGGATGGTCTCGCGTACTAAAAAGATTCAACAACAAATTACCGAGGCGTACGACAAATACGACATGTTGATTGTGTGTCAGTCAATGATGCAATTTTGCTCCATCGAGCTTGGTAGCTTCTATTTGGATATTATTAAAGACAGACAATACACCGCAAAAGCGGACAGTATCGCAAGACGCTCATGTCAAACTGCTCTGTATTACATTGCAGAAGCGATGGTGAGATGGATGGCTCCAATTATGAGTTTTACCGCGCAAGAAGTTTGGGAAGCGATGCCCGGTGAACGCTCAGAATTTGTATTTACCGATCATTGGTATACCGAGCTTCCGGAAGTGGAAAATGCAATGGATGATGACTTTTGGCAAGCGATTATTGCGATTAAGACGGAAGTGAACAATGCACTTGAAGTCGCACGTAAAGATAAGGTCATTGGTAGCTCACTAGAGGCTAGTGTTACGGTGTATGCTAACCCAACTCTTCATAGCAGACTTGCGCAATTGAAAGATGAGCTGCGCTTTGTGCTGATCACCTCCGAAGCTGCGGTGGCAGATATAGCTCAACGTCCTGCTGATGCTACGTTAAGCGAAGATGGGACAATCGCTGTATCGGTTAGCAATGCTGCCGGTACAAAATGCACAAGATGTTGGCATATTAAAGAAGACGTAGGACAACATCCAGAGCACCCTGAACTGTGTAATCGCTGTGTTGAAAATGTCGATGGTGATGGGGAAGTGCGTCATTATGCTTAAGTTATTGCGCACCACGGGCTTACGGTTCACATGGATTAGTCTTATCGCAATTGTGTTAGACCAAGTTACCAAACAAGCCATTGTTGGCAGTATGGACCTGTATCAGTCCATACAAGTTTTGCCATTTTTTAATCTTACATACGTTCATAACTATGGCGCTGCGTTTAGTATTCTTTACGATGCGGGAGGTTGGCAGCGTTATTTTTTAAGTGCTTTAGCATTAATCGTCAGCGCGGTTATTGTATGGTGGTTGCGCCAGTCAACAAAAGAGCAAATATTGTTGCCAGTTGCCTTTAGCTTTATTTTGGGCGGCGCTTTAGGAAACGTACTTGATCGTATTTTGCATGGTTACGTAATTGATTTTCTTGATTTTTATTATAACACTTACCACTGGCCAGCATTCAACGTAGCAGACTCCGCGATTTTTATAGGTGCAGCGTTGTTAATTATTGATATGTTTGTAAATAAAGAGACAAAAGACAATGAGTGATACCGCAAAGGTAATTGGCGAAAAAAGTGAAATAATTCTGCACTTTGACTTAACTCTCACTGACGGCTCAGCGGTAGACAGTACCAGAGTGAATAATAAGCCCGCTAAAATGGTCATTGGTGACGGAAGTTTGACACCAAATTTCGAAAAATGTTTGCTTGGATTGAAGCTTGGTGATAAAAAAGCTTTTACAATCAATGCTAACGACGCTTTCGGTTTACCTAATCCTGACAATATTTATCACGTGGATAAGAGTAAGTTCGCCGCAGATGCTGACTTAAAAGAAGGCATGATAATGGGATTTGGGCAGCCAGATGGAAGCGAAGTACCTGGAATAATCAGGAGCATCGCGGGTCAGTCGGTGACCGTTGACTTTAACCATCCCTTGGCAGGCCAAGATGTGATTTTTGATGTTGAGATCATAGACGTAAAATAGGAAATATAGGTGCAAATACATTTAGCTAACCCACGTGGCTTTTGTGCAGGAGTTGACAGAGCCATAACGATTGTTGAACGCGCATTGGAAATATTTGGGCCACCCATTTATGTTCGCCATGAAGTTGTTCACAACCGTTTTGTGGTAGATGGCTTAAAAGCTCGTGGTGCATTTTTTGTTGATGAACTGAGCGAAGTACCAGATGATGCAATTGTAATATTTTCGGCGCACGGGGTCTCACAGCAGGTTCGTAATGAGGCGGACGATAGAGGTTTAAAAGTTTTTGATGCAACCTGTCCGCTAGTGACAAAAGTGCATATGGAAGTTATGCGCGCAAGCAAGCGTGGTACAGAATGTGTATTGATTGGTCATCATGGTCATCCTGAAGTAGAGGGTACCATGGGCCAATATAGCAATCCGAATGGGGGAATTTATTTAGTTGAGTCAATTGCAGATGTACAGGTGCTTGAAGTCAACAACCCCGATGAACTTTACTATTGTAGTCAAACCACATTATCAGTGGATGATACTGCTGATGTCATTGAAGCGCTGCGTGAAAAGTTTCCAAAAATCGATGGTCCTCGTAAAGATGATATTTGTTATGCCACGCAAAATCGCCAAGATGCGGTTCGAGATCTTGCCGGTGATTGTGAGGTACTGTTGGTTGTTGGCGCGCAAAATAGCTCAAATTCAAATCGGCTACGTGAACTGGCACAAAAAATGGGTGCACAGTCATACCTCATAGCTGACCAAGACTGTATCGAAAAAGACTGGCTTGATGGGGTTGAACATGTGGGAGTGACTGCTGGTGCCTCTGCACCTGAGGTGCTAGTTCAAGGCGTAGTAGACAAGCTAACAGAGTGGGGAGCAACAACTTCTACTGAGCGTCCAGGGCGCTTAGAAAACATCGAATTCGCAGTACCTAAGGAGTTAAGGGTAAAGCAAGTACTGTAAATATACCTAAGCATTAATTAAATACTTGTGTGCAGTTCTGTTTTTAATTTAATACCTTAGACTCAATCAAAATAACCATTAATTGATTAATGCCGGTAAAGTGCTTATATGGCAAAAGTTTAATGTGTGAACAATGTTGAATATAGTAGGCCGAAACGGTTCCAATGATAAGGGAATAACTTTGAAGAAACAGCGTGGCATTGGCATGATTGAAGTGCTAATTACTTTATTTATTTTATCGATAGGGCTGCTGGGCGTTGCCTCAATGCAGTTCATTGGGTCGTTTTCGAACAAAGATGCGTTATCTCGCACTCAAGCGGTTATGGTTGCTCAGCAGATGAGTGAGCGCCTGCGAGCGAGTGTTGTTCCTTCTGCTACTACAGATGGATTTGTAGTAGATAATGCGTATTTTGATCCTGATAACTATAACTTCACAGGTCTATCGTGTCCATCTGGCGACTTATATCAATGCCATTGTATTAACATCCCAGCTGCCGTTACTGATTGTCAGGCGAATACTTGTAGTGCAGATCAAATTGCTGAGTTTGACGCCTATCAAATGTCTTGCGCCGCTGTCGAATCTAATCCTAATACATCGATTGCGGTGACCTGTAACGATCGGGTAGTGGGTGATGCTGACGCGTGCACCGCTGGTTCCCTGCATTTTATTACGGTGAGTTGGCCCTCCGTTGGATGGCGCGATGGCAACAGGGTAGCTAATGCTAATTGTAACGCTGTTGGTGCATCTGACACCGATTGCGTGATCTTGCAGGTCGCACTATGAGCAATAACCGTTCTAAACAAAAGGGTTTTACCCTTGTCGAATTAATGATATCGCTGGTACTCGGTTTAATTATATCGGGCGCAGTTATTCAAATATTATCGAGCAATACCGTTACCGATGGTCTTAACCGAGCGATTGCTAACGCACAAGAGAGTGGTCGCTTCATTATATCTAGAATGCGCCAAGAGCTTATGATGACGGGCCGTTATGATGTGCTAGACCCAAATCTTAATCAGTTAGTTGATATTGTTGAAGAAGAAGCCTTTGTTCGCAGCAATCCCATTCCAGTGCCAGGCGATTTTGCTAATCGAGTGGCACTTGGGTCCTTACAAGGTATCAACGGTGCTAACGATACTTTAGTTGTTAGCCTGCAAGCGCCGAGAGACTGCCGAGGCTTTAAACTTGGTTATCCACTTGCCGATGAAGAGTTTTATGTGGTAAACGAATATTTTGTCAATAACGGCCAATTGCAATGTCGGGGCTACGATGGACGAGTGTTGCGTGGGCAAAAAGCCGCAGTTGGCCATGCGGGTGATGCTGCATTTACTCTGTTGGACGATGTCCTTAGCTTTCAGGTTTTATATGGTATAACCGACCCTAACGACCCAGCGCAGCGCTCTGTTCCTGTTCGATATGTGGATGCCTCAGAATTGCCAGTCGCTTATGCTGCTAATGCCCAAGTGGTGGCCGTGCGCTTGGCGATTGCGTTAAAAGGTGAAGGTCAGGTTAACCTTGATCAACCCGCAACATTCCGTTTGCTAAATGAAGCCGTCATCACCGCGCCAGACAACAATTATTACCAAGCGTTTGAAACTACAATTACACTTCGCAACATGAGAAATTTTGCTCGAGGAAATTCACTATGATTAAGCAAAAAGGGCTAGTACTGGTGTTTGCATTATTGGTACTTCTGTCTATTACCATTTTGGGCGTATCGTCTGTATCAAGTAGTTTGTTACAGACAAAAATGGCCACTTCTCTAGAGCGAAAGTCAGTCGCTTTTGATGCTGCTGAGACTGCACTTGCAGGCGCCGTATTTGAGTCAGAGGATACAACCATACTCGATAATCCGGCTTTAACCGATCCTTTGTCTGAAGCCAGGGCATTGCCTGCCATCGATTTAACGGTGGATGATTTAAGTTGCTTTGACAATAACCGTGTACGAAGAGAAGTTACGTCTGCGGGCATGACATTCTCGACAGTGCACAATGCACCGGCACAATTTTCGAGTCAAGGAGACGTAAACAGTTGGTCTCAAAGTGCTTTCATTCGAACGCAAGCTTGCCGAGGTTCTAGTAATGTGGTGAGCGGTTCAAACGTGCAGTGTCACGTGTTTATTTTGCGTGGTTGCGGGCAAGCACAGGGAAGTCCTTATGCAGTGGCAAACACAATGACGGCGTCAATTTTTGCGCCGGCAGCGAATTAATTAGGAGTAATGCGATGCGTTTAAATAAATTAAAGGTTGCCTCTACTGCGTTTATTTTAAGCTTTATGGTTAACTTGAGTGCATTTGGCGATGATTTAGAGATATACCTAGGCACGAATAACTCCCAATTCACTTATAAACCGAATGTACTGTTTATCATGGATACATCTGGGAGTATGAGTGGCAAAGACAACACTCAGTTTTCTAGGATGCAAAGAGTACAATCAGCGCTAAATCAAACGCTTGCTGAGGCAACGAATATCAATGCTGGACTAATGAGATTCTCTGATCATGGGGGACCAGTATTATATCCCATTACGGATATCGATATGCCGGTACCACCAGAAATTGTATTGAATACTAAAGCCTCTAAAGACGATGCGCATGAAATAAATAACAACGTAAATGTCGGTAGTGAGAAAATTGTTCTGACTCAAGGGACAAAAGTGGTTACCACAGGGCTGCGTTTTGATGGATTGAATGTTCCACAGGGCGCTACTATTACAAAAGCAGTATTACGCTTTACAAGCACGCAGCTTGATAATAGTACGAGTAGCTTGAAAATTATGGCAGAAGCGAGTGCAGATGGGAGTCAATTCGAATCGACTTGGAAGAATATTTCTGACAGACCTCGCACAGGCGCAAGTGTAGATTGGGCTTCAAACAATGGCTTTCCGCTAAATGATGATACGGTGTTGAGTCCAGATTTTTCGGCAGTTATTCAAGAAGTTGTTGATCAATCAGCGTGGTGTGGTGGAAACGCCCTTAATCTAATTATTGAGGGGAGTAGTGGAAATGGCAGCAGTAAACGAGAAACCTATAGCAGCGACAAAGGCGATAGCCGTGCTCCACAACTTGTGGTGTCCTATGATGAATCAACCGCATCTGGGTGCATAGCCGGTACGCAATCATATCAAGTTCTCAGTCAAACGGATAATGCTGAAGAGGATACCGACGGTAACTACAATACACTCAACGTGTTGAATTTTCGGAAAGATACAAACGACTATATCGGTTTGCGCTTTCAACAGTTAAACATTCCTCAGGGTGCTAACATTAAAAACGCATACCTAACATTTACCGCGAACGCAAATGTCGGAGGAACTAACTCAAAAATGCTCATTCGAGGTGTATCAGAGGACAGTCCTGGTGCATTTTCACAAACACTTAAGGACCAGTTAAAAAACAAACCGAAAACGAGTGCTTCTGTTAGTTGGAACAACATTGGTCAGAAAAATTTAAATACTGCGTTTAATAGTCCTAATATCGCAGCAATTATACAAGAGATAGTTGACCGTCCAGGTTGGCAACCTCGCAATAATATTATGTTTGTGATGGAAGATTTTTCTAGTACTCAAATTTCGGCTTACACGCAAAGAGGAAAGGCTTCTGCTGCGCCTAAACTATTTATTGAATTTGAGGGAGATGCGACGCCAGGCAATTCGTCTACCGTAAGAAATTACCTTATTAGTCGAGTTAATGAGTTAAGCACAAATGGATACACTCCTATAGTCGATACGCTTTATGAAGCTGCTATGTATTATGGTGGACAAAATGTTGATTTTGGACGTAAACGGGGCGAGCCAGGGGTCTCAGACGGAGTCCGACGTGCAACCCGGGTCAGCCATCGAGACTCTTATACCGGCCCTGATGCGATTCGCCCAAATGGTTGTACTGAGTTTGATTTGAGCAACAGTAAATGTATTGATGAGTATATCCCCAATGGTGCAACTTACATTTCACCAGTGCAAAATTTACAATGCCAAGTGAATAATCACATTGTTCTGTTGTCAGACGGTGTCGCTAACAACAATCATAGTGTCTCCAGAATTCAAGCATTATTAGGTAAAAACTGCACTGGTGCAGATGGTGAGAAGTGCGGACTCGACTTGGTAAGCAATTTGCAGGATGCAAAAACATCGGTAATCGGTCCGAGAGTTAAAACACATACCATTGGCTTTGCCTCGGATGCTGATGCGGAGGAGTTTTTGGATGACTTGGCGGACAATGGAGGGGGATCCTTCTACACAGCAGACGATAGTCAGCAGTTGTTAGATGCATTTAAGACAATATTGAGTGAAGTCCAAGATGTAAATACCACCTTTGTTTCTCCTGGCGTGGCAGTGAATCAAAACAATCGCTTAACACATCGTGACCAGTTGTATTTTGCGCTATTTAGACCTGAAGAGGGAGCGCTTTGGCCTGGGAATTTAAAACGTTATAAAATTGCAGGGAATCAAGTATTGGATGCAAACGACAAAGCTGCCGTTGATTCAACCACTGGCTTCTTTAGTGACAAAGCTCAAAGCGTTTGGTCTAGCGAGGTGGATGGAAACGATGTTCGTTTAGGTGGCGCTGCAAGTCGCTTAGATTTGGTCCGCAGTATATATACGTTTGACGATACAAGTGGTTCAATAATGGTCGCTGGAAACGACCTTAATGAGAACAATAGTGGAATTAGTGTTGGAGATTTAGGGATTACGCACTTGTCTGACCCTGCGGCCCGTCGAGACCGTGTTTTACAATGGGCTAGAGGTGTCGATTTGAATGATGCTGATAGCGATGGCTCCAAAACTGATATCAATTATATGATGGGTGACCCAATCCACTCACAACCTGTTATTGTAGATTACACGACAAGCGACAGCGCAGTATTTGTTGCCACTAACCACGGCTTTCTACACTCATTTGATGCCGCTACCGGTGAAGAAAATTTTGCAATTATTCCACGCGATCTTTTAGGTAATTTAAATGAGTTTTATGAGAACCGGTCGTCATTTAGTCACACCTATGGATTAGACGGAGATTTGGTATACAGAGAGGCTAACGGTAAACGCTATCTGTATGTCGGTATGCGTCGCGGTGGAAATAATTACTACGCATTCGATATAACACAAAAAACTAACCCTAAATTTGTGTTTAAAATTGATGGGGGGAGTGCAGACTTCGCTAATTTAGGACAATCATGGTCGCGGCCAATTGTGACTAAAGTCAAAGTGAGTGGAGCTGTTAGAGACGTCTTAATTTTTGGTGGCGGGTATGACCAAGACCAAGATGGCAAACGAGACAGATCACCAGATAACGTCGGTAACAGTGTGTACATCGTTGATGCAGACACTGGCGCTAAGCTGTATGAAGTGAGTAATGCAAACGCAAACTTAAACATTGCAGAAATGCAATACTCTATACCTGCGGCAATTTCTGTCATCGATCGAAACAACGACGGCTTAGCAAATCATATGTATATTGCTGATACCGGCGGTCAATTATTCCGCTTAGATATCAATAACGATAAAGCTTCAGACCCGCTCGTTAGTGGCCAGTTATTAGCTAAACTTGGTGGAGATGCTGAGGCAGATAACCGCCGCTTCTTTTATCGTCCTGATGTGTCTGAAGTTGTTTTAGGTGATGAGCAGTATTACGCAGTTGCATTAGGCTCTGGGTTTAGAGCAGGTCCACTTAACACTGCCATCAATGACAACTTTTATATGATAAAAGATAAAGGGGTATTTACCGTAAACTCGGCTAATCAATATTCTTTCCCTAGCGCACCTATTGAACTGAGCAATTTATATGATGCAACAGATCACTTGTTAACCTCAGGTTCGCAATCAGATAGAGATTTAGCCGCTCAAAGTTTTGCAACTAAAGAGGGCTGGTACATGCGCTTGACAACCGGTGGAGAAAAGGTCCTTGCTACTCCACTTATTCTCAATTATCAGATTTTCTTTACCACATATGTACCCGCAGCATCTAGTCAGAGTTTATGTGCACCCCCAACAGGGAACAGTCGCGCTTATTTGGTGAACATGTTCAACGCGAATGCGGTAACTGACCTAAATAATGATAGTCAAACTGACCAGAATGACCGTTTCGCACAGCTATCTCAGACCGGTATTGCGCCAAAACCTACCATCTTGTTCCCGCCTGATGGTAAATCACCATCGATTTGTTTAGGAGCAGAATGTGCGCAAGCTGACAGACCAGATACGCCAAACAACCCTGGACAAGGGTGTGGTACTAGTTTTGAATGCTTAGCAGAGAATATCTTTGGTCAATTAGATCGCGTCCAGAAAGATACCTGGAGGACTGAGGTTGAGCGTCAGTAAACGCTTTAGCGCTAAAGGCGACTTGTCTTTGGCGCACTTAATAGAGGTAAGTAATAAATGCAAGTTAAATCCAAAAATGGTTTCACTCTTATCGAGGTAATGATTGTCGTCGCAATTGTGGGCATCATTGCTTCAATTGCATATCCAAGTTATCAGAACATGATTGTTTCTGGTGCCCGAAGCGCCGCTCAGGCAGACCTAATGGCCTTCGCCAGCGCAATGGAACGTCATAGTGCATCCAACTTCGGCTATGCTGGGGCGGCAAGTGGTGGCAGCGATACAGGCACTCCAGCAGTGTTTGCCGGCCATTCTCCGGCGTCAGAGCCCGCTGCAAATAAAAAGTATGATTTGAGCATCGAAGCGGTGGATGCTAACGGTTTAACTTATGAGATAAAGGCAACTCCGGTTACCGGTTCGATTACGCAAAATGATGGCGCTATATTTTTGTATAGCGATGGACGTAAGGCTTGGGATAAAAATAATAGCGGTGGCGCTCCGGGTGCAGGGGAGTTTTGTTGGAGTTGTTAGCTTGGTTTCACATATAAGATACAAAAATGCCGCTAAATAGCGGCATTTTTGTATCTTATATTTCCGAATTAATATGTCGAACGTTTATGGGCACGAAAGTTCGGTATTCGCTAAGTCTTCATCGGTTCCGTTATTGTTTGCATCTTCGCTTATCCGCGTCCGACCTTGTAATGTAACAAATAAGGCCCTAGCAAATTTAGCATCTTTAGTATTTGGGCAAATAAGAATTGTACTTGCCGCTACCGTCACGCCAGAGTCTATAAACTCGATACTATCAATTGTAGAGGTTACGGTATTAGTTGCGGAAATAGCTTGAGAGGAGGCTAAGATAGGCTCTGCTGCATCTTTTCCATTGTTTGCGTTTGCATCAACAAAAACCATTTTGGGAGAATTCCAATCATTGCTACAAGTGGTAAAATCGGTAGTAGGGCAGACAATTGTATCAATTTGTTGATCAATAGCGGTGTACCGAGCAAAGCGAAGTAATCCGCTCATCTCATTAATTTCGGCGGTGATTTTATTCCGAGTCAATATCGATTGCACATTAGGTGCCACTAAGGTCAACAAAATAGCTGCTATCGCTAAAGTGATCATCATTTCTATCAATGTCACGCCAAATTGACGCTTTTTATTTATTAAACCATTTATCACTTCAAACCCCCATTTGTAGCGAGTACACTATACACGATTGGTCTTAAAATTAAGGTATATTAATTAAGATTACTTAGTTTAACTTATACCTAGTATAAGTCACTCATATGATTCGTTTTTTTTGAAGGAGCAATGAAATTGAAACAGGCCATAATTGAAGAAATGCGAGTATTACCCGTTATCGATCCGGCCTATGAGGTTGCTCGTCGAGTAGCATTTATAAAACAACAGTTATTTGCTTCGGGTCTAAAAACATTGGTGCTAGGCATTAGTGGTGGCATTGACTCTTGTACCTTAGGTCGTCTTGCGCAACTTGCGGTTAACGAATTAAATCAAGGTGCTGATAACTATAAGTTTATTGCGGTGCGGCTGCCTTATGGTACGCAAGCTGATGAAGCGGATGCCCAGCTCTCCATTGATTACATACAGCCCTCTATGCAAGTTGCTGCAAATGTCAAAGCTGCTGCCGATGCAATTCACGATGTTGCTGTGCAATCTCTGCAAAAAGCAAATAGCTACAATGCAGATGAACAATTAGACGATTTTGTAAAAGGCAACGCGAAGGCGAGAGCTAGAATGGCGGTTCAGTATGACATTGCAGGATTAAGCCAAGGTTTAGTCTTAGGTACTGACCATTCAGCTGAAAATATCACTGGTTTTTACACAAAATACGGTGATGGAGCGTGTGATTTGGCGCCATTGTTCGGCCTAAGTAAACGACAAGTTCGGCAAATCGCTAGTTTTTTAGGAGCCCCGGAGAATATTATCACCAAAGCGCCTACCGCAGATCTAGAGAGTTTAAACCCGCAGTTGTCCGATGAAATATCGCTTGGTTTAAGTTATGATCAAATAGACGATTTCCTTGAAGGAAAGAGTCAAGATGCGCAGGCAGACGATAAGCTAATAAGTATCTATCAAAAGACCCAACACAAGCGCATCCCAATACCAACTATTTACGATAATGAGTAACTAATATGAAGAAAGTGGAAGCGATACTTAAACCGTTCAAGTTAGACGATGTAAGAGAAAGTCTTTCAAACATTGGAATCTCTGGTTTAACCATCACGGAGGTAAAGGGCTTTGGCAGACAAAAAGGCCATACTGAATTGTATCGAGGTGCAGAGTATAAAGTCGACTTTTTACCAAAAATAAAAGTAGAGTTAGTAGTATCTGACGAACTAGTAGATAGGGTAGTGGAGAGTATTACCGAAGCTGCGAGAACGGGTAAAATCGGCGACGGTAAGATTTTTGTATACGATGTATTGCAAGCGGTTCGCATTCGAACCTCAGAGCAAGATGAAGATGCGCTGAGCTAGCGCATCTTTTATTGAGGGAGCAGCCTAGTTCTAGTGCTCGTGACCACAACCGCCTGCACCGTGAACATGACCATGTTCAATTTCGGTAGCGCTAGCTTCTCTAACATCTTCGATGGATACGTCAAAGGTTAAGGTATGCCCTGATAGAGGGTGGTTGCCATCAACAGTAACGTGCTCTTCATCTTTATCAATAATAATGACTGATTGCTCACCGCCGTCGGTGGTTGCTCTAAAGCTCATTCCAACTTCTACATCCATCCCTTCAAACATCGATACTGGCACTTTTTGAATCAACTGCTCATGACGCTCACCGTAGGCTTTTTCTGGTGCAACGGTGACCTCAAATTTTTCGCCTTTTTCTTTCCCATAGAGCGCTTCTTCTAAGCCTGCAATCATATAATTGGAGCCTTGAATAAATGATAATGGCTCAGCATCCACAGACGAATCAATGTCGTCGCCATCGGCAGTTTTTACGGTGTAATGAAGGGTGACTACATTGTTGTCAGCTATTTGCATTAAATTTCCTTGGTTCTATTTTCTGAATGTTCAGTTGATTTAGCGATTGTTAATCAATGATGTATCAATATGGCAGTGGCATAACAGAGAATGTTTTGCCGTTACTTTTTAAGCGTAGCACATCATCAACCTCAGTGTCATTGGCCAAGACGGCAAGTATTTTTGTTATCCCCGCAACGTTGGCCGATTTTATTACTGTGCCTCCGCGGCGCCAATTCTCACCGACTGATTTTTCTAAGATATCGCCGGGCACAATAGCCGTGCTCTGTGAGTGATTTACATCATCATCGCCCTGTGAAGGGGATGCTTGAAGAATGTAAAGGGCACGTTTGTTTTTCCCTAAAAACTTTGTTCGTGCTACGACCTCTTGGCCCATATAACAGCCCTTATTAAAATCGATGCCATCGAGCATTTGCAAATTCAACATTTGTGGCACAAATTCACCGATGGTATCGTTTTCTACAAAGCCCAGACCGGCCTCTATTTCTAGCATATTCCATGCTGCAGAATGTTTTTGTAGGTAGTTTTTCGCAAGTGTTCGCAGTTTGCTGAAACCGTCTTTATGCAACACAACAAGGTAGCGTAAGCTGGTGTCGTTAAAAGTAATGACTTCACCAAATTTATTTTTACAGTGGCTCAAATGTTGCTCGTTTATGTCGCCAAAAATGCTTTGCAAGTCTTGTTTGAGCTGTTCGCCAGTCCCCCCTAAAACATAATAGTCTTCGTTTAGAGTGTCTATTTCGACCTTTGAAAATACGCCATACTTCTTCAGTTGTGCAAGACTCTCGGTGCTCGCACTCTCTGGCATCACCAGATGATAACTTTCGCCGCACTGGGTTAGCACGAAGTTAGACCACATTTTACCTTTAAAATCACAATGTGCTGCAAGGCGAGCATGGCTGTTATCAAAGTGCTTTGTGTCAATGGTAATTTGCCCGTGCAGATACTCATCGCGCTGCTCCCCTGACAGGGTGATCACTTTGCTATTTGGAAGTTCACTTAAGAAGAGCTGCATGTCATATCCTTCAGTAAAATAGATTTTCGGCTTTTCCCTAAAGTGAGGCTTAATCGAGTCGTTTACAAGAGCATACAGCACAAAAATGACAATAATTTCATGCTAAGGGGCAGTATGGTTCATGATAAAACTATGCTAATCTTGAAGATTCAAATGGGAGTAAATATGTTCGAAGCTAAACGCCTTGCTAGGTTAAAGTGGGCATGCCGCCGTGGTATGTTGGAATTAGATGTATTGTTTTTACCTTTTGTTGAGCAAGCTTTTGATGATTTAACAAAAGCGCAACAGCTCACCTTTGAGCGCTTGCTTACCTGTGACGACCCCGACTTGTTTGCATGGTTCATGGGGCACAAAGAGTGCCAAGACCCTGATCTCAACGAATTAGTGGGTATCGTGCTCAATCGAGTCAAAATTAGCTGCGATTAAATCAGGCGATAGGCTAAAATATGGATATTTTAGTAAGTAAACAAAAGCATGACGCCATCTTTATAAGTGTAACCTTATTGTGTTTTTTGTTTCTTTCAAACACCTTACATTATTTGTTGGTGTTGCCGCCATTTAGCCTACCTTTGAATACTTCATTTTTGTTTTTGGGCGTATGCGCTCTGCCGGTTATTTTTTACTTCTATTTGAAAAATAGAAGTTTGCAATTACACTTACAACTAGACCACGATAGTAACCAAATTCTATATACTGAACTCAATAAGCTTAAACGCTTTGAAGTCGCAGCAACATCAAAAGCTAATTTATTTGGAATATGGTTATCTCTTAGGCCTCTTATGTCGCAAAAAAAAGGCGCTTGGCCTGTGCAAAATAAAACGGTTTTTATTGCTCGCTGGCAGACTAGCGAAGCTAGTTTTAGAGCACTGCATCGACATTTGATTTGGTACCTTAATTAGCCCTATGGAGGGCAGCATCTGATGTTAGCGCAACTAGCAAAAGCCGCAATATATAGACCGCCGCTAATCGCGCGCTCATCTCTTATACTGTCTCAGCAAGTCACGAGTAGGAAGCACCTAATTAAACCTGCTCATTTCAACAGTTATCACCGATTAGTAGACTGGCCAGATGCTTTGTTTGGCTATATTCACCCCAACTATGTCCAAGTACTGACTCTCCCGATGCAGTTAGATATGATGACTCAGTTTCCTTTTCCTTTTAAAGCTTTGGGCTTGGTACATATTGGCAATAAAATTAATGTCATCAAGCTTCCTAGCAGTAACGCCTCCCTTGATTTGAATACCTACTTTGGGAATGTATATGCTCACAAGCGTGGTATTGTATTTGAACTGCATAGCGAGGCTTGTGAAGATAGTGCTGTAGCGGTAAAAGCGACCAGTTATTATTTAGCAAGGAGCTCACAAGAACGACCCTTGGGCTTGCAAACGTTCAAAGAGAGTATGCTCGTATCGAGCAAACAAGCACATCAAGTTTCTGATGCAAAGGCTAAGGGAGAAGTTGAAGAAAAACAACGAAACAGCACCGAGCAGCTAAACGAAGATATCATTCAATCAACGCTAAATTTTGAGGAATTTGTCGGCAGAAAGTACGCTAAAGTGTCGGGGGATTATAATCCGATTCATCTGTGGCCAACCACATCAAGGTTATTTGGTTTTGATAAAGCCATTGCTCATGGCATGTATTCTCATGCCAAAGCGCTTTCAGTCATCGCACGCATGTCAGATTACAACATTGAAAACAGCCATTGCATTAGCGCGGTGTTTAAACATGCGATTGAACTGCCTAACACAAGCGTATTGCAGATTAACAAGCAGCCCGTCTCAGGCGCTTTGCAGTTTAATTTGTCATCTACTACTCAGAGTTCAGATACATTAAAGACCCGCCAGCACCTAGTTGGTAGTATCAGCCCTCTTTAAGTATTTATGGTTGAGGTAATATAAGCCGTAAAGTGAAGGCATAAGCTAATTATTTAATCTCTTTTTTTATTATTGTTGGACCCGCATTGTCGAGCGTATCTGGATAATCTAAATTGTAGTGAAGGCCGCGGCTCTCTTTGCGTTTCATTGCGCACATCACAATAAGCTGAGCAATACATACTAAATTGCGAAGTTCGAGCATATTATTACTGACTTTGAAGTTACTGTAATACTCATCAATTTCTTGTTTAAGCAAATTAATGCGGCGCATGGCCCGCTCTAAGCGCTTGTCGCTTCGCACTATGCCTACATAGTCCCACATAAATAAGCGCAGCTCATGCCAATTATGTTGAATAATTACAACTTCATCTGAATCGATGACTCGACTTTCATCCCAGGGTTCAATTTCACCTTGTTCATGGGGTTCATCAAAGTGCTCAATGATATGTTTGGCACAAGAGTGCGCGAACACGACGCATTCAAGTAGTGAGTTACTAGCCATTCGATTTGCGCCATGTAAACCGGTATAAGCAACCTCACCAATCGCATATACGTTCGCTAAGTTTGTTCTGGCATCAAGGTCTGTTTGGACTCCACCACAGCTATAATGTGCTGCTGGCACAACCGGAATAGGTTGACGAGTAATATCGATACCTAAAGAGCGACATTTTCGGTAAATATTAGGGAAGTGCTTGACGATAAAGTCGGTAGATTTGTGACTAATATCCAAATACATGCAATCTTCGCCCAATCGCTTCATTTCAAAATCGATTGCACGTGCAACGATATCACGTGGGGCTAAATCGCCGCGCTCATCAAATCGATGCATAAAAGGTGTACCGTCGGGGTGGCATAAAAATGCGCCTTCACCACGTAAGGCCTCGCTAATTAAAAAGTTACCCGCATCAGGGTGGAACAAGCACGTTGGGTGAAACTGATTAAACTCCATGTTCGCAATCTTACAACCTGCACGCCATGCCATAGCAATGCCGTCGCCGCTTGAAACATCAGGGTTTGAGGTATATTGATATACTTTGCTCGCGCCGCCCGTGGCTAATGTTGTAAAGCGACTACGAATAATTTCGACGCGCTCCTTTTTTCGATTCCATATGTAAGCGCCAATACAGCGCGTATCGGTCTTATGTTTTTTGATTAAATCAATAGCATTGTAGCGCTCAAATAAATGAATATTAGGATGATGCTTTACATTTTCGCTTAAGGTTGATTGCACCGCCTCTCCAGTTGCATCTGCCGCGTGTAAAATGCGTCTGTGCGAATGACCACCCTCGCGCGTTAGGTGAAAGCGCAAATTACCATGCTCATCTTTTTCTTGGTCAAAAGGAACCCCTCGGCCAATAAGCCACTGCATGCTGCGCTTGGCATTTTCTGCTGTAAAACGCACTACATCTTCATCGCAAATACCAGCACCGGCATTTAATGTATCGGCAATATGGCTCTCAATACTGTCTTCGTCATCAAAAACAGCAGCGATCCCCCCTTGTGCATAGCGAGTACTGCCCTCATTAATATCACTCTTGCTTAAAACGATAACGTTGCAATGCTCTGCCATCTTAAGTGCAAGGCTAAGCCCGGCGGCACCGCTGCCTATTACTAAAAGGTCGCAACGATGTTCAATTGTGTTTGCCATATGAAATAAGGTCCGCTGAAATGAGGTCTATGGATAAGAAGCTTAATAGTAATCTTTCAGCGCAAAAATACAATTGTTCGATTATTTATATATAATCGCTAGTAGGAACGAACTTAATACGAATGTGTCTGTCAATATATACACTTGCCCTAGCCATGGCATCAAGTGTGTAAGGAGTAATGGCTTTAATGAGCGAGCAAAAAACGGATAACGAGCTAGTCGTGTTAGTGCAGCAAGGTAATAAAAATGCATTTAATTTACTAGTAGTACGACATCAAAATAAAGTAATGAATATTGTCTCTAGGTATGTAAAAAATTCCGGTGACGTAGCCGATGTTACCCAAGAGGCGTTTATTAAAGCCTACCGTGCGCTACCAAATTTCAGAGGGGATAGCGCTTTTTACACTTGGCTTTACAGAATTGCAGTAAACAGCGCGAAGAACTATTTGACCTCGCAAAGCCGTAAACCGCCGGCCAGTGACGTTGATGCACAAGAGGCAGATTATTACGAAGGTAGTGATGCGTTAAAAGAAAATGCATCCCCAGAGCGAAACCTACTGTCGCAAGAGTTGCAGCAAAAACTCTTTGCAACGATCGAAGCGCTTCCAGACGATTTGCGCGCAGCAATCACGCTACGGGAGATTGAAGGGCTTAGCTACGAAGAGATTGCCGCGGTGATGGAGTGTCCGGTTGGCACAGTGAGATCGCGCATTTTTAGAGCAAGGGAAGCGATTGATAAAGTAATAGTGCCTCTGACACAAACCTAGGGTCTAAACTTAATTTTTAGCTTAATTGTAATAAATGAAACTTTTTTAATAATAGCGAGTCGTAAGTTTTAATTGGGTGTTGATGAGTTTTTATGTAAACTTATGTAGCGCTTACAAAACCAACAAAATGCTTTTAAAGCAGGAAAACGGTGTATGACACAAGAAAATGAGAAGATATCAGCAATAATGGACGGCGAATGGGACGATATGTCTCAGGCAAAACGAATTGCTGAAGATCCAATCTTGCAACAAAAGTGGAAAAGCTATCACTTGACCAGAGATTTACTGAGAAACGATATGTCGACAGACCTTAGTTTCGATGTAAGCGACAAGATAGCAGCAGCACTAGTCGATGAACTTTCCATTGTTGCACCAAAAAGAACGTGGAAAGACGCTCCTGTCGTTTCAGCCGTTATTCCGATTGTGAAACAGAGCAGTCAATTAGCGATGGTAGCTTGCGTAACTGCGATGGTTATTTTTGGGTATCAAACGTATACCCAGCCAGAAATTACGCAACCATTCACGACCGCTCCCCCAGTCATTGGTCCTCAAGGTGGTTTAGCACCAGTGAGTTTGCAGCAGACTCGAAGTATCGAACAAGACCGTATGACCCAATTGTTAGAGCAACGTCGTCAAATCAACGCGTTGATTGAGGATCACCAACGTCAGCTCAAGTTCAAACAAGTACCTACAGCGACAGAGCAAAAAGACGACGAGTCACAACCTTAGGATTTTTATTATATTAAGCGAATAAACATGAATAAATGTGTCTCGCAGAACCGGTTGAAGCTAGTATTTATGGCCTTTACCGGTTTTTTTATGTTAAGCGGCTCATTCCTTTGTAGTGCGCAGGAGCAGGAGCCCCAAGCAAGCTCATTGCAAAACACTTTACCGAGCGACAGCGTCCCGCAAAGCAATGCTCAAGTGACTGATACTACCCCAGACAACCCTGTCTTTAATCCGCTATCTGCAGATGCGTGGATGCAAAGACTAATTGAACAAGTCCAGTCGTCATCGTTTGAAATGGTTTATGTTGTTTCAGCCAACAAGCGTGAAACATTACCGTATATGTGGCGCCGCGGAACAATGCCCAGTGGTAACGTCATAGAGCAGCTTAGCTTGCTGAATGGTCCGGGGTTTGAGCAAGTTGTTTATCAGGGTAAGGTCAGTATTTTTGAGCCCGGCTATCCCCCATACAGCGTACAAGGCAGCGCAGTTCAAAGCCCTATCCCACAGGCTTTTATACATCCAGGTGCCGGTTTAAAAAACGCCTATGATGCGCTATTGATGGGGCGAAACAGAATCGCCGGTAGAATGGCGCAACAAATCCGAGTAATCAGTAAGGATAAAACTCGCTTTGGGTATCATCTTTGGTTAGACGAAGAAACCGGACTGTTATTAAAACTTGATATGTACGATTTAGATGGCGCTTTACTAGAGCAAATTCAAATCACGCAACTGACTGTGTCAGAGAGCGTTAATCAGATTTTTGCATCGTTTTCAGTAGACCAGTTACCCCAAGTTAGCACTCGTGTTGGGCAATCACCACGAGACTTAATGTGGCGTGCTAGTTACCTCCCCAAAGGTATGAAAGTCTTAAAGCAAGATGTACATCGCATTGAGCGAACTGGACAAGTCACCGAATATATGCTGCTTTCAGACGGATTAGTCGATGTTTCAGTGTATGTACTGCCTGCAAATGATGCGATTAACGAAGATATGTCTATTGCGACAGGCAGTCATGCTGTCGTGTCAAAAACAGATGGTCGAATACAAGTTACCGTAGTGGGAGAGATACCGGTCGCTACCGCCGATAAGATTGCAAATTCTATTGTCATTGTTGAGCAAAACAATGATTGAAGAAATGGGCACCGTGGTCAGCACTGAACCTGGCTTTGCTTGGATTGAAACCACCCTTAAAACGACTTGCGGTAGTTGTGCAGCAAGCGACGGTTGTTCAACCTCTGTGGTGGCAAAGGCCTTTAGCCCAAAAGCGGAACACTTGCGCATTTCGGTACCTTGCGAATTAAAAAAGGGACAAAGCGTTAAGATTGGTATCCCAGAACGGCATTTGTTAAGTGCGTCTGCTTGGTTATATTTATTCCCCGTGCTTACTCTACTAATCAGTGCTGCTATTTTGCAAAGCTTTACAAACTTACCAGAAGGGCTGGTGATTCTATTGAGTTTTATATCAACATTTTGTGCTTATTGGTGGGTCTCGCGCAGGTTAAAATCTGCAAGGTTTCGTCAGCACTATGAACCAATATTTTTGGGTGCTACTGTTGAGGCTGTTGTTAGTCAAAAGCACGAAATACCGACAAAAAAATCATGATTTAGCTTAACCGGCCACTGTACTTATTTACCGATGAGCTCGTCTCTGTAAGCTCTTGTAACACTTCCTGCACAACAAAATGTTAAGTTTGTGGTCGAAATACACATAAATAGTCGAGTTTAGTCGCAATTGAAGCGCAAAATCGGTAATATCCGCGTACTAAAATATAGGTGTAGCGCCGCTTGTAACGAATTACTCATTAAAGCATGTTGTTGGCGCAAAGCTTGCTTATTAATCATGTGCTTATCTCTAGGATCAATAGTCATTTATGCAACTAAAACATATTCGTAATTTCAGTATCATTGCTCACATCGATCACGGTAAGTCGACTTTATCGGACCGATTGATTCAGCATTGCGGCGGATTGACCAATCGCGAGATGGCAGAGCAAGTACTTGACTCAATGGACATTGAACGCGAGCGCGGGATCACTATCAAGGCGCAAAGCGTAACTTTGTATTACGATGCAAAAGATGGCGAGCGCTACCAGCTAAACTTTATCGATACCCCAGGACACGTAGATTTTACTTATGAAGTATCGCGTTCGCTCGCGGCTTGTGAAGGCGCTTTACTAGTTGTGGATGCGGGGCAGGGCGTAGAAGCGCAAACTCTAGCCAACTGTTACACCGCTATCGATATGGAAATGGAAGTCGTTCCAATTTTAAATAAGATTGACTTGCCTCAAGCGGAACCTGACCGTGTTGCTGAGGAAATTGAAGATATCGTTGGTATTGATGCTATTGACGCGGTTAGGTGCTCAGCTAAAACTGGTATTGGTATCGAAGATGTATTAGAAGTCATTGTAAATCGCGTACCTCCTCCTAAGGGCGACAGTGAGGCGCCGCTAGAGGCTTTAATCATTGATTCGTGGTTTGACAACTACCAAGGCGTGGTATCTTTGGTACGCATTGTCAATGGCGAGCTACATGCAAAAGATAAAATCAAAATTATGTCCAGAGACGCTGTGCATCAGGCTGATAAAATTGGAGTGTTTACACCGAAACAAACTGAAACTAAAGTGCTTAGAACGGGCGAAGTGGGTTTTATCATTGCCGGCATTAAAGAAATTCATGGTGCACCGGTAGGCGACACCATCACCTTGGCAAAACGTCCTGCTGAAAAGGCTCTTCCGGGTTTTAAGAAAATCAAACCACAAGTTTACGCGGGTTTGTTTCCAGTGAGTTCTGACGACTATGAAGACTTCAGAGATGCTTTGGCCAAATTAAGCCTCAATGATGCCTCGTTGTTTTATGAGCCAGAAAGCTCAGCCGCTCTAGGTTTTGGCTTTCGAATTGGCTTTTTAGGCATGTTACACATGGAAATCATTCAAGAGCGCCTAGAGCGCGAGTATGATTTGGACCTGATCACCACTGCGCCTACCGTGGTATATCAAGTCTTAACCACAAAAGGCGAAACTTTGCAGGTCGATAACCCGTCCAAATTACCGCCATTGAACGACATTGATGAAATACGTGAGCCTATCGTGACTGCTAATATTTTGGTGCCACAGGAATACCTCGGTAACGTAATTACTTTGTGTGTTGAAAAACGTGGCATGCAAACTCACATGGCTTACCATGGGAAGCAAGTGGCGGTCACTTACGATTTGCCGATGGCAGAGGTGGTACTTGATTTCTTTGATAGGCTAAAATCTACAAGCCGCGGCTTTGCATCCCTTGACTACAATTTTACCCGTTTTCAAGTGGCTGATATGATCAGACTCGATATTCTGATTAATAGCGAGCGTGTAGATGCGCTCGCGCTTATCACCCATAAAGATCGAGCCCAGAACCGCGGGCGCGAGTTAGTAGATAAACTTAAAGAGCTTATTCCTCGACAAATGTTTGATATTGCGATTCAAGCTGCTATTGGTAGCCATATTGTTGCACGTAGCTCGGTAAAACAATTACGTAAGAACGTTATTGCGAAGTGCTATGGCGGTGATATCAGCCGTAAGAAAAAGCTTCTGCAAAAACAAAAAGAAGGTAAAAAGCGTATGAAGCAGGTAGGTAACGTAGAGCTGCCTCAAGATGCATTTTTAGCGATATTAAAGGTTGATAATTAATGGCAAATTACTTTTCTATTTTCTTGGTCGCGGTAAGTGCAATCACCGGTCTTGTATGGCTTGCTTATACCTTGTTTTTTGCGCATAAAGAAAGCGTTGCCCTCGAAGGTGCTAGCACCAGTGGCACTCGTAGTAATTTTAATGAACAAGACAGCGAATTGCCGGCAGCGGTAGACTTTTGCAAGCAAATGTTCCCAATTTTTTTTGGGGTTATGATTTTTCGCTCATTCATATACGAACCCTTTCAAATTCCATCAGGTTCAATGATGCCGACCTTGCTTGAGGGCGATTTTATCTTAGTTGAGAAATTTTCATATGGCTTAAAAGACCCTGTGGTACGCTCTCAATTAATTGATACCGGTGAAGTACAGCGCGGTGATGTGGTGGTGTTTAAGTATCCGCTTGATACCAACGTTGATTTTATTAAACGCGTGGTAGGACTGCCGGGCGAAACGGTTATATACAGCAACAAGCAAGTGTTTATTCAAGCACCTTGTGAAACAGGGCAGCTATGTGAACGTCCACAACCTGTAGCATTGAATTCTCTTGGCAGCTCTGAGTTTCTTCAACGGGGTATTGCCCTTGACCAATTCACTGAGCAACTGGGTGAGGTTGAGCATCAAATATTACGTCACCCGAACAATCCCTCAGCTGCATATAAGTATGATATCCCCGAAGGGCATTATTTTGTTTTAGGTGACAATCGTGATAACAGTCAAGACAGTCGTTATTGGGGTTTTGTACCAGAAGAAAATCTCGTTGGAAAAGCGACATTTATTTGGATAAGCTTTGATTTTGACCGAAGCGAAGATGGCATTTTACCGACCTGGGTACCTTCTGGTATCCGTTTTGAACGTGTAGGGTCTATCACCTAGTGAACAGCAGCTTAAATGCGACCAATTACAATGGCCTTTTTCAGGCCTTGGATTATCAATTTGAGGATATGACATTACTCGAACAAGCCCTCACGCATCGCAGTGCAAGCAAAAAGCACAATGAGCGTTTGGAGTTTTTAGGCGATGCTGTGCTTGGTCTGTGCATTGCACAAAAAGTATATGAAAAATTTCCAAAACAACCAGAGGGTAAGCTCACCCGCATGCGTTCTAACCTTGTAAAAGGCGATACCTTAGCATCTATTGCCAGAGAGCTTGAGCTGGGCCCTTTGATTCATTTAGGCTCAGGTGAGATGAAAAGCGGCGGGCATCGCAGAGATTCTATTTTAGCAGATGCGGTTGAATCTTTGCTCGGAGCAATCTATTTAGAATCTGGGCTTGATGCTACCGCGAATACGATTTCAAAGCTCTTTCAGTCACGTATCGAGCAGCTCGACCCCAATGTACAAATTAAAGATAATAAAACGCAGCTTCAAGAGTATTTGCAATCGCGCCAGCATCCTCTCCCAGTTTACGACGTTATCAATACAAGCGGTAAAGACCATGCGCAGGTATTTGAAGTGCGTTGCACGGTTGAAGCGCTGTCGTTAAGTCAAAGTGCCAGTGGCCGTAGCCGCCGTATTGCCGAGCAAAAAGCAGCTAAAAGTATATTAGAGAAAATAAATAAATGATTCAGAAATACAGCGGTATGGTAGCGATTGTTGGACGCCCTAATGTGGGTAAGTCGACGATTTTAAATCGTATTTTAGGCCAAAAGGTCAGTATCACCTCTCGTAAACCACAAACTACACGCCATCGTATTATGGGAATTGACACCTTGGATAATCGCCAAGCAGTATACGTTGACACCCCAGGCCTACACAAAGAAGAAAAACGTGCGATTAACCGCTTAATGAATCGCGCTGCCTCTAGCTCGCTTAACGATGTGTTTTTAGTTTTATTTGTGATTGAGGGCACACGCTGGACAGACGACGATGAACTGGTATTGAACAAAATAAAACAGTCGGGCTTACCATGTTGGTTAATCGTCAATAAAATCGACAAAGTACCCGAGCAGAGCATGTTGCTCGATACCTTAAAGTCCTTAAGTGAAAAACACAATTTTGAGAATATTTTACCAGTATCAGCAAAACAGGGGAAACAGGTAGAAGGCTTGCGCAAGCTAGTGTTAGATAATTTACCTGAAAGTGAGTTTTATTTCCCTGAAGACTATATTACAGATCGTTCCAGCCGCTTTATGGCAGCTGAAATTATACGTGAAAAGCTGATGCGCTTTACCGGCGATGAATTGCCGTACTCAATCACCGTTGAGATAGAACAGTTCAAGCTTACCGCAACCGGTGTTTATCACATCCACGGTCTGATTTTGGTGGAGCGAGAAACACAAAAGCGCATGGTTATAGGAAAAGGCGGCAGCCATATTAAAACTATGGGTGCTGAGGCGCGTAAAGATATGGAATCATTGTTCGACAACAAGGTGTTTTTAGAGCTTTGGGTTAAAGTAAAATCAGGCTGGGCAGATGATGAAAGGGCCTTGCGGTCTTTAGGTTACGACGGCGATTACAATCTATAAGCGCTTTTACTTTTCATTTTGTGAATTGCGTAAATTAATGAACAATATTCAACTAGACAACATCACATGACATAGTGAGGACAGCATGAAAGCCTTGCACGAGTTTAGAAAAGAATACACCCTAGGCCGCTTAAGCGAGGACAGTTTAACTGAACATCCCATTGAGCTTTTTCAAACCTGGTTAAAAGACGCCATTGACGCTGAGCTGCCCGACCCAAATGCGATGACCGTGGCAACTGTTAACGCCAACGGCCAACCCTCACAACGTATTGTGCTGCTCAAAGACGTGTCAAAAGAGGGGTTTGTGTTTTATACCAATTTAGGTAGCAACAAAGCGCAAGATTTAAAAGTAAATCAGCAAATTTCACTGCATTTTCCTTGGTATTTTTTAGAGCGACAAGTGAGTGTGAGCGGCGTTGCTGAAAAGCTTTCACGCGCGCAAGACGCAAAGTACTTTTTATCACGTCCTAAAGATAGTCAACTTGGTGCGTGGGCATCGCAACAAAGCCAACCTATTTCAACGCGTGAGTTATTGCTAACGCAGTTTAATCAAATGAAAGAAAAATTTGCGAAAGGGGAAATTCCGCTGCCCGACTTTTGGGGAGGGTATTTAATTAGACCTCAGCGCATTGAGTTTTGGCAAGGCGGTGAGCATCGCTTACATGACCGCTTTGAGTATACAAAGCAAGCCAATGACTTGTGGCAAACCCAGCGTTTAATGCCTTAAAAAACAGTGCCATTTATCAAGTAAAATAGGCTTCAAGTGAGCGAATAAACTGCACAGGAGCAAATCAAAATGATAGATAGTCATTGTCATATTGATTTATCTGCGTTCGATGAAGACAGAGCACAAGTGCTTGAAAGCGCTCAAGCGCTTGGGGTTCAAAAAATCCTCGTGCCCGGCTTAGCTATTAAACAGCTTGCTGTTTTATTGCGTCTACAATCTCAGTATTCGATGTTAGATATTGCTGCGGGTTTCCACCCTTATTTTTTGCCTTACTTATCAACTGAACAATGGCAAGAGCAACTTAAACATATGCAAGATTGGCTTGAGCAACATCACTCTCAAGTGGTCGCGATCGGCGAGTTTGGACTCGATGCGACCTTAAAATTACCCATGGATTTCCAACAACAGGCATTTCTTTGTCAGGTGCAATTAGCCAAAGACTATAATAAGCCTGTTGTATTGCATCATCGAAAATCACATAACGAAATCATTCGTTTGCTGAAACAGACACGCTTTTCTCAAGGGGGGGTAATTCATGCCTTCTCGGGTAGCGAGGCAATTGCTAAAACTTACATTGATATGGGATTTAAGCTGGGTATTGGTGGCACGATCACCTATCCGAGAGGTGCGAAAACATGTAAGGCCATTAAAGATTTAAGCCTATCTGATCTACTGTTAGAAACTGATGCCCCTGATATGCCACTGTATGGCTTTCAAGGACAACGAAATACCCCTGAGCGTTTACCCATCATCGCGAAACAGCTAGCAGTAATTAAAGGGGTCAGTGTAAACCTTGTCACAGAGACGACAACGGCAAACTATAAGAGTTTATTTTCGTCTATGTTGGCGCCGTAGTTGCGTTTTATTTTGTAGAATAAACGCGTAATCAGCATGCTTATGATCATCGCTAGGGCAATAATCAATAGCGTTTGAGTGAGTTGGTTGCGATTAAACGCAAGATGATGTTCGGTGATTTCTTCGCGATTTAAAATGAGTTTCACGTAGCCCAGTGTTTGACCCTCAAAAATGATGTCTTCAACAAATACCAGTGGCTCGTAGGGTCTTTCTTGCACCATATCAATAATTGAAACGCTATCTTGGGTATCGGAAAGCTTGATGCCGAGATCGTCAAATACTACGGCTCCCTCAATGAACATGCCTTTGTTAAGCATATCGATGTAATCGCTAATCATAACCTCATCTTCACTGGCCATGGGTTGTGATAACAAACTCGCTGCTTGCAGGGTTAAACTGCGCCCTAATTGCTCTGTTTCGATCTCATACCATTGTTGGGCATTTTGCGAATGCATGATGTACAAATTGATAGCGATGGCAATCGAGCATACCAAAACAACTAAGCTCGAGATGCGCTTAAAAATTGAGCTGTTTTGTTGACGAATGACTTCGGTCATCTAAAAGTGAGTCTCTGTGTTGCAATCTGGCTTCTGACCTTAGAGGAAAAACAATTATTTGCCAAGGCTTTGTTTACTCAAGTGCCTAAATCAGTATGATAAAGCCATACCTTTACTAGAACATTGTCTTTTATGTCTACACCTCATTCTCTTGCGCTAGCCTCGCCTTTATATCAACAACATTATAGTGATGCCCAAAGTGCAAAATACTTGCAAACGCAGCTGCACAGTACATCATCTATTTCTTTCAGCTTCGATGAGCACAAGCTAAATGCAGCGCTCACCTTTACACACATTAATACCGCTACCTTTGAGCAAAAGGCACAATTTACCGTAGTATCACAGTCCTTAAATTTGCGAACTTTGGCAAATGTATTGGCGTATCTGTTCCCAACAAATGTAGCAATACATGTTCGTGCAAATGCTCATGCTAAGGCCTTTGCGACTTTTGCGGTAGATGTGTTTTGTGAGCAGGTGTGTGATGTATCAAACGATGAAATAGCTAATGTTTGTGCACAGTATCGGGTAGATATTTTTAAGAAGCTTCAAAGTCGCTTATCTGAACCAGGCCTTTTGGTCATGGATATGGACAGTACAGTGATTGCGATGGAATGTATCGATGAAATCGCAGATCTCGCAGGCGTCAAAGGTGAAGTATCTGAGGTGACTGAACGCGCCATGCGAGGTGAGATACCTTTCACGCAAAGTTTACACGACCGAGTCGCTTGTTTAGCGGGTGTTGCTGAATCAGATTTACTTAGCATTCGTGAACAATTGCCTTTCATGCCAGGTTTTATGGAAACTATGCATATTTTAAAACAAGCAAATTGGCATTTAGCGATAGCATCAGGCGGTTTTACCTTTTTTGCTGACTATGTGAAGGGGGTTGCGCAACTAGATGCCGCGTTCAGCAATCAGCTTGAAGTTAAAGATGGCATCTTAACCGGCAAGGTCATCGGCGATGTCGTAGACGGAGCTGAAAAAGCACGAATATTGACGCATTTGTCTAAGGAACATGGCGTGGCTCAAACACAATGCGTTGCTATTGGAGATGGGGCTAATGATTTAATTATGATGGAAAAAGCAGGTAGTTCAATAGCCTATCATGCAAAAGCGAGCGTCGCGAAAGCGGCAGATAATGCTATACGATTCTGTGGCTTTGAAGGCGTGTTGTTTAGTTTGTCTTGAGTGCTTTTTTTGTATGCTGGTAGCGGTAAGTAAACTCTTCAGTAATATCTGTTAAAAAAATGCAGCCTGCGATGTCCCACATTCGCTCTTCAAAATGCGTGGCTTTATGAATAGCGTGTTGACTCAAATATAAAAGCTCTTGTTCGAGTTTTTCTAAGTCAGGTTTAAGGGCTTTGTTTATTGTCACATTAAAGGCAAAAAACTCACCTTTTTGTTGTGCTTGCTTCATAAACTGTTGTTTTGCTTTGTGAGAGGGCAATTGATACTGCCAGTTAGCAATAATACGCTCGCTTGCTCTTTCGGCGCCAGAGTTATATGCCACATAAATTTCGGTAGTGATTGCTTTAGGGTCAATGCGTAAAAGTTTGAGAGATTGCTTAACAAAGGGCTCTTGTAAATCTTCATCTTGATATAACCACGATAAATTCACCGTTGCCAAGTTTGCATCGTGATGCAAAAAGTTCATCCAAGGAGTTCGTATTTGGTTCATGGTCGCCATGGCTGGCACAAAGCCTTGTTGTTTCTTTTCTACGTAGGCGCAAAACTGTGGTGTTGTTTTTGCGTGAATCGCTCTTAATGCATTGCTTATCCCAGGAATACTCTCTTCATAACTTAAGGCGGGTAGCTTATCGACATTGTTGGCAATGAGCTCTGCAAAAAACTGCTCAGCCTCACTTGCCTCGTCTTCTGAAATAGCTTCAAGATGCAGTACTTGCCGGTCGTAATTTATGTGCTTTACCCGATATTGTAGGTTGTTCAGATCAAAGCTCTCGGTAATATCTTGCAGCTTAATAAAGCTAATATGTACCTTCGAATTTAATCGATGATTGTAGGGCTCTTCAAGTTCGAGTTTTAAGCCGCTGACCGAGATATCTTCGGTAAAAGCAATGATATTAAAACTGGCTGTTTTTACTACCACCGGTGTTCTTAAGACATAACGTGTTTGCCTTCTTAGTTCAGCATCTCGATGTCTAAAAGTTTCTACTTGTCGGGGAGCTTTGTTGCGAGGGTGGCCAAAGACATGCAGTCGTTTGATCTTATCTTTGTTAAGCGCGCGTTTTTGGTAACACTCTTGGCCTTGCTCGTTACTAATATCAGTTACCGATATCATATGTGAAAGGTCACTCAAACGCCCTTGTAAACGAGGTGAAGGCGCTTTATTCAAACGGTCCACTTCTTTTGACACGCCATCAGGCACTGATGTAGGGCTAAGTCCTCGCCCTGGCATTACATGAGAGCATTCGAGTCGAAAGACACGCCAGCTTACTTTACGAGAACCGTAACTTAAAAAGATATCAGCGAGCTTAGGTTGAGCTTTAAGTTGCGCTTCGCTGGCGGAATAAAAGTAAATTTTTTCATCTTTGATATGGTGAAAACTGTACACCACCATGCTCGGACATGAGCCATTGTCGTTAGATAGTTGTGTTAAACGCTCAGGATTAAGTAAATAGCCGAGCATGCATTGCTTTTCTTCGTTGGTCCAATAGTCGACAATCCGTTTGGTACAGCCATTTACGCTGGTATATTTCGCAACATATTGAGTATTTCCTGTGCTTGCTACAAATACCGGCAAGGACGGCGTGTTGTTAGCAAAGCTTTGTTCATAAATTTTGCTTCCTACTGCCATCTCTACATTATCTAAATTAACCTTGTATCGACGCTTATGTAACCGAAACAAGTCCCCAACAAAGTGCTCAAACATTGCTTGTGAATCTTCGGGGTTTCGTAACAAATGTATGCTTGGTCTGGCACTGGCACCACTTATGCCTAATACTTGATATTTTATTGCGTCTCGCGTGATACCGCTGCTTCTTTCAACTGAACGAAATACAATTGAAAGAGGCGCATTTGCTTTGATATCTGACAAGCGTTTTTGGTCTTTTAAGCGAATACGCAGACCATTTAATGAGATATCTAGGGTAGTGGCGTGCGCACTCGAGTTATCGTTAAAAAAAACCTCAATTTGGGTAACGTAATTTAAGCGCTCTTCTTTTCTAATAGGATAATTTAAGAGCGCTTGGCAAGGCGTGATGTATTGTTCGGTGGGTTCAGCAATTTCATGTGTGGGCATTGAGGTAGTTTTACTGATTTGTTCCAGCTTTTGTTTCTCTGCAAGCGCAAACTCATGAATGCCCTCATAAACGCCAAACGTATATTCACCATATCGTTCGATCAGTTTTTCAAAGTACAAAATTCCGTTAATATGTAGGTAGTGATCAATGCCCTGGTAATTGTATAAACGACAATCATCTTTGACTTTAGCGCGCAAATCTACTGAGCGTATACAAGGTTTGGAGAGGCGTTTGACCTCCATTTTTACAAGAAAGCGAGTGTCGGCGGTCATATTCTTGGTGCGTCGCTCAAACTCATTATTAAAGCTTGGACGATTAACCAAAGGAGCAAGCGCTCTTATGATATCCGCATAGGGCGCTAAATCAGGTGTCATCATGAATAAGGCAAACGCTCATAAAGTAGAAATGCTATATTATTTAAGATATCGGAAGACACACAGAAAACTAAACCTGCAGGCCCATGTTTTAGTGAAATATCACTAGACGGACACTAGCATATTCAAGAGTAACGTAAACCTTTATGGCAAAAAAGAAAACAGCATTTGTTTGTTCCGACTGCGGCGGTGAGCACCCAAGATGGCAAGGGCAGTGCAAAGACTGCGGAGCTTGGAATACTTTATCTGAAATCGTCTTACATGCTACTAACACCAGCTCAAGTGCCGGTCGCAGTGGTTTTGCAGGTGCAGCTATAGCAAAAGTTGAGGTTTTAAAAGACATTGATTTGTCTGCCTTACCCCGCTTTAGCTCAGGCTTTAAGGAACTCGACAGAGTACTAGGCGGCGGCATTGTGCCAGGCTCCGCTATCTTAATTGGTGGCTCGCCCGGCGCGGGTAAGAGTACCTTACTGCTGCAAGTCATGTGTTTACTGGCGCAAAATAATACTGTCTTGTATATCACCGGTGAAGAGTCCTTACAGCAAGTTGCGATGCGAGCGAAACGTTTGCAACTGCCAGATGACAAATTAAAATTACTCGCTGAGACCAATGTTGAGACTATATGTAATTTGGCATTACAGCATAAGCCAAGTGTGATGGTAATTGATTCCATTCAGGTCATGCATATGGCTGATATTCCTTCAGCTCCTGGCGGCGTTACTCAAGTAAGAGAAAGTGCAGCCGCATTAACACGCTTTGCTAAACAGCATCACATTGCGATGTTTCTGGTGGGGCATGTTACAAAAGATGGCAGTTTAGCTGGCCCTAAGGTGCTGGAGCACTGTATCGATTGCTCCATGATGCTCGAGGGGGAATCCGATGGGCGTTTCAGAACACTGCGCGGTACAAAAAATCGCTTTGGTGCTATTAACGAACTTGGTGTCTTTGGTATGACCGAGCGCGGGATGAAAGAAGTCTCTAACCCATCCGCTATTTTTTTGAATCGACAACAAGAGCAAAGCCCCGGCAGTATTGTAATGTCGGTATGGGAAGGGACCCGGCCTTTACTTGTCGAAATCCAAGCCTTGGTTGATTACAGTCAAGTGTCAAACCCACGCCGGGTGGCAGTGGGGTTAGATCATAATCGTTTAGCGATGTTGTTGGCGATTATGCATCGTCATGGCAATGTGCAAATGCACGACCAAGATGTTTTTGTAAATGTGGTAGGTGGGGTTAAAGTTACCGAAACAAGTGCTGATTTAGCCGTGCTACTTGCAATGTTGTCCAGCTTTCGAAGTAAGGTCCTTCCACAAGCTCTGATTGCTTTTGGAGAGGTGGGTTTGTCGGGTGAAATCCGCCCAGTACCTAATGGCACTGACAGGTTAAGCGAGGCAGCAAAACACGGTTTTACAAAAGCGATTGTGCCCAAGGCTAATAAACCCAAACAAGCAATCCCAGGCATAGAAGTGATTGCTTGTTCGCGTTTATCGGAGGCATTAGATGCCTTATGACATTAGGCGATTTAGGTAATTAGTCAGCAGCAGATGCTTTTGCGGTACTGGGCAAGGTCAATTCAAATGGAACGACTTCATCTAGAAGGTTGTCGATTTCAAAGCTTACGCTGTATTCGCCGGTAAGTAGGGGCGTGTTTTCAGAAGAAAGAAATTGTAGGTTGTTTTTCTCTCGCCCTTGAACACTTCTTCTGCCAACGATATCACCGTTAGGGTCAATCAGTTTTACCACCATCTCAGCGGCTGGGTTGTAGCTGAGTGTGGCAACAATATCTATAGCACTGACACAGGCCCAGCCCGGGTCAAACTCTCGCTCGCAATAGCTTGGTGTAAGTGAGAAGTTTGTGAAGCTTAGAGGCTGTAACCTAACTAATGAACTCAGCAGTTGCTCATTTTCGTTGGTCAAAGTATCTACTTGTTGTTCAAGCGTTGAGTATTCAAGAGTCATAACAGATAGTTGATTTTGCAAAACATCGCGTTCAACCATAGCTGACTCGGAGTCACCGGCTGAAACACTTAACACTTCGTTAGCGAGGGTTAGCTCAGATACTAATGATGTTTTTTCACCCAGCGATTGGGTACATGCAATATATTTGTTCTGCGTATCAATTAGACTTTTTTGTACCTGCATCACGTCGCTTGAATCGCTACACATCGCCAAATCCCCGTTCGCCGTTGTGCTAGCCTGAAAACTATCGATAAGGCTGGTTTTTTGCTCGAGTTGTTCTTGCAATGAGGAGATTTTCGATTGGTCTTCTTTCGCCTTAAGTGTCATTGTAGCCATTTCAATTTCTAGAGTCTTGTTGTCTTCTATCAGGCCTAAAACGTACTCCGGTTCGAATTGTTGGTCACTGTTTGCCAAAATGAAAAAATATAGAGCAGACATGACTAAAAAAACAACAATTCCAATTAGGTATTTTGCTGAATGTTTGATTGTAGAGTCCATAATGAGGATTTCATCCGTGTGTTGAGTTAATTATTATTATAGGTATGTACGGCACACAATACCCTGCAAACAGCGGGGTGGCGCACAATTTCAATTGGCTAGTATATACAGCTCACGCTAAAATTAAACTCAATTCAAAGATGACCGACCAGTATTTTAAATTAACGGTTCTCCAAATTATTACAGTGCAGTATACTCAATGCGGTTTAAAAAACGGCGACTCGCAATAGCCAAATATTTACATAAATAATAAAATCTATACAACGTAGATGCCTGTTTCTTCGTCAAAGATTAATCAGCATATATAGCTTATAAATAGATACTGTTTTTCACCTTACTTTTACTTACGGATTGATTAAAAATGGAATTCGGCGCTTACATTTCCAAATTCGCTTTACGCAGTAGCTTACTGTTTTTATTGTTTAGTACCCATGCAGATGCATTTTCTCTTACAGACTATCTTGACGGGCAAAATGCCGGGCAGATTGCCAATTTGTTTTATTTTTTGTTCGGTGTTTTAACTTTATTGTTGATTATGCCTATTTTGCAGTTTTATTTTGCTGAATTGCGTAGCAATCGTTTTCATCAAGAAACCCAGCAATTTCAGGGTGTCCTAGATTCATTTTTTGCAGGCATCATGTATGTCGATTCACTAGGTAAAGTTTCGTATGTAAATCCAGTTGCCATTAAACACTTAGGCAGGTCGAAGTCAGATATTCTCAATAGCTCATTTATGAGCAACTTTAAAAAGAGCGATTCGGCAGCGATAAAGAAAGGGCTAGTGGCAAAAGGTGATAAGCACAGCGTTAATAGCTCAAACGATAAGTCGCAATTTGTTATCCACTTTGGAAAGTCCATTGTTTTCGAAGAGAAAACACTGCGCGTCGTGACTATTGTTCCGGCGCATGATGATTCTCTAGAGCTGACGCAAATAGCTGCGGCATCGACAACAGGTGATGCTGGCGATAGTGCCCCACAGCAAAACACCGAAGCGAATGATGAGCGCTTCTTGGCTCTGCAAAAAGAGTTTGAAGCATCGCAGACAGTGCTCACGCAAACAGAACAAAAGCTTTCTGATTTACTTGATTTCGCACCTGTGGCAATTGCTACGGTAAATAGTGAACACAAAGTAATTCGTGCAAACAAAGCTATGCAAGCAAGGCTAAAATATACTGAAAAAGAACTTAAGAAAGGTACGATTTATAACTTTTTCAGTGAACCAGCGGAAGCGGGTATTGCTGCTAAATCGTTAAAAGAAAAAGGGTATTTACACGATTTTCATGCAAAGCTTAAAGGTAAAGATGGCAATATTTACCCTGGCGAATTAAGCATCGATACTACCGATGAAAGTAAGCAAGAGTATCTTTTTTGGCTTATTGACCGAGGCGATGAAGAATTTCAACGTGTAAAATTTGAGAACTTATTGCAACACAGCAGTATGCCAATGGCGATTCTCGAAGATAAGGGCTTTAGTAAACTGAATAACGCGGCTCTTAACTTTTTCTCTATCGAAGATGAAGACGAGTTTTTTGGCGTGCTTCCATCAAGTGACATATTAAACGAAAACGATTGTGACACCGCGCAATTAGAGCAAGTCATCGAAGCAGTAAAAGAAGATGGTAAGGTAACAACAGTGTCTTGGGTTCATTATATCGGTGACCAAAAATTACCCTGTGAAATTACTTTCGCACCCGTTTATAAAGACCATGCGTTTGATTTTATTTTATGTATGTGGACCGATTTGCGTGAACTACAGAAAATGAAGGATGTAATAAATAGGGCGAGTGTATTGCACCGTTTTATCGACGGCGAACTAAGTCAACGACAAAACAAACTGCACAGTGCCCAAGAGGCATTAAGCGATAAAAACAGTAAACTTCTTAATACCGAAGAAGCGCTTAGTAAGGCTCAAGAGGACTTAGTACATACTCAGACAGAATATGAACAAGTAAAACAAAACTTTGATGAGGTGAGTGAAAGCTTACAAGCCTTACAGCTAAAGCGTGAAGAAAGCGTGAAAAGCCTAGAAGACGCTGAGCAGCGTAATGCAAAACTCAATGATGAATTAGAGCTTGCCGCCAGCGAAGTGCTCACATTAAGAGAAGAGCGCCAAAAAATAACTGAAGAGGTAGAGGGAACTGAGGCCCGGTATCAGCAAACTCAAGAAGCACTCAAATCGAGCGATGAACAAGCGCAATCGCTTAAAGCTGAAAAAGAAGCGGTTGAGCAAGAGTTACGAGAGTTAGCTAGCTTGGTGGAAGATATGCGCGAGCAAATCACTCTCAAAGACCAAGAGTTACAAGCAGTAAACGAGGAGAAACTTGCTCTTGAATCTGAGCTGAGTGATGCATCTAACAACGCCCAACAACTCAATGAGCAATTACAGGCCCAGAAAAAAGCAGCAGAAGAGGCCTTAACTCAGCATACGATGTTAGAAGAGCGCGACAGTCAGGTGCAAGCTGAGTTAGATCAAAAAATGGATCATTTAAAGAAGCTTGAAAAAGACCTAGAAAGCTTAGAGAGCAGTTCTCAGCAAGAGAAAGAGGATATGCAAAGCTTGCAAATGCGTTTGCAGGATGAATTAGATGCAACTCTTGAGAAACTCGCTCACTCGCAAGCATCGATTGATGCCCTACAATCTACTTCTGATAAAGAAGTCTTAGACAAAAAACAACACAATGAGCTTCTTGCAAAACTCAATACCGAGCTAGAGGCAATAAAAGCTGAGTCTAAACAGCAAAAGCAAGTGATTAATGATAACGAAGAGACATGGCTGGTACATCAACAAGAAATTGAAACTCAGCGTAATCAATTGCAAGAGGATTTGAGTAAAGCGCAGTCTCAGAATCAAGAGTTGCAGCGCTCCCTCGATGAAAGAGTTGAAGCTCTAAAAGCGGCAGAAGCTGCCATGCAGAAAAATCAGGCAGAGCAACAAAACTTGCAAGATAAGTTTGAAGCCGCACAGGTACAACTAAAAGATTTACAGGCGCACATTGAAAGCAAAGAGGGTGAAGAAAAAGACTTAATGCAGCAAATGGAAGCGCAACAACAGTCTTTGGCTCACAAAGAAAATGCTATTTTGGAACAAACCCAAGAAAAGCAAAAGGTACTTGCTGAGAAACTAGCAGAGATGGAAGCGCAATATGAGCAAAGCAAGCAAAGTCTTGCGCAGCAAAATCAAGACTATGATGCCTTGCAACAAAAGCTCAAATCCCTTGAAGAATCTGCGGCTCAAAGCGATCAAAAACTCAACGATACTTCAGATGCCCTTAGTCAAGCTGAGAAAGAGTTACAAGCGAGCAAAGAGCAACTTAAAGAGCAAGAGGCCGCATTACTTGCCAAGCACAAGCAAGAGCTTGAACAGGTTGCACAAGAAAATGCAACAACGCAGGTGGCACGTCCAGAAATTGAACGCCTACCGTTACCTGAAAAACCAGAAATTTGGTTTAACCTGCTTGTGTATTTGCAAGGGCATCCTCCCATGGCATCTCTACCCGTTGCGCTTAACAAGCTGATGGATGATATTGAAGAACACGTTAGCCAGGCTGAAGTGTCAATAATGGCGAATGATTTGGGCGGCACGCGAGCACATTCATTAAAGTTGTTGCGTTTGGCTGAGTTGATTAACTCTGAGCCGTTGATGGAGCTGATGCATAGTGTTGAAAACGATTGTAGAGATGGAATGGTCGACAATGTATCTATTCGATGGCCGTCAATCAAAGTCGCTTTTCAGCGCAGTCTTAGAGCTGTTTACGCTCACCTAAATCAGTAACTGAAAACAATGTTGGCGTTATATAGGTAACGCCAACATTAGTCCTTATGATATTTTCTTATATTTTAAACGATGTGGTTCAACAACATCTTGGCCATAGGTGTCTTTTAGCCACGCGGCATATTCAGTGTAATTCCCTTCATAAAAATTAATCTTACCCTCATCACGATAATCCATTATGTGCGTGGCGATGCGATCTAAAAACCAGCGATCATGCGATATCACCATTACGCAACCAGGAAATTCTAAAATAGCATTCTCTAGTGCTCGCAGGGTCTCAACGTCCAAATCGTTTGTTGGCTCATCGAGTAAAAGTGTATTGCCGCCAGCTTTCAATAGCTTTGCCAAATGCAATCGATTGCGCTCGCCGCCAGAAAGATCTTTCACAAACTTTTGCTGCTCACTTCCCTTAAAGTTAAAGCGCGAACAATACGCACGACTATTAATCTCAAAGCTCCCAATTTTGATAATATCTTGACCTTCAGAAAGCTCTTGGAATACTGTAGCGTCTTCATCCATATTGTTTCTAAACTGATCAACACTGGCAATTTGTACGCTTTCACCTACATCAATATCACCTGAATCGGCTTTCTCAGCATCGGTTAACATTTTAAACAAGGTGGATTTACCCGCACCATTAGGCCCGATAATACCCACGATGGCGCCTTTAGGCACTTTAAAACTCAAGTCGTCGATGAGCATTCTATCGCCATAAGACTTAATGAGATGATTCACTTCAATGACTTTTTCACCAAGACGTTCGCCGGGAGGAATAAATAACTCATTGGTTTCGTTACGCTTTTGGTAGTCGTTGGTATTAAGCTCTTCAAATTTTGCCATACGGGCTTTGCTTTTCGCTTGACGACCTTTTGGATTACTGCGCACCCATTCAAGCTCTTGCTTGATAGATTTTTGGCGGGCATTTTCAGCGCGTTCTTCTTGTTCTAGTCGCGCATCTTTTTGCTCTAGCCAACTAGAGTAGTTGCCTTCCCAAGGGATCCCTTCGCCGCGGTCTAGTTCTAATATCCAACCTGCGACATTGTCGAGAAAATATCTATCGTGGGTAATCGCAACGACGGTGCCTTCATAATCGTGTAAGAAGCGTTCTAACCAAGCCACTGATTCAGCATCTAGGTGGTTAGTCGGTTCATCGAGTAAGAGCATTTCTGGTTTTTCGAGTAATAATTTACACAATGCCACGCGGCGTTGCTCACCGCCCGATAACTTCGTCACATCAGCATCCCAGGGCGGCAGTCGAAGCGCGTCAGCGGCTCGTTCCAAGGCATTATCGAGATTGTGCCCGTCTTTGCTTTGAATAATCGCTTCAAGTTCACCTTGCTCTTTAGCCAAAGCATCAAAATCAGCGCCTTCAGCTGCATATTCTGCATATACCTCATCTAAGCGTTTGAGAGCGTGCACAACATCGGCGACAGCCTCTTCAATATTGCCGCGGACATCTTTGGCTTCGTTGAGCTTAGGTTCTTGTGCTAAATAGCCTATTTTTAATCCGGGCTGAGGTCTTGCTTCACCCTCTATATCGGTATCAAGGCCGGCCATTATTTTAAGTAGGGTTGATTTACCTGAACCGTTTAAGCCCAGCACACCAATTTTGGCGCCCGGAAAAAAGCTTAAAGAAATGTTTTTAAGAATGTGGCGATTTGGCGGAACCACTTTTCCGACACGATGCATGCTATAAACAAACTGAGCCATAATAATCTCTTATATTAATTGTGTTTTATTTACCCTCATTGTAATCGACTTAAACCATTGATTACACCACTTATCGGCAGTTCCGCTTAATAAAAATTATGCTACTATTTATGACATATTATTTAAGCACAGTCGTACTTTGATAAAAACAGATTGCCGCAGTTTGTCTTATCAAGCAAGCGTGCTTTTTGAGCTTTTTTATTACATTAATTAAAGGGAACCACACTTTATGAATGATTTTCCGCATACTAACGCGACAACAACTTTGTCTCTTCAAACCATTGCTGAGCACATAGGTGGTGAGGTCGTAGGCGACGCAAATCATAATGTTGTTGGTATGGCGACCTTGGCGAATGCACAACCTGAACATCTCTCTTTTCTTGCAAATTCAAAGTATGCAAGCGAACTAGCCACCACAAAGGCTGGCGCTGTTATTTTAACAACATCCCAGGCGGAACAGTTTACGGGTAACGCGATTGTGCATGCAAACCCGTATGTTGGATTTGCGCTTGCTGCGAAGTTACTAGATTCTACTCCTGTACAAACTGCTGAAATATCACCAGCGGCATATCTAGACCCAAGTGCAACAATTGGTAAAAATGTAGCGATTGCTGCCGGTGCAACAGTGAGCAAAAATGCAGTAATTGGCGACAATGTTAGCATCGGTGCAGGTAGCTTTGTAGGTGAGGGATGTCAGCTAAAAGCGGGATGTAACTTGAGAGCAAATGTGACTCTATACCACGGTGTTAAACTTGGAAAAAATGTGTCGATCCATAGCGGCGCGGTCATTGGAGCAGATGGCTTTGGCTATGCAAATGATAAAGGTCAATGGCTTAAAATTCCACAAACAGGCAGCGTAAGTATTGGTGATGATACCGAAGTAGGGGCAAATTCCTGCATCGATAGAGGAGCACTTGATGACACGGTTATTGGTAAAAACTGTATTGTCGATAACATGGTTCAAATTGGTCATAACTGCGTAGTGGGCGATCATTCATGTATCTGCGGTGCTACTGGTATTGCAGGTAGCGTTACCATCGGAAAATATGTTGTGATCGCCGGTGGTGTTGGGATTAACGGGCATATTAGCATTTGTGACAACGTGCAGGTAACAGGCTTTTCAATGATTACCAAAGATATTACGCAAAGTGGTGTGTACTCGTCAGGCATTCCCGCTGTGCCAACCCGAGAATGGCAAAAGAACACAGTACAATTGCGCACAATCGATAAACTTTATACGCGTGTAAAAGCTCTAGAAAACGCCCATAAAAACTAAAATAAAGCTCACGACAGGGTGTCTTGACAGCACCCTAGATTTAATTTGTCTTAAGCTCTATACAAAGCCTATAAATCGGCTAAAATACTCGACGAAAAAATATCGCGGATTTTGAAAATCTAGCCACATCTACCTGTAATACTAATTATCTGCTAAGCCGACAACCGGCCGCCCGCCCTTTGAGGAGAAAACATGTTATCTAGCAATATGACTATCGCCGAATTTGATCCTGAATTAGCCGATGCTATGGAAAAAGAAAAGCAGCGCCAAGAGCATCATATAGAGCTTATTGCTTCAGAAAACTACTGCAGCCCACGTGTGCTTGAGGCGCAAGGTTCACAGCTTACCAACAAGTATGCTGAGGGCTATCCGGGCAAACGATATTATGGTGGTTGTGAATACGTTGATATCGCTGAAGATTTAGCGATTGAGCGAGCAAAACAATTATTTGGCTGTGATTATGCCAATGTACAACCTCACTCTGGTTCGCAGGCAAATACCGCAGTGTTTATGGCGCTGATTGAAGCAAACGATACTGTATTAGGTATGAGTCTAGCAGACGGCGGACACCTAACGCATGGTTCGCACGTAAACTTCTCTGGTAAAACCTATAACGCCGTACAATATGGTTTGCACCCTGAAACAGGTATTATTGATTACGAGCAGGTTGAGGCTTTAGCGCTTGAGCATAAACCTAAGCTTATTATTGGAGGCTTTTCAGCATATTCGGGTATTGTTGATTGGGCACGTTTCAGAGAAATCGCTGATAAAGTAGGTGCTTATTTATTAGTAGATATGGCGCATGTTGCCGGTTTAGTTGCGGCGGGCGAATATCCAAGCCCAATTCCTCATGCGCATGTAGTTACTACCACTACGCATAAAACGCTTGCGGGTCCTCGTGGCGGCTTGATTTTATCAGCATGTGGCGATGAAACTTTATATAAGAAGTTTAATAGCTCAGTATTTCCTGGCAATCAAGGTGGCCCTTTGTGTCATGTGATAGCGGCAAAAGCAGTTGCTTTCAAAGAAGCCTTATCTGACGATTTTAAAGTGTATCAGAAGCAAGTATTGAAAAATGCTAAAGCTATGGTTGAGGTGATGCAAGCGAGAGGATATAAAATTGTATCTAACGGCACCGACAACCACTTGTTTTTGTTAGACTTGATTGACAAGGACATCACCGGTAAAGACGCTGATGCAGCTCTGGGTAGTGCGAATATTACGGTAAACAAGAACTCTGTACCGAACGACCCTCGCTCTCCATTTGTAACGAGTGGTTTGCGTATCGGTACGCCAGCTATCACTCGTAGAGGCTTTGCAGAAGCTGAAGCGAAACAAGTGTCAACGTGGATTTGTGATGTGCTAGACAACCTTGGCGATGAAGCCGTAATTGAGAGAGTCAAAAGCGAAGTGGTTCAGCTATGTGAGAAGTTTCCGGTATACGGCGAATAATTTACTCGCACCGCTAGTATAAGCCGACTACGGCGAAACTTAAGAAAGGTACAACGTGTTCAAAAAGTCGGCTTAGTCCGGCTTTTAACGTTTATTGGCACCCGCGTTACTGCTTTTGCATAAATCATAAGTACAAGTCATGCTATCGCGTTAGTTTTTAACGTATAATCGATAGTGTAAAAGCTTGTATCTAAATAGGAATACCTATGTTTTGTCCGTTTTGTTCGGCGCAAGAAACAAAAGTTATCGATTCACGCCTAGTGTCAGATGGTGCGCAAGTGAGACGCAGACGCCAATGCGTTGAGTGCGCAGAACGTTTTACCACCTTTGAGGCAGCAGAGCTTGTTATGCCAAGGATTGTAAAACGCGATCATACAAGAGAACCATTTAACGAAGAAAAGCTAATGGCCGGGCTGCAGCGTGCACTCGAAAAACGCCCTGTGAGCATTGAGTCAATTGAACAGTGTGTATTCAATATCAAAGCGTCACTACGAGCAACAGGTGAACGAGAGGTCAATAGTGAGTTTGTAGGCGAATTGATAATGGACGCACTGAAAAAATTAGATAAAGTCGCCTATGTAAGGTTTGCTTCAGTTTACCGGTCTTTTGAGGACGTAAAAGAATTTGGTGAAGAAATTGCGCGCTTGTCGAAAGAGCCACAATGAAAGAGCCACAATAATACACGATGAATACGAACGCGATTTTTGCTAATGCTAGCGCAGATGATGCTCAGAATATGGCAAGAGCCATTCGTTTGGCCCAGCAAGGCCAATATTCGGTTACACCCAATCCTGCAGTGGGCTGTGTTATCGTCTCCCCAGAAAATCAGATAGTAGGAGAAGGCTTTCATATCAAAGCAGGTACTCCCCACGCTGAAGTGCATGCACTCTTGCAAGCTGGCGTTAAAGCAAAAGGGGCGACCGCATACGTGAGCCTCGAACCTTGTTCTCACTATGGCAGAACACCACCTTGTGCTAAGGCTTTAATTGAGGCCGGGGTGCGGCGCGTTGTCATTGCTGGTCAAGACGCTAACCCAACGGTTGCTGGTAATGGTATTGCGATGCTTAAAGACGCTGGCATTCAGGTAGATTGCGGCTTAATGCAGCCTTCTGCGGAGTCTTTAAATACGGGGTTTTTCACGCGAATGCGTACCCAAAAGCCTTACGTTATTGTCAAACTTGCTGCGAGTCTAGACGGCAAAACGGCCCTTCATAATGGTAAAAGTCAGTGGATAACGTCTGCAGAGGCGCGCCAAGATGTGCAAATCGAACGTGCTAAATCCTGTGCTATTTTAAGTGGTTCAGGCACCGTGTTAGCCGATAATCCGCGTCTTAATATTCGCAGTGATGAATTACCGTCAGCAATAGCACAGCAGTTTAAAGCAAGAGAAGCACAAGCATTAAGAGTAATTGTCGATGGTAAAAATCAACTACATCGGAGCTTAAACCTGATTACCGACGGTCAACCAACATTAATTTACAATACCCTCCTCAATCATGAGCTTTCCTGCGATAACGTTACACAAATACAATTTGATACAGGTAAAAATGGGCGACATATCGACTTAGCACGTATGCTTGATGACTTAGGACGCAAACAAATCAATCGAGTTTGGGTTGAGGCCGGGGCAAAACTAGCAGGCGCCTTGTTAGATGCTCATTTAGTGGATGAATTAGTGCTTTATATGGCACCAAAGCTTCTTGGTACAAATGCGATGGAGCTTGTCGCAACCCGCACAAAAGATAATTTACATGAGGCCATCGAAGCCAAGGTTTCGAGCGTTAAGCAAATTGGCCCCGATATTAAAATTAATTACTTGCTGCGCTAGAGTAAGTAATTACATATAACAGAAGTTGAGCGTATGTTTACTGGAATCATAGAAGCTGTTGGCAAAATTTCGTCTCTTGACAATTTAGGCCATGATATAAGACTTACCGTACAGGTTGGCAAGTTGGATATGAGTGATGTGCACCTTGGCGATAGTATCGCCACAAACGGCGTTTGTTTGACAGTGGTTGAAAAGGGCGAAGATTATTACAAGGCAGATGTGTCGGCTGAAACAATCAAATATACCGGTTTTGCGCATTATCAGAGTGGAAGTTCGGTAAACCTTGAAAAGGCAATGCGCCCAGATAGTCGTTTTGGTGGACATATAGTGTCAGGCCACGTTGATGGCGTGGGAACAGTGGAAGCGATTAACGAGCACGCCCGCTATGTAGAGGTGTGGGTAAAAGCACCAAAAGAACTGGCCAAGTACATCGCACACAAGGGCTCTATTACCGTTGATGGTGTTAGCTTAACGGTAAATGAGGTAAAAGGTGCGTCATTTATGCTCTGGTTAATTCCACACACGTTAAAAGAAACCGTGATAGGTCATTATCAGCTCGGAACACAAGTCAATCTTGAGGTAGATGTTATTGCACGCTACCTTGAGCGCTTAATGCTTGGAGATAAAGCCGCAGATACTGATAAGTCAGACATTAGCATGTCGTTTTTAGCGGAGCATGGCTACTTAAAATAGGCAATAAATAAGGCGTTAGTTAGCGCAAACGGGTGTGCAAGTCACCCCTGAATTGATACACACACAAAGGCAGTAGAATGGCACTTAACAGCACACAAGAAATTATTGACGACATTAAACAAGGTAAAATGGTCATCTTGATGGATGACGAGGACCGAGAAAATGAAGGCGACATTATTATGGCTGCCGAGCATGTTAGCGCAGAGACCATTAACTTTATGGTCACCCATGCTCGAGGACTGGTTTGCCTGCCAATGACAACCGATAGGTGCAGGCGTTTGAAGCTCCCTCTAATGGTCGATAAAAACAGTGCGCAATTTTCAACGAATTTTACGGTATCTATAGAAGCCAGAGAAGGCGTCACCACGGGGATTTCTGCTGCAGACCGTGCTCGCACTATTCAAGCGGCCGTCGCTTCGGACGCAGTAGCAGATGATATCGTGCAACCGGGTCATATATTTCCGCTTATTGCTAAAGAGGGTGGTGTATTAAATCGCGCTGGGCACACTGAGGCAGGTGTTGATTTGGCTCGGCTAGCCGGATGTGAGCCTGCGGCAGTCATCGTTGAGATATTAAACGATGATGGGACGATGGCTCGTCGACCACAACTAGAGGTGTTTGCGCAAAAGCATGGCTTAAAGATAGGCACAATTGCCGACTTAATTGAGTATCGAAATTTAAACGAAACGACCATCGAAAAAGTGGCAACATGCCGCCTGCCGACAACGGTCGGAGAATTCGAATTAATTACCTATAAAGACGTGATTGATGAGCAGCTTCATTTTGTTCTTAAAAAGGGCGACATACAGCCAAATGAGCCAACCTTAGTGCGTGTTCACCTGCACAATACCTTAAGTGACCTATTGGGTTCAACTAGGGCAATAAACCGTTCATTGCCCTTGCAGGACGCAATGAAACGTATTCATGATGAGGGTGGGGTGCTTGTGCTTTTGGGCAAACACGAAGACGTTGAAGGGCAGCTGAAACAATTCGAAGCAGAAGATAGTGATCAAATTGCCAAAGGCAAAACTTGGGAAGGTTCGTCGCGAACAGTTGGCGTGGGGAGCCAAATTTTAGCAAGTTTAGGCATCCAAAAAATGCGCTTGCTAAGTAAGCCAATTAAATATTCAGCATTGTCTGGCTATGGTCTTGAGGTTGTACAATACATCCACGATTAACATAAATACTGATATTTTCGCTTACTCTTTTATCGCAGGCTAAGGCTTTAAGTGAGTAACAATATAAGAGTCACATATACAAAGGCGTAAAAGTTCTCATCACATGGTCCTTATGTGCTATACTTTGCGCCGATTTTTACAGGAGCTAATCGCATGAACGTAATTGAAGGTAATGTACGCGCCACCGGCAAGAAATTTGCCATTGTAGTTGCACGTTTTAACAGCTTTGTTGTTGAAAGCTTGTTAGAGGGCGCCCTTGACACCCTAGAGCGTCATGGTGAGGTAAACCCAGACGACATTACGGTTGTAAGAGTACCTGGTGCTTACGAAATGCCGCTTGCAGCAAAAAAGGTTGCAGAGCAGGGTAAGTTTGATGCGATTATTGCGATTGGCGCCGTGATCAGAGGCGGTACTCCGCATTTTGATTTTGTCGCTGGTGAGTGTAATAAGGGACTGGCCCAAGTATCTTTAGATGCTGGTATTCCTGTTGCCTTTGGCGTTATTACTACCGACAGTATTGAGCAAGCTATTGAGCGTTCAGGTACTAAAGCTGGAAACAAAGGTGGCGAAGCGGCGTTAAGTGCCCTTGAGATGGTGAATGTTGTCTCGGCTATAAACGGAAGCTTATAGTGAAACCCGCGCATAGAAAACAAGCTAGAGTACTCGCTCTCCAAGGGCTCTACAGCTACTTGATGAGCGGTAACGATATGCAGCAAGTAGAGCTTAGTATTGCTACTACAAACGACATGTCAAAAGTCGACATGGATTACTTTCAAGCCATATTGCAAGGCGTTAGCCAAGACCCAGATGCCATTGATAAAGCTTACAAGGCCTATCTAGGTCGTTTACCTGAAGAGCTTGACCCTATCGAGAAGTCGATTATGCGGTTGGCAACTTTTGAGTTGCTGCATCGCATGGACACACCTTTTAAGGTGGTTATCAACGAAGCTATTGAGTTGGCGAAGACCTTTGGTGCTGAAGAAAGCCATAAATTTATTAATGGTGCACTTGATAAAGCAGTTAAAACCTTAAGAAAAGACGAAAGAAGATAGCTTTGGACGAGTTTGCTTTAATCAGAGATTTTTTTTCATCTCCTAGCTTTGTGCGCAAAGATGTTGTGTTAGGTGTGGGTGACGATGCCGCTATTACGCAAGTACCACAGGGCCAATATCTTGCCACGACCACCGATACACTGCTTGAAGGAGTGCATTTTTTAGCAAGTGCAAGTCCTGAATCGGTAGCGCATAAAGCCATAGCAGTAAATTTAAGTGATTTAGCTGCAATGGGCGCAGAGCCTGCTTGGATTAACTTATCTTTGTCTATCCCCGATGCGGATGCAGATTGGTTAAAAGCATTTTCCAAAAAAATAAATGAGCTCACGCAGTATTTTTCAATTCAGCTAATTGGCGGTGATACGGTTAAAGGCAAGCGTGCGGTTACTATTACTGCGCAAGGTTTCGTTCCTCCCGAGAGCATTTTAAGCAGGAGCGGCGCTAAGCCAGGTGATTGGCTATTTGCTACTGGTACGCTTGGAGACGCCGCAGCCGGACTAGCATGTTTAACTAACAAATTAGATATTAGTAATCAGCAAGACCGCAAGTACCTAACAGACCGTCATGGTTTTCCAACCCCTAGAGTGCTTGCAGGTACCACATTACGACGCTTGGCAACTGCATGTATTGATATCTCGGACGGTTTGTTACAAGACTTAGCACATATCCTTGAATGTTCAGAAGTTGGCGCCCTAGTGCACCTAGACAAGCTTCCGATATCAGAGGCTATTGGAAACAATATTTCAGATTTAGAGCAGGCTTTGACCTTAGCGTGCACCGGTGGTGATGACTATGAGCTACTTTTTACTATTCCTGAAGAACATAGAGTCAGCATGGAAACCGCGATGGCCAATTACCATTTACCGGTGACCTGTATTGGTCAAATTACAGGTGCAACAGGAAAGCTTGATTTGCGTTTAAATGACCAACCTTTCTCTTTTGCTGCAATTGAAGGTAGAGGTTATCAGCACTTCTAAATAGGCTATTTACAATGGATAAGCAGTTAAGACAGCGCGTTTCTTTGCGCAATCCAGATCATTTCATGGGTCTTGGCTTTGGTTCAGGGCTAGTACCATTTATGCCAGGCACCTTTGGCTCCTTAGCGGCTCTTCCTCTGCTTATCGCCATGTCTCATCTCTCGGTTTTTTGGTTCGTATTTGTCACTATACTCTGTTTTATCATCGGTATTCGGTTTTGCCAAAAAACCAGCGATGCATTAGGTTTGCATGATCATGGTTCGATAGTATGGGATGAAATCGCAGGTATGATGGTAGTATTTATCGCCATCCCGATTAACCCGCTCACACTGGCGATAGGGTTTTTACTCTTTCGTTTCTTTGATATTTTAAAGCCATGGCCAATCAGCTTATGCGATAAGAAAGTGCATGGTGGCTTTGGGATAATGCTCGATGACATTCTGGCAGGCGCAATGGCCTGCGTGTGTTTGCATGTCATTGTGTATATGCAGTGGTTAATCTTGTAAAAGATTAAGCCATTAAAATGCTTTAATGGCCTCGATAATTCCTTGTGAATCCAAGCCTAACTCTGCATACATCTCTTGTTGCGTGCCCTGCATAATAAAGGTATCAGGAAGGCCTAGGTTTAGCACATGACACAACACTTTATGGCGCTGTAGTACCTGACTGACTGCACTGCCTGCACCGCCTTCAATGGCACCATCTTCTAAGCTCACTAACAACTCGTGCTGCTCAGCCGCTTGTAAAATAGCAGTTTCATCAATGGGTTTAACAAAACGCATATCGATTAGGGTCGCCCCTAGTTTCTCAGCGGCTGCTTTCGCTTCTGGAAATAGTGTACCAAAGTTTAATATTGCGACTTTTTTACCTTCAATGATACTGCGAGATTGGCCCAGCGGAATGATTTCCATAGCTTGTTCAGGTTTAGCGCCAATCCCCGCCCCCCTCGGATAGCGAACGCTGACTGGCTGATTGGCTTTATGTCCTGTGTAGAGCATATTGCGGCATTCAGCTTCATCGGCAGGCGTCATGATGATCATGTTTGGTATGCAGCGCAAAAAGCTGATGTCAAAGGCACCTTGGTGTGTAGGGCCGTCTGCACCAACAATTCCAGCTCGGTCAATAGCAAATAGGACTGGCAAATTTTGGATCGCGACATCATGAATAAGTTGATCGTAAGCGCGTTGTAAGAACGTAGAGTATATCGCGACTATCGCATTTTTACCCTCGCGAGCGAGGCCTGCAGCAAGTGTTACTGAGTGTTGTTCAGCAATAGCGACATCAATGTATTGCTCTGGAAAGCGTTGTGAAAACTTGACCATTCCGGAGCCTTCACGCATGGCCGGCGTAATCGCAACCAGCTCTTTATCTTGCTCTGCCATATCGCATAACCAACTACCAAATATTGCAGAAAAGCTTGGGTTACCCGGTTTACTGACCGGTAATTTTTCTGTGGTATGGTCAAATTTAGGTACAGCGTGCCACTTAATTGGGTCTTGTTCAGCTTGCTCGTAACCTTTGCCTTTTTTTGTGACAACATGCAGTATTTGTGGCCCAGACATCTTACGCATATTGCTAAGTGTTTCGACCATTGTGTCAACGTCGTGACCGTCAATCGGACCGATATATCTAAAACCGAGCTCTTCAAAAATGGTTCCCGGCACGACCATCCCTTTTATATGTTCTTCAGCTTTACTGGCTAGGTCTTTAATTGGAGGAATGTTGCTTAAAATCTTTTTACCGCCATCGCGGATAGTATTAAAAAAAGAACCGGTGAGTAAGCGCGCAAGGTGACTGTTAAGCGCTCCAACATTTTCAGAAATCGACATTTCATTATCGTTTAATATAACAATCAAGTCTTTGGCGATATCACCGGCATGATTTAGTGCTTCAAATGCTAAGCCGGCGGTAAGTGCGCCATCACCTATTACTGCAACAACCTTGCGGCCTTTATTCTCTTTATCAGCGGCAATTGCCATTCCAAGTGCGGCAGAAATTGAGGTTGATGAATGCCCCACTGCAAAGGTGTCATATTCACTCTCAGGAGGCCACGGAAAGGGGTGTAGACCATTCTTTTGACGAATGGTAGTCATTTTCTCACGTCGACCGGTCAGAATTTTGTGTGGATAAGCTTGATGACCCACATCCCAAATTAAGCGATCGAATGGTGTGTTATATACATAATGCAAGGCAACGGTAAGCTCAACTGTGCCGAGGCCAGATGCAAAGTGTCCGCTACTCTGGCTTACACAGTTGAGTAAAAACTGACGCAACTCTTTGGAGATCAGCTTTAAGTTGTGTTTTGGTTGCTGGCGTAATTCACTAGGAATATTCGCTTTTGCCAAATGCGGATAATGGGAAAGGTCTAAGGTCATGCTTATTGTTTTCTTCTCAATCGTAATGTTTGTATGGTGTTACCGCTTAAAAAGTTCGCGTAAGCATGTAATCAGCAAATAGTGTTAAGTAGCGTGTATTGTACGGTAAAGTGCTCAGCGCGTGTAGCGCTTGTTTGTGATGTGAGGATAATTCTGCCTTTGCACCGTCAAGCCCAAGCTTACTTACAAAGGTGTTTTTGTTGTTTGCTTGGTCGGAGCCCTGGGGTTTACCAAGGGTTTGAGTATCAGAGGTTACATCTAAGATGTCGTCCTGAATTTGGAACGCTAAACCAATATGATATGCAAATTTGCTAAGAAATGTTATGTCTTCCGGCGCGGCTCGCTCGCATATAATTGACGCCATTCGGACACAGGCTTTTAATAGGGCGCCTGTCTTTAAATCATGAAGCTGGTTTAGCGCTTCTAAGCCAATACTCTGATTTGTTGCAATCAAATCTAAACTCTGTCCCTCGCACATACCTTGTGCACCACTAGCCTTACTTAGCTCTTTAATTAAGTGTATGCGTTGTGCGTTAGCAAAGTCGCTCATATCAGCATTCGCCAAGACATCAAATGCTAGGGTTTGTAATGCGTCGCCCGCTAAAATGGCGGTGGCTTCATCAAATTTTATATGACAGGTAGGTTTGCCTCGTCGCAGGGCATCATCATCCATAGCAGGCAAGTCGTCATGAACTAAGGAGTAGGCATGAATGCATTCTACTGCGAGTGAAACGGCATTGATATCTTGTTGCTCACCGTCGAGCATGTTTGCAACAAGTGAAATCAACAGAGGACGGACTCGTTTACCTCCGTTAAAAAGAGCGTACTCCATGGCCTTCATCAACGCACTATCACAGAAGCCTTGTTTCTTTCTGTAATCCGTAAAGCTTTGTTCTACCGCCGCTTTGGTTTGCGTCTGAAGTGCTAATAATTCCTGCTGCATAGATGCTCTTAATCAGGTGCTTGAAAGTCTTCAAGCGTTTGACTTTGCCCATTCTCACTAAGCATTTGCACTTTCTGTTGCGCTTGCTCTAACAAAGTTTGACTGCGTCTAGCGAGGGCGATACCGCGTTCAAAGCTTTGTAATGACGCTTCTAAACTAATGTCACCTTGTTCCATTTTATTCACGATATTTTCTAACTCTTCCATCGCCTTTTCAAAGCTTAAGTCTTCAGCGCTCATCGTCTTTTCTTACCCCTTAATTTGAGGCCTAAACAATACCTAACCTACCGGGCAAATTCAATCATTATCACGGTTTCACAAGACGAATATACGTGGCCATGAACGGCTTTTGTACAAGGGGTAAATTTGATTAGCATTTAGCATAAAGATTAACGTTAAGTTGCCGTTAACCCTCTTATAGAAATATATTCATTAAACTAGTTTCAGGTAGAGGAGTCCACTGTGGATTTAGCAACACTAATCGGCCTCATTGGTGCGCTTGGTTTTGTCGTCATGGCGATGGTGTTAGGTGGCGATTTAAGCATTTTCTTCAATGTTCCATCTGTACTTATTGTATTTGGCGGCTCTGTATTTGTTGTATTAATGCAGTACCCACTGGCACAATTTTTAGGTGCTGGAAAAGTCGCCGCGAAAGCTTTTGCCTTTAAAATCCAATCTCCAGAAGAACTTATTCAAAAAATCGTTGAGATGGCAGACGCTGCTCGTAAAGGCGGATTTTTAGCATTGGAAGAAGCCGAGATAGAAAACAGCTTCATGCAAAAAGGTGTGGACATGCTAGTGGATGGCCACGATGTTGAGGTCGTTCGAACCACGATGGCAAAAGACATCAGCAATACTTCAGAGCGTCATGACGCTGGTGCCGTAATTTTCAAATCTTTAGGGGACGTTGCTCCTGCTATGGGCATGATAGGTACACTTATTGGTTTGGTTGCGATGCTTTCAAACATGGATGACCCAAAAGCAATTGGACCTGCGATGGCCGTTGCGCTGCTCACCACTTTGTATGGCGCAATGTTAGCTAACATTGTGTGTCTACCTATTGCATTTAAGCTCGGTGTGCGCGCAGCCGAAGAGAAGCTGAATCAAAGCCTTATTCTGGATGGGATTTTAGGTATTGCAGATGGTCAAAATCCGCGGGTTATTGAGGGCGTTCTTAAAGGTTACATCGCAGAAGGCAAACGCGGTACAGCGGAGGATAAAGAGTAATGGAAGACGAATGCCCAAAATGTCCCCCCGAGGGGCTCCCTGCATGGATGGGTACCTTTGCCGACCTAATGTCTTTGTTGATGTGTTTCTTTGTACTGCTTCTCTCATTTTCCGAAATGGATGTAAAAAAGTTTAAGCAAATCGCGGGCTCAATGAAGTTCGCTTTTGGTGTACAAAATAAAATAGAGCTTAAAGATATTCCTAAAGGCACAAGCGTAGTTGCGTTAGAGTTTAGACCCGGAAAACCCGATCCTACTCCTATCGAAACGGTGCAACAAGTCACACAAGATATTACAAAACCAATGCTGAACTTCCAAGAAGGCGATGACGCTTCAGCAGGTGGTCGTCAAACACAACGAGGGCAGTTACGAGGCGGACAGTCGGCAAATACTGCAAATGAGACTGCATCGGCGGGTTCTTCTGCGACCAATCAAGAGCAGTTAGAAAAGCAGCTGAAAAAAGTACAAGAATTGATGCAGAAAGAAATCAAAGACGGGGCCGTAGATGTTGAAAATTTGGGACAGCAAATTGTCATCAGAATTAGAGAAAACGGCTCATTTTCAGCTGGCTCAGCATTTTTACAGCCACAATTTGTTCCGGTTATTCGTGAACTGGGCGCTTTGGTGACCGATATGCCGGGTCGCATCGAAATATCAGGTCATAGCGACGGCGTGCAGATATCAAATGAGCTATATCGCTCAAATTGGGATTTATCAGCACAAAGAGCAGTCGCAGTGGCTGAAGAACTAAGAATGGCAGATGGTTTTGATGAAACACGCATGAGAGTCATCGGGAAGGCCTCGAACGAACCCGTAGACGAAGGGGATACGGCTGAGGCTAGAGCGCGTAACCGCCGAGTAGAAATCACAATTTCACAAGGTGATCCTAAGTATTCTCAGCCAATCTCAATAATGGGGTCGAGCACACAAGACCCCTAATAAGTTAAGTGAATTAAGCGCCTCGGCTAAGGGAACTGCGATGCTGAGGCTTTGCTACTACTACCTGAGCGGTACTAATCACGCGTTCTAAAAAGCCCCCTTCACAATAATTTAAATAATATTGCCACATACGCATAAATCGTTCGTCATAACCCTCTTCGTTTAGCACGGCTTTATGTTGCATAAATTCTTCAAACCAGTGTTTGAGGGTTTGCGCGTAATCTAAGCCAATATCGTGCACATCCCGAATACTCATATCTGTATATTTTTTAACGTGTTTATTGATTGCAAACTGGGATGGTAAAAATCCACCAGGGAAGATATGTTTTTGAATAAAATCTACGCTATCGGCATAGCCATCATATCGACGGTCGTCGATGGTTATTGATTGAAGAAGCATAAGGCCATCATCCTTCAACAGTGACGAGCACTTAGTGAAGAAATTCGATAGATATTTTTTACCCACAGCTTCAATCATTTCAATAGAAACTAGCTTGTCGTATTGACCCTCCAATAGTCGATAGTCTTTTTTGAGTAAGGTAATTTGCTGTTCAAGACCTTCTTTCGCTACCCAATCCTGCGCCCAAGCATATTGCTCTTCTGAAATCGTGGTGGTCGTTACTTTGCATCCATAATGTTTCGCTGCGTATACTGCTAGACCGCCCCAACCAGTGCCAATTTCAAGCAGATGGTCATTTGGGCTTAATTTTAATTTTTCGCAGATTGTTTTTAGTTTATTTTGCTGTGCCTCGGCAAGGCTGGCATTAGGGTCTGGATAGACTGCTGCAGAATACATCATCGATTCATCTAAAAATTTAGTGTAAAGACGATTCCCTAAATCGTAATGCGCTCCGATATTTTTCTTAGCTTGAGTCTGAGAATTATTATTCGCGATGTGCTTAATTTTAGCCATCGGCATGGTAAGCCATTTAAAGCGTCTTTCCCACGTATCTAGCGTTGGTAAATTACGAGCGAAAATACGAATAACGTTTGTCAAATTGGGGCTATCCCATAATTTGTCGGTAAAAGTCTCGCCCGAGGCAATGCTTCCACCGAGTAACAGTTTTGGATAAGCCGCGGTATCTAAAATATGCACTTCTGCTTTTAGCTCAGAGCCCTCGTCACCTAAGGATGCAACGACTTCTCCTTGTTCTTTAATGATTAAATTACCTTGAGGAAGGTTTTTCAATGCACTGATAAACATCGAGCGACAAACGCGTTCCCACATTGAAATGGTGTCGCTTGTTGATAATGTTTGCTCGCCATATGACATGTATATTTTCCTTACATTACGAATGCGTATAAATGGGTACGCGTTTTACAAAAAGTTTTAATGCCTGCCAATAAATGCCGAATACCGTTTTTATGGTCATGCTCGGAATAGACAGTAGTGTTTGTTTTAGAGTCTTGGAATTCAGTGCTATACGCTGCATATCAATCGACGCTTCAAAGTGCTTCTTTTCTTTACTACATATTAATTGTAGTCGAAGATTCTCATTTGGCTGAGATATCCGCCAATGATATGTCATATCAATAGGATTAAACGGCGATACATGAAAGGCCTTTGCGCTATCTTTCTGCTCTGATAAATCAACCAAATAGTGGTGACGTTGATTCCAAGGAGTATTCGATACCTCGGCTAACAAGTGGGTATATACCCCTTGAGGATTGCGCAGATAGTAAAAATTAACTGGGCTGAAGTAGAGTCCAAAGGTGCGCACTTGTCCAAGAAGAAAAATATCTCCGTGTAATTCACTACCATGTAAATCTGACATTCTAGACAATACAGCTTGTTCAAGACTTTGCTCAGGGTCGCCCAGATAGTCGTTGCGTTTGAAGTTAACTAACACACGCCTTTCGCTCGTCATTGAAAAGTGCTTTACGCTGCTGGCAATGTGATTGAGTTCTGAAAGCTTCAGCCAGTATAAAAATATATCATAGGAGAAGGCGTGAAATTTCGGTACCACACGTTGATGAAATACCTTGCCGCGATAGATAGCACTCTCGAGTGCAACTTGTGTCACAGCGATACTCCAAAACGCTTGCATACATCCAGAGCACTGCGCACGCCATCCTCGTGAAAGCCGTTATACCAATATGCACCACAAAAATGCAGGCCGTCTTTACCACAAATTTCGCTTCGTTTCTGCTGTGCTTCAACCATTTCAGGGCTGAACTGAGGATGAGCATAATAGTAAGTACCAAGAATCTTGTTCGCATCAATGGCTTTTGTATTATTTAACGTGACACAAAAAGTTGTATCGCTTTGCAGGCGTTGCAAAATGTTCATATTGTAAGTCACCGCTGCGGGGCTACTGATTTCATCTTTGCTGCCAGTGATACGATAATTCCAACTGGCCCATGCTAATTCTCTTTTAGGTAGTACGCTGGTGTCGGTGTGCATCACAACTTCGTTCATCGAGTAGGGGATCGCACCTAAAATATTTGACACTTTCTGACTGTGGGCACCGTCAAAGCTTTCTAATTTGATCATTTTGAGTGCTTGGTCACTGTGGCAAGCAAACACCACCTCATCAAACTCCCTGATGCCATCAGGCGTTTTTACTTGGTATCCATTCTCTATTTTACCTACGTACTCTACCGGAGAGTTTAAATATATTTTATTTCTAAAATCCGCGGTTAATGGCTCAATATAGCTCGATGAACCACCAATTAAGGTATACCACTGAGGTCGGTTGGTGACATTTAATAAGCCGTGATTATTAAAAAATTTCAAGAAGAAACTTAGTGGGAAATTAGCTGAAGCTTCTAAGCTAGTGGACCAAATCGCGGCACACATCGGAAGGATGTAGTTCTGAACAAAGATATCACTTAGTTTGTGTTGTTTTATAAATTGAATCAGCGTGATGTTGCTGGTGTCAATATCATCTTCAATAGCTTGCTTACAGACTTTATTAAATTTCAGTATGTCTAAAACCAAGCGCCAAAAGCTTGGAGACAATATGTTTCGTCGCTGCGCAAATAAACTATTAATAGTGTTGCCATTATATTCTAGGCCTGTGCTGCTATTTTTAACGCTAAAGCTCATTTCTGTGGGTTGATTAGCCACCTTCAGTTGCGTCATTAACTTAATGAAGTTGGGGTAGGTCCAATCGTTATAAACGATAAAACCTGTGTCTATCGCGTATTCTTTGTTGTTTACGCTTACGTTTTTTGTGGCGGTATGGCCGCCAATATAATCGTTGGCTTCAAACACCATTATGTCGTGTTTTTTATTGAGTAAATATGCGCTTGTTAGCCCTGCAATGCCACTGCCGATAATGGCAATTCGTTTAGTCATTATTATTTTTTCTCTTAGTTTTACTTCTCATACTGATACAAAGCTTACGCTGCACAAACTCAGGTAAAAAATTAAGAAACCTGATAAAAGCACTGAAGCGTTTTGGAAAATACACGTTTGATTTGTCGCTTAATATCCCGCTTAGCATATACTCAGCCGCGCGGTGTGCGCTGATAGCCATGGGCATTTGAAAGTCGTTTTTGTCGGTTAGCGGTGTTTTAACAAAGCCAGGAGAAACCGTTTGCACTTGAATTCCGCTAGACGCTAAATCTACTTCGAAACTCTTCGCTATGTAGTGTAATGCGGCTTTACTGCCACCGTATGCTTGACTACGAGTAAACGGCAACAGGCGCGCAAGACTATCGACAAACACGATTTTGTCGCCACGTTTTGCTGTTTTAAGCAGTGAGGTGACAACATTAACCGCGCCAAATACGTTTATCTCAAAAACTCGCCTAAACATATCGGGTTCGACATTTTTTACATCTACATATTCGCAGGTACCGGCATTAATTACTGCAATATCAAAGTCGATATTTTGTAAGACATCCTTTGTTTGTTCAGGGTTAGTTGCATCGAATCGGCAAGTCGTAATATTTTCTGACTTTGATAATTCATTGAGTTTATCTTCGTTGCGCCCACACGCTATGACATGATGTCCATGTTTTGCAGCGTGCTGAGCGAGTGCTTCACCAATCCCTGAAGTCGCTCCGGTAATCAAGATACGTTTCATTAGCTCAAGCTTCCTTTTATTTTTTTTATTATTCTGCCGAGTAGAGGCACATGCTCATAGACCATTTGGCCTAAATCATAATAGTCGCGATGAAATATGATCTTGTTGTCTGCGAGTTTAAGTCGTGAAATGCCGTCTACGGCGACCGGCTTCCCTTTGTTAATACGCTGAGAAGTAAAGCGCATTGTCCAGTTAACTAAAAAACCATCATCTTTGGTACTGAGAACATCGTGTATGTCAAATTCACAAAATTTTGCGTTTTTAAGTAGCTTTGAAAAATAACTTTCTACCGCCGGCAGTCCTTCGTGAGACGCTATCGGGTCAATGAACGTTACATCTTTACTATAGATGTCTTTCAAAGCATCGACGCGCATACTTGCAAGGTCGGTATAAAATGTTGTGAACTGTTCAATTGTAGTCATGGATTACTTAGGTTGCGAGCTTTTGTAAATTATTTACTACAGGTAGCAGTCCCTAGATCATCAGGTTAATTTTTTTTAATTGACCGCTTCGGCGATCCTTACAGCTAGCTACATAGTACAAATCCCATAATTGTCAAATCAGGAAAATATTTTATGACTGTGCCGTTGTTTCCCCTGTCTTCCCATATATTCCCTGAGGGTAGAATGGCATTGCGAATTTTCGAACCCAGATACACCAGAATGGTAAAAGAAGTGTGTGCATCAGACACAGGGTTTGTTATATGTATGATTAATAATGCCGGCGAGAAATCGAACAATACGCATATATTCCCTCTTGGTACTTATTGCAAAGTCATAGACTTTGATATTTTAGAGGACGGATTGTTGGGAGTCACAATAGAGGGAAAACACTGCGTAGCGATATCCGATATTGAAACACAATCTGATGGTTTGCGTGTAGCTCAATGCAAGGAAGCCAAAGCTTGGCAATGTAATACGCCGCTAGAAGAGCTAGCACCAATGAAACAAAGGCTAAAAGAAGTCTTTGAAAACTACCCTGAAGTGAGCCAGTTATACGATAACCCAAAATTCGACGACCCTATTTGGGTTGTTAACCGGTGGCTAGAATTATTACCAGTCGGCGCAGAGCAGAAACAACACTTCATGGCACAGCAGGATTGCAACAAAGTGCTTGAGTACTTGTCTCAGCTAATAGAGTAGCAGAGGCGCTAGCTGCGAAAGCAATTCATCGCAACATTACTTACATTAAATATATTTCACTATTTCACTCAAAAACTTTCGCTATACTCAATTCCAACCTATATTAATTCATACAAATGGTGACGTTAATGCTTATTGGAATTCCATTGGAAGACAAACGATTAGAAACTAGCAAACCGAAAGATTGTGCTGCGGAGATGTCTGCATATTTAGACACTGTTGCTAAACAACGATGCAAAGTCTCGTTTTCTAAAGTATTCGGTTACTTTGCGCCTCGCTTACGTTCATATGCTTTAAAGCAAATGGGGAACGAAGCTATAGCGATGGAACTCGTACAAGATACAATGTCCAACGTTTGGCAGAAAGCACATTTGTTTAACGCGGAGAAAGGTTCTCCGTCGACGTGGATTTTTACTATTGCAAGAAACATACGCTTTGACATGCTAAGAAAGTTGCAAAATCGAAAGGAAGACGTTTGTTCTGACGACATGTGGCCAATTTTATGTGAGCAGACTGCTGACGTGAACGAGGTGTCCCTCGACCAGCAAATCACGCTCGAGGAAGTCGGTCAATATTTCAATAACCTGCCGGTCAAACAAAAAGCGGTGGTAGAAGCAATTTACATTGAAGGTAAATCCCAACAAGAGGTTGCTGACGAACTAGAGATTCCTCTTGGTACTGTGAAATCAAGAACCCGCCTTGCATTGCAGCGTTTAAAGGAAATGCTAAAAGAGCATGGCTAAGTTACATCCCACCGACCAGACCTTGGTCGGTTTTGCTCAAGGCTCCCTTGCTCCCAACGAAGCGCTCCTTGTGTCAGCGCATTGTGATTTGTGTCCTCGTTGTCAGAGCAAGGTCGCTGCTATAATAGAAAGTACCGCAGACGACATTTTTAATCACGAAACGACTACCGCTAATTATATCGATAATGAGCTTGGCAACATGTTTGACGCCATCGTTAGTAGGCCGCCTTGTGAAATGTCTCATGAGCCTGTTCAAACGCAAAGCCAGATTCACGTGCACGGCAAGACTTTCGCTATCCCTCCATCTTTACAAAGACTTGTTGCCAATGTTGGCGGCTGGACCCAAATTGTTGGCAAGCTATGGCAGGCGCCAGTTTCAATCGGCGGTAAGAATCTTGCTAATTTCATATATATGGAAAAGGGTGGAGGCGTTCCAGAGCATACGCACATCGGAAATGAATTCACGCTCGTTATTAATGGGCAGTTTAGTGACGGTGTAAATTGTTATGAGCAGGGTGACTACGTTGCTTTAAATCAAATGCACACGCACACCCCGATTTCAACAAGTGAAGATGGTTGTCTCGTGTTTAGTGTTATCGATGAACCACTTCAGTTTACTACAGGCCTAGCAAAGCTGATTAATCCGCTCAGTAACCTCTACTTTAAAGTCTCCACAAAAGCATAAAAAAAGCAGTCCTAGTTTACACAGAGACTGCTTTTTCAGTATTTGACGTGTCTATTTAGCGGATAAACTCACTCTCAGGGAAGTTCAGCTTTAACGTTTTTACCGCGTGTTCTCTTAATTCGTCCAATCCAAGTTCATCGTAACTTGCGACCATTATTTCTAGTGCAGGGCGAATTTGCGGGGTGTCTGGGTAATTTTCTAACACATACCGGCCGCGGTTTGCAGAAGCTACATACGCTTCTCTGCGCATATAGAATCTTGCGACGGCAATTTCATATTTTGCCAAACGATTTTTAATCGCCAACATGCGCTGTTTTGCATCGGTTGTGTACTTTGACTCAGGGTATTTTTCGATTAAGCGCCTGAAATCTTCAAAGGCTTCTTTCGATTTTGATGGGTCTCGGTCAGAACGGTCAACATTTAACAGGTTTTGAAAGAGATTATTGTCTTCTTCCATATTCATTACGCCACGCATGTACAAAGCATAATCAACATCAGAATGATTCGGGTTTAATCTGACAAAGCGATCGATAGTGGCTAAAGTTTGCTCAGTATTGCCGGTTTTGTAGTGGCAATAAATTAAATCTAACTGCACTTGATGAGACAAAGGTCCAAATGGAAATCTTGAGTCAATAGCGCCTAAGGTAGCTGCAGCTGCTGCAAAATTACCGACTTCCATATTTTGCTTTGCCTGGTTGTAAAGTGCGCTAGCCCCTTGATTTGCAACTTCTTGTCGCTGTTCGTCTTCGGAGCTGCTGCATCCAGCAAGGCCGATAAACAATACACTGCTAAGTGCAAGTACTGTATTTTTCCAATCCTTCATATTCTTATTTTTTCTCATACCACAGACTTTTATTTATTTTACTACATTTAATCCAACACAGGCACCAAAACTTACATCTGCTTTTATTGCCGTAGCTTGTTATAATGCAATCACGTTAACCGATAATGTTGTTTATGAATCAGCAAGTCAAATCGATATCGCTTTCGGGCGAATTACCCTCAGAAGCATTTAATACAAGACTAGACCAATGCATTGCGCAATTGTTCCCTGAATACTCGCGTTCAAAATTAAAAGAATGGATATTAGCCGATTGTGTTTTTGTCGATGACGAGATGGTAAATACACCTCGTCTAAAGATGAAAGGAGGCGAGTTGATACGCATAAATGCTGAGCAAGCGGTGCAGGTAAGCGATCAGCCAGAAGTCATTGATTTGGATGTTGTTTACGAAGATGATGAGATACTCGTCATCAACAAGCCAGCGGGTTTAGTCGTGCATCCCGGTGCGGGCAATCAAAGCGGTACCTTACTTAACGCTTTATTAGCTCATGTGCCTGATATTCAGCACATCCCTCGAGCTGGTATCGTACATAGATTGGATAAAGAAACTACCGGCTTGATGGTGGTTGCAAAAACGCTTTCTGCTCAAACTCACTTGGTCGATCAGTTGCAATCAAGAAGTATGGGACGCGAGTACGAAGCGGTAGTAATGGGTAACTTAATTGCAGGCGGCAGTGTAGATGAGAATATTGGCCGTCATAGCACCAAACGCACTTTAATGGCGGTCACACAAAGTGGGAAACCTGCAGTAACGCATTATCGGGTTAAGAAAAAATTTAGAGCGCACACGTATTTGCGTTTAAAACTTGAGTCAGGGCGCACGCATCAAATACGCGTACATATGGCGCACATAAAACACCCCTTAGTTGGGGATATTCAATATGGCGGCCGAGCTCGCCTGCCAAAACATGCGAGCGAGGCGTTTACTTCAACATTGCGTGAATTTAAACGTCAAGCGCTACATGCGATTCAGCTGACCCTAACCCATCCCACAAGCGACGAAAGAATGACTTGGAAAACACCGCTACCTGAGGATTTTAAAGCTTTGCTTCAGTCACTAAATGACGATGCAGAACTTAACGGTTACGGCGACCAAATGTGAGGTATATAAGCCCTGAACAAGCCCTTTGTGCTAACGTGTTTTGTTTTACGACAACACGTACAGGGGGCTTTAGTAGTGGGGCTTATTCGTCATTTAATCTCGCGCAGCATGTAGGTGATCAGCCAGAAAAGGTCGAAAAAAACCGGCGCGCTTTGTCGCAATATTTACAGACAGCGATTGTTGATGAAATTAGCTCTATTAGGGAGCAAACCGGTGATTTCCCCCTTAATAAAACACATTACAAGCCGCTCCCATTTTTAACTCAAGTACATTCTTCAAATGTTCTATCAGCTGATGAGGACGATATTAGTTCTACCCCTTGTGATGGCGTGTATAGCCGCCGAGTCAAACAGGCTTTAGTCATTCTAACCGCAGATTGCTTACCCATTATACTAGTCAGCACGCAATCTAATGAAATTGCCGCCGTGCACGCGGGTTGGAAAGGTTTAGTAAATGGTGTCATTGAGAATGCGCTTGCACGTTTTTCTGCTCCCCTCGAAAGTATTTCAGTTTGGATTGGACCTGGTATTTGTCAAAAACATTTTGAGGTGGGTGAGGAGCTTCTCGCAAAATTTTCTAATTATAATGCGCAAATTGTTAGTGGAGAGGGACAAAAGTATCACATTGACCTAGCAGGTATCGCAGAAACCATCCTACAAAAGCAAGGTGTTATCAATATACAGCGCTCAAATGCCTGCACTTATTGTCGTGACGATTTATTCTCATTTAGGCGCTCAACGCACCAAGGGTTAAGTGATTGTGGACGTATGGCAACGGTAGTTATGCGCTATTAAATTGCGCTAAATCAATACATAGGCTTAGATCTGGCTTGAAATGACCCCCTTTGATACCCATATCTAATGTATGGATATGTTGGAGAATAAATATGCGTTTAGACAAATTTACCAGTAAATTTCAAATTGCGATTTCAGATGCGCAATCGCTGGCACTTGGTCGTGATAACCAATACATTGAGCCGGTGCATTTATTATCGGCGTTGTTAAATCAACAGGGCGGTAGTGTAAGGCCTTTATTTGATCAAACTAAAGTTAATGTGAACAGCTTGCGCTCTGCCTTAGCTGAAGCAATCGACAAATTACCAAAGATTCAGGGTTTTGGCGGTGATGTCCAGCTTGGGCGCGACTCGGTCAAATTACTCAATATGAGCGATAAGTTATCGCAACAACGTAAAGATGACTACATTACGTCAGAAGTTTTTGTACTTGCGGCGATTGAGGATGGTGGGCAGCTTGGTACCATTTTAAAGCAGCTGGGTCTTGATAAAAAACAAGTCGAGCAAGCAATAGATACTATTCGTGGTGGTCAAAAAGTAACGGACCAAAACGCTGAAGATGTGCGCCAAGCACTTGAGAAATTCACCATGGACCTTACTGAGCGAGCGGAGCAGGGCAAACTCGATCCGGTTATCGGTCGTGATGATGAAATAAGACGAACCATTCAGGTGCTGCAACGGCGAACCAAAAACAACCCTGTACTCATTGGAGAACCCGGTGTGGGTAAAACGGCAATTGCTGAAGGCTTAGCGCAGCGCATTATTAATGGCGAGGTTCCTGAAGGCCTTAAGGACAAGCGCGTATTGTCATTAGACATGGGCGCTTTGCTTGCGGGTGCAAAATATCGCGGAGAATTTGAAGAACGACTCAAAGCCGTGCTCACCGAGTTAGCAAAAGAAGAAGGTCGCGTCATTTTATTTATTGACGAGTTGCATACTATGGTTGGTGCAGGTAAAGGCGAGGGCGCAATGGACGCCGGAAATATGCTAAAACCAGCATTGGCAAGAGGTGAGTTGCACTGCGTAGGTGCCACCACACTCGATGAATATCGTCAGTATATTGAAAAAGACGCAGCGCTTGAACGCAGATTTCAAAAGGTCTTAGTTGATCAACCCAGTGTTGAAGATACGATTGCCATTTTACGTGGACTAAAAGAGCGCTATGAGCTGCATCATGCGGTTGATATTACCGACCCCGCTATTGTTGCCGCAGCGACCCTTTCACATCGTTATATTAGCGATAGGCAGCTGCCCGATAAAGCCATTGATTTAATTGATGAGGCCGCCTCCAGTATCCGCATGCAAATTGACTCTAAACCCGAAGAGATGGATAAACTCGAGCGCAGAATCATTCAATTAAAACTTGAAGAGCAGGCGCTTGCAAAAGAGACCGATACGGCCAGTCATAAACGCCTTGAAACAATTGAGTTAGAGCGAGAGCAGCTTGAGTATAAATTTGCGGAGCTTGACTTAGTATGGAAGCGTGAGAAAGGGGCAATGCAGGGAACTCAGGGTATAAAGGCGGAGCTTGAACAAGCTAAGCTTGACCTCGATATTGCTAGGCGCGCATCTGATCTCAACCGAATGTCGGAGCTTCAATACGGTAAAATTCCAGAACTCGAACAAAGACTCGAAAAAGCTGCTGATTCGGATAGTGCTGACAATACCTTGTTAAAAAATAAAGTCAGTGAAATTGAAATTGCGGATGTGCTTTCTCGGTGGACCGGTATTCCAGTCAACAAAATGTTGGAGGGTGAAAAAGAAAAGTTGGTCACTATGGAAGCTACTTTAGGTAAGAGAGTAGTAGGTCAAACTGAGGCGGTAAATGCGGTATCAAGTGCGATTCGTCGTTCTCGTGCTGGTCTCGCTGACCCTGATAAACCTACCGGGTCGTTTTTATTTTTGGGGCCAACGGGTGTAGGTAAAACTGAGCTATGTAAATCCTTAGCACATTTTATGTTCGACACTGAGCAATCGCTTATTCGGATTGATATGTCTGAATTTATGGAGAAACACTCTGTGGCTCGCTTAATTGGCGCGCCTCCTGGATACGTGGGCTACGAAGAGGGGGGCTACTTAACTGAGGCTGTTAGACGTAAACCTTATTCTGTTATCCTACTAGATGAGGTCGAAAAAGCGCATCCAGATGTATTCAACATTTTATTGCAAGTGCTCGACGATGGCCGCCTAACAGATGGTAAAGGCCGCACTGTCGATTTTAAAAACACATTAATTATCATGACTTCTAACTTGGGCTCGGACATTATTCAATCCCAAGCCGCAGAGGCGGACTATGAGCAGATGAAAGACAATGTGATGCAGGTCGTGGGGACGCACTTTCGACCTGAGTTCATTAACCGAGTCGATGATATTGTTGTATTTCATCCTCTGGCGAAAGAAGAGATTAAAGCGATTGCAAAAATACAGTTGGCAGGTCTGCGACATCGTTTACACGAAATGAACTTTAAACTTGAAATTAGCGGTGCAGCTCTTGATAAGCTTGCTGATGCAGGCTTTGATCCAGTATTTGGTGCGCGCCCACTCAAACGCGCCATTCAAACAAATATTGAAAATCCACTTGCTGAAAGACTTTTGTCGCCTGACTCAGGCTTGCACGATACGATACGTATTGATGTTAAAGATGAGCAGTTTACGATTGTCTAAGTTGTACTAGTGTGATTACCAATGGATTATGTCGCCCTAATTACCGGGCGACTTTGTCGCAAATAGCATATCAGCCAGTTGTTAAACTGGTTATGATTGTTGACAGGGATGTAAGGAGGGAAGCGTTTAGTCTCTAATTAAGCGTT
>CAZUON010000012.1:67788-73059 GCA_964621345.1 uncultured Glaciecola sp. | reverse complement strand
CATGACGACAGAGCCGACATGACGACAAAGCCAATATGACGCCCCTACCATTCGCCCACTAAATAAACATATACTATTAACCTCTCATATGTTTGAATCTTATGGGAACAAAACAATAAAAAACGGCAAACATAATATGAAAAAGCTCCTTTATGCAGCGCTCGCTGTATCCCTAACTATATCTTGTAGCTCAGCCTTATCGGCAAAGTCTAAAGAAGATGACGATAAACTCTTTAGCAGCAACACTTTTAAATCAATGGAACTGCGCAATATTGGCCCTGCCTATATGTCGGGTCGAATTGCGGATATTGAAATTGACCAGAAAAACCCTTCCACGTGGTATACCGCAGTCGGTTCTGGTGGTGTTTGGAAGACCGAAAACGCAGGTAACACATGGACACCAATTTTTGATGAACAAGCCGTATACTCTACTGGTGATGTGACCATCGACCCGAATAATTCAGACATCGTTTGGGTGGGAACAGGTGAGAATAATGGTGGTCGTCATATTAGTTTTGGCGACGGCATATATAAGTCTTTGGATGGCGGTGAGACTTGGGAAAATATGGGGCTGAAGTCCTCTGAGCGAATATCCGATATTATTGTTCACCCGAATAATTCAGATGTTGTTTGGGCTGCGGTGCAAGGTCCACTATGGTCCAGTGGTGGTGAACGAGGTTTATATAAAACCACTGACGGTGGCAAAAACTGGGAATTAGTATTAACCCCCGAAGATGAATGGACAGGTGTAACATCTTTGCTTATTGACCCACGCAATCCTGATAAGCTTTATGCCGCGACGTGGTCTCGTCAGCGCACTATTGCTGCTTACGTAGGTACAGGGCCTGGTTCGGGTATTCATACTTCTGACGATGGTGGTGCGACTTGGACTGAATTAAAAACCGGGTTGCCAAAAGGCAATATGGGTAAAATTGGTATGGCAATTTCGCCCATTAACCCAGATGTCGTTTACGCAACAATTGAGATAGATAATCGCAAAGGTGGTTTTTATCGCTCCAGCAATCAGGGCGCAAGTTGGACTAAATTATCTGATGAAGTAGGAGGCGGAACAGGGCCGCATTATTATCAAGAAATTTTTGCCGACCAGCATCAATTTGACCGAGTATATATTGCAAGTAATTATAGCAAAGTATCCGATGATGGCGGCAAAACTTGGACGCCCATTAATACTCGCCGCAAGCATGTTGACGACCACGCCATGGCATTTCATCCAAGTGATCCAGATTTTGTTGTGATTGGCTCAGACGGCGGTATATATATGTCGCATGATCGTATGGAAAACTGGCGATTTATTGCAAACCTACCGTTGACTCAGTTTTACAAAGTCGCACCTGATGACTCAGAACCGTTTTACATGGTGTACGCGGGTGCGCAAGATAACTCGACCCAAGGCGGACCTTCACGCACTAATCGCACAGAAGGCATTAAGAATAAAGATTGGTTCCTTACCCTGGGTGGAGATGGACATCAGCCAGCAACAGAGCCAGGTAATCCAGACATTATGTATTCTCAATGGCAACAAGGAAATTTAACCCGCGTTGACCGTAAAACAAAAGAGGGCGTTTATATCAAGCCGCAGCCTCGTCCGGGCGAGCCTGCGGAGCGTTTTAATTGGGATGCTCCAATTAATGTTTCTGCCCACGATCCTAAACGGATTTATTTTGCATCACAGCGTGTATGGCGCTCAGATAACCGCGGCGATAGCTGGACGGTTATATCGGGTGATTTGACCAAAAATGAAAACCGTATGCATATGCCAATGATGGGCAGAACATGGTCGGTAGAAGCCGGTTGGGACATTTATGCGATGTCAGAATTCCATACCATTGCTAATTTTTCTGAAAGTCCGGTGGATGAAAACATTCTTTGGGCCGGTACCGACGATGGCATCATTCAGGTGACCACCGATGGTGGTAAGAATTGGAAAAAGATAGAGCTCGATGACATCAGAGGTGTACCTGCGACTTCTTATGTAAATGATATTCGAGCTGATTTATATGACCCAAATACCGTATATGTTGCACTCGATAATCACAAATATGGTGACTTTAAACCCTATCTTATTAAATCTACTAATTTAGGCAGAAGCTGGACTTCGCTTGCCGATACTATTCCAGAAAAACACTTGGTATGGCGTTTGGTACAAGACCATGTAAATAAAGACTTAATGTTTATTGGTACTGAGTTTGGCGTATTTTTTAGCGTGAATGGAGGCGAAAAGTGGATTGAGCTTGAAGGCGGGATCCCCACCATTTCGACTCGTGACGTTAAAATTCAGCGCCGCGAGAACGATTTGGTTGCAGGTACATTTGGTCGCGGTATTTACATACTTGACGATTATGCGCCTTTGCGAGAATTGACTGAAGAGGCGATGAAAAGGGAAGCCTTGTTGTTTGCCCCAAGTCGCCCGGTTAAATGGTTTCAGCTCGACAGAAACCATTCTAGAACAGATGGTGATGACCGTTTTGCAGCGAGTAACCCAGCTCATGGTGCAACCCTGACTTACTTCTTAAAAGAGAGTTTGTTGACCACAAAAGAACAACGCCAACAAGCTGAAAAGGCGATGGTTAAAGACGATAAATATCCGAAATATCCAAGTTGGGAGGCCATTGAAGCAGAAAACCAAGAAGCCAAACCCGCGGTATACATCGAAATCACAGATGCAGATGGTGATTTTGTTAATCGTGTTGAAGGAGAGACTAAAAAAGGACTACACCGCCTTACATGGGATATGACCTATGCAAATGCCAGAGCGGTAACAAGTAAGGAAGAGTCTAGTTGGTCTCGCTCGGGTTTAACGGCAATGCCTGGCATATATACCGCCACCTTGTTTAAACGCGTTGGCGCTTCGGTAACACAACTTGCCGAACCGGTTGAGTTGGAGCTTAAGTCGATATACCAAGGTGCACTAAGCGGACCGAATGCTGAACAGATTGAGCGCTTTAGTAACGACATAATTGCGGCACAAAAGCACTCGTCGAAGACCTCAATCATGCTTGATGAAATCGATGACTCAATGAAAGCATTACGCAAAGCAATTGATCGTACTCCGGGTAATGTTTCTGCATTTGAAACGCAATATGCCAATATTCAGGCAGAAATTAATGCTATCAACTTTGAGTTAAATGGCCTTGAGTCAAGAGATCGAAAAGGCGCAAAACCGGCTAATATAAACAGTCGATTAGGGTATGCGATGTCAGCGATGCGCTCTTCTTACGGACCTACTCAGCAACATCAAGAGCAGTTAGCTTATGCCATGGAAGGGTTAGAGGCGATGAGTCAACGTGTAGACACCTTATATAAAGTAACGCTGCCAGCACTTCAGAATGCTATAGTAGAAGCGGATGGTCCGTGGACGGCGGCAGTATCGACAGTCTCACATTAAATTTGTAAAAACTTAGCAAATTAAAAAGGCATCATTAGTGGTGCCTTCTCTAATCCTAAATATTCAATTACGTCACATAAAAGAGGTTTTATGAGAGTTAAAAACAAACTAATTTATGCACTTTCGCTATTGTGTTTGTCGACAGTTAGCGTCGCCAAAGAAAATAGTGAATGGTTTTTACATAGCGCCATTTCGCCAAACGGTGACAATGTTGCCTTCTCTTACAAGGGCGACATTTATGTTGTGTCTTCTGAGGGTGGGGTTGCAAGACCTCTCACCATTCACAGCGCATGGGAAGGTCATCCAGTATGGTCAGATGACGGCAAAACAATTGCATTTGCTAGTGACCGTGCCGGCAACTTAGATGTTTTTACTATGCCTGCAATGGGTGGTAAAGCGACCCGTCTAACATTCCATTCGTCTAATGACTTGCCACAAGCGTTCTTAAACAAAGACAGCGAAGTCGTTTTCAGTTCAGCAAGAATGGATGCAAAAGATGCTTCTATTCATCCAACTTCTAGAATGGCAGAAACATATGCAGTAAAAGTGTCTGGCGGCACACCGCGCATGATAACAACCATAGCGACCTCGGAGCTCGACATAAGTCCAAACGGTAAGCAATTGGTTTATCGCAACGAAAAAGCTTACGAAAATCAATTTAGAAAGCATGACGTGTCGGCTTTTGCCAGAGACATATTTGTTATGGATTTAAAAAGCGGAAAACATACCCAAGTCACCAACTTTATTGGCGGTGATCATAATCCGGTCTTTAGTGATAACAACACTATTTACTACACATCAGAAGAAGGGACCGGTGCATTCAATGTTTGGCAAATGGATCTAGACGGTTCTGACAAGCGTCAAATTACCGATTTTGATCAACACCCTGTTCGTTCGTTATCAATCAGTGAAGATGGTGCATTGGCATTTGTGCATCATGGCAATATTTATGTGCAAGATGGCTCAGACTATACACACCTCGAAATTGATATCTTAAATGATAAACAAGAAAACGATATTCAAAACGTGACATTGAATAACCGCATGTCTGAGTTTGCAGTATCGCCAGATGGAAAAGAGGTCGCGTATATCGCTCGCGGCGAAGTATTTGTTACCAGTAAAGAATTCAACACTACGGTAAGAATTACCAATACGCCTGAAATGGAAAGGTCTGTTTCATTCCATAAAGATGGCAGAACCTTGCTTTATACTTCGGAGCGCGAAGGTCGCTGGGGCATTTACGAAACCTCAATCGTTAATGACGATGAACCTTACTTTTTTGCCGCTACAGCCTTTGAAGAAGTGCCCGTATTGGTAACCGATACCGACAGCTTTCAGCCTGTATACTCACCCGACGGCGAGAAGATAGCCTTTTTGTCATCGCGAGATGAGATTCGCGTGCTCAATAGAGAAACCAAAGACGTTAATGTTGCATTAGCTAAGCAACACAACTACAGCTATGCCGATGGTGATATACAATTTTCGTGGGCGGGCGATAGTCATTGGTTAACAGCTGGTTTTTCGCCGCGTGGACGCCTGTTTATTACTAACATTGGTGTGTTTCCTGCTGATGGCTCAGCAGAGCCTGTAGATGTTAGTTTATCGGGCTACTCCGATGCTGCTCCTGTGTGGAGTAAAAAAGACGATGTAGTTTTGTGGGCAAGTACTCGATATGGTCAACGCGATCATGGTTCTTGGGGCAGAGAAGCCGACGTTATGGCTGCGTTTTTAACGCAAGATGCATACGACAAGTTTAGTTTAAGCAAAGAAGAGTTTGCGCTTAAAAAAGAGCTTGAGGAAAAAGATAAAGACGGCGATGAAGAGCAAAGCACAGAAGATAATGATACAGATGCTAAAGCCGAAGA
>CAZUON010000012.1:0-67688 GCA_964621345.1 uncultured Glaciecola sp. | reverse complement strand
AAGCCGAAGAGAAGGCGACCCCACCGCTAGAAATTCAATGGGATAATTTAGATGACCGAACGGTTCGTTTAACTATGCACTCTTCTGCGCTAGGTCAATTTTTCCTGACCGAAGATGCCAGTTCGCTATATTATTTGTCGCAATTCGAAGATGGCTTTGATTTATGGCAGCATGATATTCGTGAAAAAAGTACAACCCTTATCTCAAAACTCAACGCCCGTAATGCGTCAATTGAACTTTCGCCAGACGGCAAAGAAATTTATGTACTTGCCGATGGCTCTTTAAAAAGTGGTCAGCTAGGCGACAAAATAACATTGAAACCGATCGCTACCCGTCCGGTAATGGCGCTTAATGCGACCAAAGAGCGTGATTACATCTTTGCGTATGGCTGGCGCAAAATTAAAGACAAATTTTACAAAGAAGATTTCCATGGCATTGACTGGGATTTTATGCGTGAATCATACGGCCGCAAGCTTGCGTCGATTGGGCATAACCGCGACCTAGCGAATATGTTTGCGGAAATGACAGGCGAATTGAATGCCAGTCATATTGGTTCTTCTTATCGTCCACGACCTGCGCCCGGCGCTGATAGCACTGGCCAGCTTGGTCTATTGTTTGATATGACAGACACCCGTGGCGCGATCACAGTGACCGAAGTATTAGGTAAGGGACCTTTTGGTAACGCAAATAGCCAAGTAGAGCCGGGAGTAAAACTGACCAGTGTTAATGGTGTTGAGCTCAATGGCGCGACTAATTTGTTTGAACACCTCAACTTAACAGCCGGCAAGCGTTTGCGTGTAGGCTTTGTAGATACAAAAGGTGATAGTTTTGAAGAAGTGGTCATGCCTATTTCTAACGGTCAACAAAACCGCCTGTTGTATCAGCGTTGGGTCGATTCAAGAGAAGCTTATGTTGATGAGATTTCTGATGGGCGCTTGGGCTATGTGCATATTCCGGCGATGAATGATGCTTCTTTTAGAACCGTTTACTCTAACTTGTTAGGCAAACATTTTGAAAAAGAAGCGGTAGTGGTAGATACGCGTTGGAACGGTGGCGGCTGGTTGCATAACGACCTCGCTAAGCTATTCTCAGGTAAGGAATATTTCACCATGCATGTGCGTGGCCGTGAGTATCGTGGCGACCCTATGGATCAATGGACCAAGCCAAGTGTTTTGGTGGTTAACGAAGGTAATTACTCTGACGGTCATGCAATTGCCTATACCTATGAAGAATTAGGTTTAGGAGATATTGTAGGCATGCCAGTACCGGGCACGATGACTGCGGTATGGTGGTCAACGTCTATATCGGGTGATATTCGTATTGGTGTGCCGCAAGTAGGTGTAAAAACGCCAAGGGGTGAATACCTTGAGAATAACCAAGTAGAGCCTACTCACCCAGTGAACAATGATCCAAATAACTTAGCAAAAGGTGAAGATAAGCAACTAGACAAGGCGGTAGAAGTACTTTTTGATAAGCTAAGCAAATAAGCTGAGTAACAAACTACCTTGTACTAAAACAAGCTGCATTTTATAAGAGCCAATCTTAAGGGATTGGCTTTTTTATATCCGCGACCTGTATCAGCGCAAAATGCTTGTTAAGACGATACGTTTTGTTCTAGCAAGACCATAATGATGCAACTAGCAAAGGTTGATCGCAAAAACAGCTTGTAGAGTAACTAACTTGTCATTCCCAACCCCAACCTATAGCCCAAGGAGATTTCATGGGACCCCTCGCTCAATGTATTTTCAAATCCATTAATGTTATTGCGATTTCAGCACTTTTTACTACCTCGTTGTTTGTAAGCCAGAGCAATGCGCAGTCGGTTAAATCTTTTCAAACAGCGCCAGTTACCAGTACTGCAACATGGTCGGGGCGCTCTACGGTTTATGCGCCAAATGGAATGGCGGCAACAAGTCAACCATTGGCAACCAGCGCAGCGCTAGAAATATTGCAATCAGGCGGAAACGCCATAGACGCAGCGGTGGCTGCTGCGGCTGTGCTGAATGTTGTTGAGCCGTATATGACAGGCATGGGCGGCGATATGTTCGCTATTCTTTGGGATGCTGAAAACAAACGCTTAGTAGGTTTGGATGGTAGCGGTAAATCGGGTTCGAAAATTGATCCGCTGGCCTTAGCCGAGCAGTGGGAAGAAGTGCCTAGCCGCGGTGCTGCCACGGTTACCGTACCAGGAGCCTTGGCAGGATGGCACGATCTTGTTGAGAGTTATGGCGCGCTGTCTTTTGCTGAGGTGCTTGCTCCCGCTATCAGAATTGCTGAGCAGGGCTTTCCTGTTACGCCCATTATTGCGCAAGATTGGGCTGGAACAATTGAAACCCTTAAGGGTAATGAAGGCGCTGCAGCTACTTTTTTGATTGATGGTAGAGCACCTCGGGCAGGGGAATGGTTTGCTAACCCTGACTTAGCGAATACCTTTAAGCGTATAGCTAAAAACGGTCCTGAAACCTTTTATTCGGGTGAGCTTGGTCAGGAGATTGTTGCGGGCCTCGAGGAGTTAGGTGGTTTTATTACCATAGAAGACCTAGCACGCCATAAGAGTCAATGGGTTGAGCCATTATCGATTGATTATAAAGGTTACACCCTGCACGAATTGCCTCCTGCTGGACAAGGTATTGCCGCATTACAAATGCTGAAGATGTTGGAGGGTTTTGATTTATCCAGCATGGTTCATAACTCTTCAGAATATTTACACACCTTAATTGAAGCAAAAAAACTCGCTTATGCAGATTTGGCTCGCTACGTCGCAGACCCTGTGCATATGGATGTGCAAGCAGATGCTTTACTGTCTGCCGATTACCTGAAAAAACGTGCGTCTTTGATAAATCCGCTTGAGGCAATGGAACAGGCTGAACCAGGCAGTTTTGCCACTGAATCAGACACTGTATATCTAACGGTGGCTGACAAAGATGGCAACATGATTTCATTAATCAATTCGGTTTCTTGGTATTTTGGCTCGGGTGTTGTCGTACCGGGTACTGGTGTGGTCCTACAAAACCGAGGAGCGGGGTTTACACTTGAAGAAGGCCATCCCAATCAGATTGCGCCGAATAAGCGTCCTTTTCATACCATTATTCCAGCCTTTGTGACGCGCGACGGTGAGCCATGGTTATCGTACGGTGTGATGAGTGGCTCCATGCAGCCGCAGGGGCATGTGCAAGTCTTACTCAACCTAATTGAGTTTGGTATGGACCCACAAGAGGCGGTGGATGCTGCACGTTTTCGTCATTTAAGTGAAAAACGTATTGCAGTTGAAAACCTTAAGCCAGAAGTTGGACGCGCTTTGTCTGCGCTTGGCCATGATGTAGAGATGCCAAACGGTATCGCCTTTGGCGGTGCTCAGCTAATTATGAAACTTGATCGCGGCTGGGCGGGCGCTTCGGACCCTCGCAAAGATGGTATGGCTGCCGGTAATTGATTGGCGCTGGAACATTAGTAGAGGTCCCGCATAAAATGCACAATGACCGTTGCTAGTATGGGATTACGATGGCTGGCGCGCTCTGATGGCGCTTCAAACTTGTGTAACCGTCATATCTATACCTCCCACTGTTCTTTGTAATTTTTACGGATGACTCTGCGCTTGACACTTAAATGCAGTAAATCACTTAATGAAGCGTTTCCAAAGATACTGTTTGTTAGTGTTTTATGCTCATTCGACATGGTGTTGTAATGGTCGGTTAAGCGTTGCAGAAGATAGAATCGATATAAAAGCACAATCGATTTCATGCCTTGATTTTGTAGCGTGAATTCAGCCATACCAAGCGAGTTTTGCGCATTGAGGTTGTTATTGTCACCTTGGGCAGACTGTTTGTTGATATTTTGCTCTAGCCATTTGTTCGCATGTACTACATGAGAAGAAATTTCTGGTAGATATTCGTTGGCAATATACTTAAGCAGTGCGAGCAATGAAGCGGGAATGTTCGCCGCTTCAAAAAGCTTATCCCCCAATCTTTCGTAAATTGGATTGTCGTTTATGTGAGACGCGTTCATTCTCTCTACCCATTGATACACACTCGGTGCAAGCTTTTGCATCATCGCTAAGGGGTAGGGGTCTCTGCCAAGATGAGCAAACATAGGTCCAATTAACGCATAGTCAGCGATTGTGGGGCGACCACCTAAAATGTATGGATACCGAGATAGGTGGCTATTTAACAATGATAGAAATTCAGTATAGCTTTTCTCGATGTATGCAATAGTATCGGGCGTGATACCAAAGGCCGTGGCAACCTTTCGCATCCGTTTAGCGGCAGATTGCTCAAACATCATACTCGCTTCGTCATCACTTAATGATGTTGGGAAAAGATCTCTAAAAGATAATCGTAAAAATTCAAGGTTGTGTTCGTCAAAATCCCATCGGTAGTGCATTGCGGGGCGCAAAAGTCCTTCACTACCGAAGATTTCAAAACTATGCGCGATGGTGCGAAGAGTAGGGCATTCCGGGAATATAGAGCCTTTATTAGCAACATTGCTGTCTAGGTAGTCTAAAATATCGGTGCCATCTTGTAACAAGGTACCAGAAGGCGTTACGAGCGCGGGGATGATCCAGCGTCCGAGTTTAGGCACAACGCCTTCTAAATATTCTTTTTTCCCTGTACTTTTCTCTACAAAGTCGACATTGTTATATGTTAACCATGAGCGCACTTTAGCGGAGTAAAGTGATGCCTGCATTGCGTACAAAACGTAAGGTGAATTTGCCATATTAGTTACTACCTTCTCGTAATAAGCGAGAGGGCTGAATTTTTAGTCGTCTAAACAAATACAACGCCCCTATTGTAAATACAAAGACCGAGGCGATAAAGGCTACAAATACGCCCACCCAATAAACATCGAGTGCTATTACTTTGAGTCTAAATTGCAGAACCAGTGCAGCAATGCTTAAGCCTAAACCAATTGAAAATAAACTAACCACTCCTGCCAACAATGCATATTCTATGGCAATGGCTTTGCGTATATAAGAAATGCGCGCGCCTATGCAGAACAAAATAATTGCGTGATAACTTTGTTTCCCCCGCCCAGCGGCCATTACGCTAGCAAGGACTAAAAGGCTTACGGTTAAGCTAACAGAGGAAATTACACTTAGTCCGCTGGTGCCTTTGTTTAAAAGCTCGCCCGCAGTTTCTATAAGGTCTTTTGTACGCACACTCACAATATTGGGGTAGGTGGCGGCAAGTTTTGATTGAAAGACGAGGGCATCGTTATCGTCCATATACAGTGTGCCCACATATTCGTTGATAAAATCGTCCAGTGCGCCGTCGCTAAATATTGCTTCAAACCAAAATCGTGTTTGTATGCCTTGCTGACTATAAAGTCCGGTGAGTAAGCCGCTACGAGTCGAACCTGCTATCGTAAATTCTACTGAGTCGCCTGGTTCCAACTGCATCTGATTAGCTTCTCTATCTTCCATGATAAAGGCGAAGTCTGTATTTTGTTGCGATGCTTTTACTTTGTTAAAACGCTCATCCCAAATCTTGCCTTTGGTGATAGTGATGCCATCAATATTGTTCGAAAGGTAACTTAACTTGTGCTCGTCGCGAGCCATATCTTGCCAGTCGATGTCACTGCTTTTTTCGTTATCGTTATTATCTAGCTCGCGAATTGATATCTCGTTTATTGCTGACACTCGTGCGCGCACCATGGGGGAGAGGGTAATGGTATTTAATGAATTAAATTGTTTGGCAAGTTGTTCTACCTCTTCACGTTGGTCGGCTAGCACACCATACAAAACAAGAGCCGGGGACTGCTCGGGAATAGTTGTTTGAACTAAGCGCAGTAATGCAATCACAATAACGGAGCATGCTACGAGTAAGGTAAGAGAAGTGCCAAGAGACAAGAGGGTAATGCGGAGCGGAGTACCTGGACGATGCATGTTGGCAAGTGCTAAGCGAGTCGCGCCATGTTTCGCCAACCATGGGCGCCCAGCCATCATTCGCGATGCCCAGCGCAATACCTTGACCACCAGCTCGAAAAAAACAATGCACAGGGCAACTGTTAGCACAAAAGCTACGCCGAATAACACATCAGGAATAACAATTAATACCAGTGCGGTTAAAAGCGCTACAAATATATAACTTGCCAAGCTCCAAGACCGAGCCATTCCATTAGCACCTGTGTTGTCGGCTCTAAATAAATGGGCAACATCAATTTGCAGTGCTTTGCCAAGTGCAGGCAGTGCGAAGGTAAATGCGGTAATCATTCCAAATGACCATGCAGCTATGGCTGCTAGCATTAAGTCACTCGCTACCATACTCACGGGCAATTCTTGGGCAAGGATTTGTCCGCCTAAACTTGCTAACACACTACCGATGATGACACCTAACAGGCCAGATATGCTGGCAAGTATGGCAATTTGTATAATAAAAACTTGTCCTATTCTTGCGTCTCTTAGGCCACAGGCTTTGAGCGTTGCGATGCTGCCTCGTTTACTTTGCAAATATACCGATACACTATTAAATACGCCTAAACCACCTACAAATAAGGTGCTAAAGGCGACAATTAATAAGCCCGACGCAATTTGTGATAGGCGCTGTGCAATGCGCTCGCTTCTATCTTCAAAACTCTGTATTTCCCACTCGGTGTCAGGAAACTGGGCAATGAAGTTATCTTCCCAGGTTTGGGCATTTTCTGTGGTACGAATGCGATATTCATGTTCTATTCTGCTACCAGGGCGAATGAGTCCGGAAGCATCCATTGCTTCTTGTGAGATTAATACAGGCGCTCCCCGCCAATTAGCGCTGAGGCGGCGGTCGGGTTGTTCAATAATAAGGGCGCGTACTGTAAGTGTTAGCTCTCCAATATATACATTGTCGCCTATTGTTAGCTTCTGACGTTCTGCCAATATAGGGTCAATAGCAACACCCCATTGTTCATCTTCTTTTTGTAATGCCCTAGTTAGGCTTTGCAAAGGAGACAATGTAAGGGTACCGTAAAGTGGATAGGCAGCATCGGTGCTGAGGAGTTCAACTAGGGAAAATTCGTCACTATCGCTACTCATCATAGTGTCGAGCTCACGCACAAGAGAGACATCGCCACTGCGCTCAATCCAAGCAATAACCTGTGAATCTATTGGTTGGTTAGATTCTATTTCAATATCGCCGCCCATAAGTGCGCGAGTGTCCGCAAGTAACACGCGGTCTAACATCTGATAAAGCCCCGCTGAGGCCATCACCAAACATACGCCAAACACCAAACAGGCACAGAACAGCCAAAGCCGCTTTACGCTTTGGGTTAAATCTCGCCATGCAAATTTAAGCTGAAAGTTCATCACTGACCTGTTGGTTTTCTTCGACCCTTAGTTTTCCAGACTCTAAGCAAAATAGTTTTTTACAGCGCTTAGCTAAACGCATATCGTGGGTAACTAGAATTAAGGTCGCCTGCGATTCTGCGTGTAAATCAAATAAAAGATCGGCGACTTTTTTACCTGTTTTTTCGTCTAGGTTGCCGGTAGGCTCGTCGGCCAATATTAAACGTGGTTGGTGAATAAGTGCTCGTGCGATTGCGACTCGTTGTTGCTCTCCGCCCGACATTTGTTGCGGGTAATGATGTAATCGCTCAGCAAGGCCCACGCGTTCGAGCATGGCTTGTGCCTTTTTAAGGGCGTCTGCTTTGCCCGCAATATCCAGTGGCAAAGCGGCATTTGCAAGTGCGCTTAAACTATCTATAAGATGAAATGACTGAAATACAATGCCCATATTGTCGCGCCTGAAATCGGCGAGTTGATCGGCAGAAAGGTTAAAAAGCGATTGATTGTCTACTTTTATATCGCCACTGCTGGCTTTTTCTAATGCCGCGAGCAGTTGTAATAAAGTTGTTTTACCAGAACCAGAAGGCCCTACAATTGCTACGGTATCGCCGCGCTGCATCGTAAAGTTTAAGTTATCGAGTACCCGCAGCGATGAGCCATCAAGCCCATACTCCATGATTAGATCAGACACTTGTATCAAGTTTTCCTCCAGCGCACATTGGCTTGATTACATCGGTATGGCAATACGTGGGAGAACTTAAGTCAGATCCAATTATGAGCCTTAAACTTTACTTTGCGATATATACTTGGTGAGCAGCGCGATAAACGTTTTTTGCTCTTGCTCATCAAATACCGAAACGATCCTCTTTTGCGTCAAGGTATATTCAACAATTACTTCTTCAACAAGTTTAAGACCTTTTTTCGTTAATTTAACACTTACGCCACGCTTGTCATCTTTTTTTGATTTCCGTTTCACTAAGCCTTTCTTTTCAAGCTTGTCGATGCGAGTGGTCATGGTGCCTGAGGTGATTAACATTTGCTCGAGTAGTTGGCCAGGAGACAGAGAATAGGGAGGGCCTGCACGCAGAAGGGTTGATAGCACTTCAAATCCGGCATCGCTTAATTTGTATTGTTTTAACGTACAGTTTAGTTCGTCGTCTATGTGCTTAGCGACGTGTTGTAATCTATCTGCTATCGCCATAGGCTGCGTGTTTAAGTCTGGCATTTGCTTGCCCCACTGCTTAATTTTTCGCTGCACATTATCCATTGTTCAAAAACCAATTATGCTAATTCTCAAACTAAGCATGACATCTAAATGTTACGTTTATATGATAACTACCATGATATTGTTGATCCGTAATAAATTATCGGTCTTGGATTTCCGCTCGCCTCAACGATACTATCCAACACGCAGTCGCCTGTTGCATTGGAGTATGGCGAGATTAATAATTGCAATATTATTTGTAGGTCTGTCGATGGTGGAGAGCCTCAGCGTTTGGCGGCCTTTAGCATTGAGTTTACATAAGTATTTTGGTGTGTTGGCAGTCATATTATTGTTGGTAAGAGTGGCCAATAAATATTTGACGCTACTACCTAAGCCACACAAAAAAATGACTCAAATACAAAAAATGCTGCCCAAATAAGTCATCTGCTACTTTATGGGGCTATGCTTCTCGTGCCTTGTTGGGAGTATCTTCTGCTTGAGTGCTTTGTTCTTCAAGCTCTGCTTGTTGTGCTTTTTCGACCTTTTTCAGTTTAATAATGTCTGCACCAAGCGAACGCTCAACGGTTTTACGGCCTAAATAAGCTACTGGAGAGTATGGGTATTTACGTTTAAAAAACTTTTTGAATATGTTTGTTATCATGTGAGGAAGAATTCCGCTTCTTTTCCTTTGTTTCTGGCGCTTAAGTTTATTATATATTAATCTTGAGTTCAAGATTAAATGCTCTTAATGTCAGTTATTTCAGTACATATAGCATCTTAAAGACGACTCTTTCCCGTCATGAACTCAAGATCGTGCGAACGCATTATTGAGTCCATTTTTTGCAAGAATAAAAAATAAATCTATCCTCACGGACAGTTTCTTCTTCAAACACGTTTAGCTATTGTTAAAGGGCATTGGTGCTCTGCTTATTTATATTCAGCACAGGGGTAAAACCCAATGCATTACTTTTAAATAAAACAATTGGAGAAGATCATGGAAGAACTTACATATAAACACATAAACTCGGTTAGTGGCGGTTTTAACGTTATTTTAAGAAGTAACTTGCCCGCTCGTATTTTTATAGATACCGAAAGCCCGCGTTATAGCGGTTTCCCCTTACCCTTAGATGAACCAGCAAGGACCGTAATAATGCCAGAATTCAAGGCGCTTTGATGAAAGCCTTGTGCTTTTAATAGAGAGAAAGGAGGTAAGTTCATTGCCTCCTTTTTTGTTAATTAGAGCAAGTTCAATACCACGAAATGTCTCTAAAACACTTATTAGGTATGAGTTTTAGCACCTTAAATGTGCTTTTACTTTATAAATACAAAGAGTATTATTTCGAAAATTATAATACATCTTGAAAATAATCATGATACGGAAGTCAAAGAGGCAAAGAGCTCTACTCCCATAGATTACATGGCTCTTTTCGAGATTTTGAATATGTTGATTTACTCGCCAAACTAATATGTAAGCCCCTTTTTTTATGAGGCTTATGTTAGCGACGTTTGCAGTTTCGCTGAAAAAAATAATAAGAAAAACGAGCTACCGTGAGGGTGTAAATTTATTAATAAGCAAAACGCCTTAAACTGCCAATCAGACAATTTTGTTCTGCTGATCATTAGTGCGGGGATTACATTCGGCCTGCTACCTTTTGCTGTCTTGAGGATGATGCATGGGGATTGGTCTATTGCATTGATGAACTCTGCGGTAGTGATAGGTACGTTTTCCCTCTTTGTTCATCTCTATATTACCAAAAAAGCGGGTGTAGCGAGGGCCGGTCTATCGGTGCTGACCATCTTTGCGATGACTATGACGATACATCTTAAAGGCACTGAAAATATTCACTGGGTCTACCCTGCATTAACTACCACTTTTTTTCTGTTATCGCCGCGCACGGCAGCAATTCTCACTTCAATATTTCTGTTTGTTGTCATCGCCATGATTTGGCAAGACGTTAATGTTTTATTCATATTGACCTTTGGTATATCAGCAGGCGCTACCTTTCTGTTTTCTTACGCGTTTTCGTCGCGTATGCATACGCAAGCTTTATTTTTGGAACATCTTGCTACTACTGACCCGCTTACAGGAGTCGGTAATCGTCGTCGCCTAGAGGAAAAACTGTTAGAGATCTCAAAGAAAATAAGACGTTACCCCGGGCAAACTTGTTCGTTAATCATTTTTGATATTGATTACTTTAAGCAAGTGAACGATACATATGGACACGCTTCAGGCGATATTATCTTGCAGAGTTTTTCCGATATTATGACCAGCAACGTAAGAGATGTAGATAGCTTTTACCGGTTGGGCGGGGAGGAATTTGTGCTTGTATTAGAAAACACAAATTTACTCGCCGCAGAGAAACTAGCGAGAAAACTCGCGATAGAAATTGAGAATGCTGACTGGCATATCGAAAATCTAGAAATGACTACCTCAGCGGGTATCGCACAATACGATGCCTCAGAAAGCACTTATGATTGGATGAAACGGGCAGACGAAGCTCTATATAGGGCGAAAGAAAGCGGTCGAAACAAATGTCTTGTTAACAATGAGTTCTCCGCTGAGAGCTCGTCATCATAAGGCCTTCTTTGTCGGCATTATCACATTGGCAAAAATCAAACCTGCTACCAGAGACATGAATATCACAAAGGTCTCTTGCCCAAGGTGATCAGTTTGCACAAAGTCTTGCCCAGACACGAAAGAGTTTAAGCTGATATAAGTTTTAGAACCGGGTACTAAGACGATTAAGCCTTGCATCAATACAATGGTAGCTGGTGCATTTGCAATGCGAGTAAAGATATTTGCAAAGACACCAACAGCAAAGGCTCCAACGAAAGTGCCCAATCCAAATTCTAAGTATTTTGATGCCCAGTAGGTTCCAAAATAGCCAATGAATCCGCATAAAATCGCCCAAGGTGCATGTTTTATCCGCAGACGGAATATCACCACCAAAGCAGAACAAAGACTTAATACTGCAATCCATACCGCCCACTTAGGTGCTGCTTCTGTGGGTATTAAGGTCACTTCACTGAATAGCCAAAATCCAATCGCAATGCCCAAGAATGCACCAAAATAAAGCTTAAATAGCTGCATCAGAGCATCCATCACCCTTGCCGTACCTGAAACGAGATGCCGTGATGAGAGTTCAGCTAAGCCAATCGTGAGCGCTAGTCCGGGTATGAAGATAATAATTGAAGAGAGGACAACTAAGCGGATGTTAATATCGGGGTCAACCAGACTGCTGATTGCGCAGGCACAAATTCCCGCTACCATCGCAACTGCAGGTTCGAGCATAAGTGCTACGCGCTTGCTTTTACCGGCACAAAAATAGACCAAGTACATGATTAGTCCAATGACGCCTGCCGCAGCCGCATCGTCAAAGCTAGAGCCCATGACTAAGGCAAAAGAGCCGGTTGATAATCCAAAGGCAAAAAATTCTATCAGCGGATGGTAAAAGTTTGGCTCGTTATCGATGCGTGTTAGTTCTGCATCGGCCTCTTCAAGGGTGAGTGCACCAGTAAGCAAGCGATTAACTAACTCGTCGGTACGCGACAGTGAGCCTAAATCTATATCACCTGGCTGTACGCGCGCGGCATGATTATACTCATCTTCATGCTTGTCACTCCAAATCACGAAGGTGAGTGAGGTTGGTGTAGAAATAAAGCCTGCATTTACATTTAAGTAGGTGGCAACCTCAGACAAATGCGCCTCTAAGCGAAACGCTGGCGTGCCATATTTATGGAGCATTTTACCCAGTTTTACAATAAATCTGCGTATTTGAACAAAATCTTGCTTTTCCACGGGGGGCTTAGTACCTAAGTGTTGCAACTACAAAGATGTGAGTGCATTTGCGATATCGTAATTGGGCAGTACCATACTCGCTCCGTTTAATTTTACAAGCTCTTTTGGCATTCCGTATACAATACAAGTTTGCTCTGATTCGGCGATAGTTGTAGCACCACTGACATGCGCTTTGGCCATTGCTTCAGCGCCATCGTTACCCATACCCGTTAGTTGTACAAAACAGATCTGCTTAGCACTGAGTACCTTAAGTGTTGACTCAACCAGTTTTGTAATGCTCGGACGCCAAATATGGTGAGATTTTTCGGTATCGGGCCTTGCCGCTAAGTGACCATCTCGCATCAACACTTCAATGTTTTCATCACCTTGAGCAACGTAAGCTCTGCCAGCTTCCAAGTTGGTGATACTGCTAAGCTCCTCCACTTCCATATTCGATAGCTTATTGAGCCTGGCTGCAAACACTTTGGTAAAGCGGGCAGGCATATGCTGGGCAATCACAATTGGGTAGGGATAATTTGCTGGCAGTTTTGGAATGATTTCTTGTAAACAGCCTGGTCCACCTGTCGACACTCCTATAACAACTAGTTTTATATCGCTGTTATGCTTGCCTGTTGCTCTTGTTTGGGTAATAGAGTTTGCGGGATACTTATGAGTCGGTTCGGCGCGTTTTACATTTTGCTCCGAGGCAGAAGGCACTGCACCGGATTGTATTTTTGACGCTACCTTTACCTTGCTAGCATTAATGACTTTGCTTACCAGCATATATTTTGTGCGATTGAGCGTTAGTGATACCGAACCGCTGGGTTTAGCAATATAATCTACCGCACCTAAATCGAGTGCCTTTAAGGTTTCCCCCGCATTTTTTTGAGTCAAGCTTGAAATCATAACAACGGGGGTAGGGTACTTTGCCATAATTTTAGTCAAACACTCTATGCCGTCCATCACCGGCATGTTGATATCTAAGGTGATCACATCGGGCTTAAAACGCTTAATTTTTTCTAGGCATTCCACTCCATTAGCCGCGGTGTCAGTGACCATATCATGCTCAACAAGGGCAGCGCAGATATGACTTCGCATCAGCGATGAATCATCTACTACGAGCACTTTAATGGCGACTTTGTTTTGCATAGCATCCTGTTGTTGGTGTTTTTTACTGATTTTATATACTTAAGTCATCGGTAATTTTGGTAAAATGGTGAGGAAAAGTTGCATTTATTCGCTACTTTTTGCCCGATTATTCTCTCTGCCATATATAAATAATAATAATGCTGGAAGCAGTGTTAAATCAATTACAAGCGCCGCCACAATAATAATCGCTGTTAGCATGCCCATTTCTGAGTTAATTGCGAAGTCTGAAAAGGCCAACACTGAAAAGCCAGACGCGAGCACAACGGTTGTAATCAACAGTGCATTGCCAACATTTTTAAACGCAAATTCAACACTTTGAAGTGCATTGTAGCCTTTATCTAACGCGCTTTTAAACTTACTTAAAAAGTGAACGGTATCGTCTACAATAATTCCTAAGGTCATCGTTAATACGACCGACAAAGCCATACTGATGTTTGCCGAATATAGCGCCCAAAAGCCAAAGCCCATGAGTGCTGGCAGCAAATTTGGCAACAAGCTAATTAAGCCTAATTTCAAACTGCGTAAAGCGAATACCAATAACGCGGAGATAATTAGTAAGGCGATAACAGCGCCTTGTATCATACTTTGCATATTCGTTTTACTGATGTGTGCAAATATCAGTGGGATGCTAGCCGCCTCGACACGATACTGCGCGGCGTTTTGTTGCATAAATTCCTTTGCCCGCGCTTCAAAATCGGTAAACTCGGTACTACCAAGATTCTTCAAAGTCACCATGATGCGCACAGCAGACTTATTGATGTCGATTTGATTATTGATATCTAAACCAAAAGGCAGTGACATCTCATATAACAATAGATATTGCGCAGCAAGGTTTTGCGTATCCGGTAGGCGGTAAAAATCATCATCGTCCTGATTCATGTTTTTACTCAAGCGCTTTATCGTATTGCTATAGCTCACAACATGGTCAACTTCTTCTTGCTGATTTAGCCACACTGTAAATGCTTCTATGTGGGCCAAAAAAGCGGGGTCGTTAATGCCATTTTCTGTATCGGTATAAATGGCAAAATCGACATTACTGAGGCCGCTTAAGTTATTTTGCTGAAAGTCCGCATCTTGGCGAAAGCTGTTTTCTTTATTGAAGTACTCAATCACAATATCGTTAAGTCTGTTTTGCGATGATAAATACGAGCCGCCTATGGCTAAGACAAGGCAACACAACAGCAATATGCGTATATTCTTTCGAACGAGTTCGGCTATATTTGTCCACTGACTTGTGCTGTTAATGTTAGCTGAGGGAACAAAGCGAATGGGCATTATAAATAAGAGTGCAGGAAGCAAGGTTAACGAGAGTAAACACGCAAAAAATACACCCACAGCAACTAAATTACCGAGGTCACTCAGTATCGGAACTTTCGCAAAATTTAAGCTTAAAAAGCCAATCGCAGTGGTCGCACTGGTGATGATAATTGGGCGCATATTCAGCGCTAACGAATACTTAATTGCGGTGATTTTGTCGTCGCCTAACTGCATGCGATAGCGCATGCCAGAGAGTAGATGCACGCTGTCGGCTATGGCGAGGGTCATAATAATAATCGGCACGTTCACCGTAGCGATATTCATAAATAAACCCGCCCAGCCGCCAATTCCCATGGTGGCGCCGATACTGGTAAATACAATGATTAAGGTGGCTAGTACCGCTAAAAAAGACCGCATTAGTAATATAAGTAAGAAGGTGATTAGCAAAAACATCAGTGGAAATAAGGTTTGGGCATCCTTTTGTGCGGCTAAAAACATCGCATCGGTCATAATAACAATGCCCGAAAGCCGAATTTCATGCGCTTTAAATTCTTCTTGGTAAGGCGCAATCATATTCCGCACATAATTCCCGATTTCGGTTATTTCAGCGGTTTGGTCACCGTCGGGCAACTGCACGTTGATATTAATCATGGCCACTTTGCCATCAGGGGAAATAAGTTTGTTAACTAGATCTAACTCATTTAGCGAAACTGCCTTCATGCGTTTTATATAGGCATCAGAAAGCCAGTCGAGTTCAAGCAGTAAATCTTCGACCACTAAGTCATTGTCTTGGTCGTAGGTGTGTTGAAAATTGGTGATGGAGTCAACGCGAGTGGAAAGAGGGATTTGCCAGCTGTCATCGCTTAAGCGTTTAATTAAACTTAGGCTTTCTTGATTAAATAAATCACTTCCGGGTTGTGAGATAACGATTGATACGCTCTCGTTTTTGGTAAAAATACGCTGCATGTTTTCATAGGCAAGCCGTTGAGGGTTATCGGGCTCAAAAAATACCTTGTAGTCCCCTCGAAAATACAAATCTTTTGCACCAATAGAAATAATCATGATGCTAGAGATTAGCACCACAATTAGCCACCAAGGGTATTCAAAGATAAGCCTAAACCTGCTCCGTTGTGTCATGTCTGTCCGTGTAATGTTGCTGCAGTTTGTAGAGTGTAACGGAGTACAACGGAAAAGCTTAAGTCTATTTCATAAAAAAAGCGCTCATGTAATGTGCAATGAGCGCTTAAATATTTACTTTAGATATACACCTTAGGTCATTAACTAAAGCTGTTCTGCTGTTTTATTTGAACGTATAAACAAGCCTTTTATGAAGCTACCAAAGCGCCTTGCGACATGTCCAATATCCGACAAAATAAGATACAAACATGGTACCAATATTAAGGTTACTAGCGTGGCATACATCACAGCAAAGCCCAGAGCAACTGCCATTGGAATAACAAAGCCAGCTTGCAAAGAGGTTTCAAACATTATAGGAAGCACCCCTGCGAAGGTGGTAAAAGAGGTTAGAGTAATTGCTCTGAACCTTGAGCAACCAGCATCAATTACCGCATCTTTTATACTAAAGCCTTGTGCTCTTCGTTGGTTAACAAAGTCGGTCATCACCAGAGAGTCATTAATAACTACCCCAGCGGCCGCAATTAATCCAAATGAAGAGAACATACTGATGTCCATGCCAAACAGATAGTGTCCCCATATAGCACCTGTAAAACTAAAGGGAATAACCGACATGATGATCAGAGGCTGAGCATAGCTTTTTAAGGGCACCGCTAACAATATGTACACCATGATCATACCTGCTGCAAAGAACATGGTCTGCTGACTCTGTTGTGCTTGCTGCTCTTCTATTTGACCGCCAAGTTCAGTTTTTACCGAAGGAAAGGCTTCTTTAAGTGCAGGTAAGATATTATCTTTGATATTATCGACCACTTCACTCGGCTCAATGGCTTGCTCATCAATTGAGCCCCAGATATATACGCTTCTGAAACCACCTTCGCGGCGTATGTAACTGATCCCCGGCGCCTCATATAAATCTACCACGTCACCTAGCATCACTTCTTGGCCGCTTGGCGTTGTGATTACTGCATGTTTTAAGTCGGCAAAACGCTCACGAGTAAGTTTTGGGTAGCGCACCATAACGCGCACTTCTTCGCCATCACGCAGCACGCGCTGTGCTTCACCGCCATAAAAGCTTGCACCGACTTGACTTGCAATCGTAGTGAGGTCTAAACCTAAGTCATAGGCGACCGGTTTTAACTGCAGTTGCACTTCTTTGCTGTCGGGATCGATGGTAGAGCTGATATCGAACAAGCCTTTTTCGGTTTGTAATTTATCAATCATCATGCGACCCGCCGCGTTTAATGTGGCAATGTCTGAGCCAAATAGCATGTAGCCAAATTCACCGTCGTCACCGCCGCCATTTACATCGTCTTGAATCGTAAACGACTTCATACCAGCAATTTCAGGCATCGCCTCGCGCCAGCGGCGAGCAAGCTCAAAAGTATCAAAGTGACGTTTATCTTCATCTACAAGCGGCGCCATTAAGCGACCTTCGGTGCGACCGTTATTCCATACTAAAATGTCTCGCACCATACCGCTGCCGTATTCTTGTTTAATTTGCTCATCTACACTGAGTACTACTTGTTCAACCGTTTTAAGCGCTTCAATGGTCACTTCATCAGCAACAGTTTCACTCATTTCGATATTAATACTTGGGAAGTCATGAGGTACTTTAGGCTCAGGTACCATGCGTACATAATTCGCTTGAATTAAGCCAAAGCTGATAATCAGTAGTGCAATAAAGGTGGCTAATACTAACCAGCGCTGACGTGTACAAGCGGTGACAAAACGCTTATATGGACCCTGTACAAAGCCAAAGTAAGCGTTATTAAAACGTTCTCTCCAACCATTTTCTTTTAAAGGCTTGAAGGTAGAATGGGCAATATGAGCTGGTAATATAAGTTTTGATTCAATCAGAGAAAAGATTAAGCATAGAATAGCAACACCGGCGATATTAATAAAAAAGTCACCCATGGGTCCTGACGTGAATACAAATGGCGCAAATACTGCGATGGTCGTTAAGACGCCAAAGGTAGCGGGAGTTGCAACACGTTTAGCACCAATAATGACATTGCGCACGCCGCCGCCTTTGGTTTCAATTTCGGTATAGGCGCTTTCCCCTATGACTATGGCATCGTCTACCACTATCCCGAGTACCATAATAAATGCAAATAGTGACAAGATATTAATGGTAATGCCCAGCATCGGCATCAACATCATCGCGCCTAAAAAGCATACTGGTAGACCTATCATCACCCAAAACGCGAGTTTTACGCGTAAGAATAGCGCCAGCATTAAAAACACTAAAACTGCACCTTGGGTCATGTTGCCTAACATCATATCGAGGCGACCGTTGAGATAGTAAGTCATATCCACTAGCACTTCTAACTTCACACCGTCGGGCAGGGTTTTGTTACGCTCAGCTACATACGCTTTTACAGAATCGGCGACGGGGATAATATTTTGGGCTTTAGTGGCACTGACCGACATATAAATCGCGTTTTCGCCATTATATTTGAAGTAGCGTTCGCCTTCGGTAAATTCGTCCTTAATAACGGCAACGTCTTTTAATAAGACTTTTGCGCCGCCATTTCCGATCTTAACAGGAATATCGCGAAATTCTTCACCATTATAAAATTGGTTTTCAACGCGCACAGCAATCATGCCGCTGTCGCTTCTGATTTGACCCGCAGAAAAATTCGCAGAATAACGGCGTATTGCTTGGGAAATATCATTGATTGTTAAATTATATTTGCGCAGCATCTCAGGCTGCACTTCAATGCCAATCTCTGCATCCGGTGCATTAGCTTCTGCAATTTGCACATTACTTAACTGCAGCACTTCTTCTTCAATCTGCAGAGCAATCGGTTTTAGCTCGGTTAGTGGCATATCACCGACCAAGGTCAATTCAACTACCTGCTGCTGCCATTCAATTTGCGAAACATTTATAGGTTCCATTGAGGCCGGAAAAGTAGCAATACTGTCGACTCTGGCTTTGATCTTATCTAAGACGTCAGGCAAATGCTCAGAGGCATGAATTTCCATAGTCACACGGCCACCGCCACGCCAAGAGCGTCCTACGGACTTTTTAATTTCGGTAACATCGGTAATCGCTTCTTCAATCTTAATAACGATGTTTTCTTCAATTTCCTTTGGGGATGCGCCAGGGTAGGAAACGTTCGCCGTAATATAGTTAATTTCAATATTCGGGAACATTTGTTTTTGGATGGTCGAATAGCTAACCAAACCCATAATAATGATAAAGCCCATGAGCAAGTTTGCCGCAACTGGATTTTGCGCAAAAAAGGCGATTAAACCCGTAGGCATGCTTTTAGCTTCATGGGGTTGCTGGTCGGAGTGTTGAGTGTCCATGTGCGCTCTCCCTTAGTTTCTATTATATGAAATGAGCGCTTGTTCAGGTGTTTTCACCTTCACTTGCATACCATTTTGAGGATATTCAGGTAGCTCTTTTACGAGTTTTGCATCGGCGTCGATATCACTTGAGATAAAAAAGTAACTACCTTCTTCTCGAAGCACTTCAACAGGATGCGATTGCAGCTGTTCGTTTTCATCTAATAACCAAATTTTACGATTATTGACTAAAGATTGCGGCACTTTATACACACTGCGTAATTGCTTGCCTTGCACTGACACTTGTACATATGAACCAAATTTAAGCGCTGGTGCATTTGAATTGAGACTGTAGGGGTCCTCTACTTTTACCACAAGATGCAGCATGCGTGTTGCTTCATCTAATACGCCAAGGTCTCTTGATACCGTACCTAACCGCTGAATGGATGCACTGTCTTTGGTGGTAATTAGTGCTTCGTTTCCTTGCATATCATCGACTAAAAACGGGCGGTCAAAGCCGGCAATTGGCACAATAATTTCTGCACTTTCAATATTACTTAACGCAGCGACTTTCATGCCAGGACTGACATAAGTACCTGAGCCAATCTCTCTTGACATAACAAGTGCATCGTAAGGCGCGGTTACTTGGGTTTTTGCGAGGTTACGTTTTGCAATACGTAAAGAGGCTTCTGCAGATTTGAGTTGTGCTTGGGCACTCAATACTTGAGGTTTTCGCAAATATAAATCAGATACTCGGTTATCGCCCAAGTTAAGCGCTTCTCGCTGAGCCACTTTTTGTCGAGCAAGTTCCTCGGTCAGCGTAGCTTGTGCTAGCGATACTTGCGCTTCTGCTTGCAGTACAGCAGCTTCATAGGTATCAGGCTCAATGGTGAATAATACATCTCCGCGTTTTACGACGCCACCTGCAACAAACTGTGGATTCCAATTTAGCACTTCGCCGCTTACTTGCGCTGCTAAATTAGTAGTTTCTAGCGCTTGTACTTCACCAAAGCTTGAAATGGCCACGTCGTGGTTAAGTGGAACTAACTGCTCGATACTCACCGTGGGGCGTGTATCTTTTTCTTCCTTAACCTCATCGTCTTGTGCGGTGGCTTGAATACCCATACTTAATCCAACCGCGATACTGATGATAACTATAAAACCGAGTATTTTAAAAATTATGCTTTTCATCTTGCTCTATCCTTAGTGAGTACGCATACAATTTACAACATAGATATGTACAAGGTATGTGCCAAATGTAACGAAATATATGAAAGGGGCGTGTTGCTAGGTATTTAGCGGCTTGCAAGGCTTATTGTGTATCGGCAAAAAAAAGACCACCTTTAAGAAGGTGGTCTTTTTGACTACATCGTTAACGTTTTTGCTCACAATTTAGTAATTTGCGTTACCTGGAGTTCTTGGGAAAGGAATAACATCTCTGACATTTTGTACGCCAGTTACATAGGCCACTAAACGCTCAAAGCCTAAGCCGAAGCCTGCATGAGGCACACTGCCATAACGACGAAGGTCGCGATACCACGAGTAGTCTTCAGCACTTAGGTTCATTTCGGCTAGCCTGCGGTCAAACACGTCAAGTCTCTCTTCACGCTGGGAGCCACCAATGATTTCACCGATGCCAGGCGCTAATACGTCCATTGCAGCAACCGTTTTTTCGTCATCGTTTATGCGCATGTAAAAGGCTTTGATATCTTTAGGATAGTTCTGCATGATAACCGGTGCGCCAACATGTTCTTCTGCTAAGTAACGCTCATGCTCAGACGATAAATCTACACCCCATTCCACAGGGAACTCAAATTTACGTCCGCTTTTTTGCAGAATTTCAATGGCATCGGTGTAGTCCATGCGCACAAAATCAGAATCAATCACCGATTGCATGCGGGTGATGACTTCTTTATTAACACGTTGCGCGAAAAACGCCATATCATCGGCGCGCTCTTCAAGCACGGCGGCAAATACATACTTCAGTAAGTCTTCTGCTAGTTGCGCAATAGTCGATAAGTCTGCAAAAGCGACTTCTGGTTCGATCATCCAAAACTCGGCTAAATGGCGGCTAGTATTGGAGTTTTCAGCTCTAAACGTTGGACCAAAGGTATAAACCTTAGACATTGCAGTACAATAAGTTTCTACGTTGAGTTGTCCAGAGACTGTCAAAAAGGTTTCTTTACCAAAGAAATCTTGGCTGTAGTCGACTTGGCCTTTATCGTCAGTCGGGACGTTAAGCATGTCTAAAGTTGAGACTCTGAACATCTCACCAGCACCTTCGGTATCAGAGGCAGTAAGAATAGGCGTGCTTATCCAGCAGTAACCTTTTTCATGAAAAAAGCGATGCACGGCTTGCGACAAGCAATTTCGCACACGTGTTACTGCACCAATAATATTTGTGCGTGGACGCAAATGTGCATGTTCGCGCAAATATTCAATGCTATGACGTTTTGCGGCCATTGGATATGTGTCGGGGTTTTCGACCCAACCAATGACTTCTAATTCACTTGCTTCAATCTCAACCGCTTGGCCTGCGCCCTCAGATTGTTTAACAATACCTTTTGCGCGAACCGAGCAACCGGTTGTTAAACGTAATACTTCGTCGTAATTGGCTAAAGTATTGAGCACCACTATTTGCACAGGGTCAAAACAACTACCATCGTGCACGGCTACAAACGATAAGCCGGCTTTAGAATCACGTTTAGTGCGCACCCATCCTTTTACCTCGACGGTGCTACTAACAGCATGTTTACCAGCCAAGACATCGGCGACTGGGGCATTGGTCATAGAAATCTCCATTGAGTATGGTTTAAGTAGGTATTTAAACGTTAACATGCCATAAGGATATGCTAGGGCGTCTAAAGCACCGTTTTAAACACAAAGAGGCCAAGGTTTTTTCACCTTATCCTCGCATTAAATCTGAATGCGCCCTAGTATACTTATCCAAAGTAAGGATGCCACTAGTCAAAGCCGAATATGCAAAATAAAAGTGAAAACTCTGGAGTTGAAGCCGAATTAGCCTTCAAAACAACGACGAACAGAAAAAAAGAGCGTCGAAAAATATCCCGTTCACAAGATGTTTTTTATCAATGTGTTTTGATATTGAATTTGCTGGCTTGGCTGCTATTGGTTATTTCTTTGATCGTTTTTCACTATGCTCGGCCAGAATTTATTACTGGGGTGCAAAACTATTGGGGTATTGAAGGGCGAGATTTCTGGTCGCAGTCCCATTTAGAAAGCTTGCTTGCCTTACTCCAAGCCTCGTTGGCTTTGAGTCTGGTCGTGTTTTGGTTAAGAGCAAAACGTAATCGAAGAAAGTCAGATCCGGTTGCCATTAATTTATTGCTTTTGCTTTTGATTTCAACAGTTAGTTTAATCACGTTGTCGTTGTTTTTATAAGGGGTAAAGTACTCCAAATAGATATCACCAGCGTTAACGTTATTTCTGCTTACTTACGCGTTCTTTCTTAATGTTTGAAAGATGCTTGATTGTCTCAAAGGATAATACAACGAAGTATTAATATATCTAACCATCATCTTTAGTAAGCATGATCAATTTCTTCATATATTCTTTCAATAACATTCTTACTCGGTAGCAATTCAGATTCAGTTTTAAATACGATTAATTTCGTGTAAAACACCTGTGCCAATTAAGCAACAAGCTTCTATAGCCCAGTATTTATAGGCTGTAGAGTGCTTTGCGCAACATATATACAGAATCACTTTTTGTACTGTCTGTATTTTGCGACAGTTCAAGATCTTTATTTAGGTCTTTTTATGTGTAAGATGTTGATTTGCATGACTTTTTAATAATTGGCATGTAACTTGTATTGTTTCTAGGGAATGTCATTTGTACTTTGTAGTACATGGCACGCGAACTAAGGTGAAGTTATGAGAATGTATAAAAAAATCATGATCTTAGGGATGAGCGTAGTAATATTACAAGCGGTAACGGCAGTATCGCAAGCGAATGCAAAAGAGAGCCGTTACAACTCACTAGATAGAAACCAAGATGGTCTTATATCTTTACGTGAGGCTGCTGGAGACAGCAAGGTATTAGAGAATTTTACACGAGTTGACATCAATGAAGATGGCTTCTTGAGTATGGACGAGTTGTTATATAGCCCGTTTTTAAAGGAATAAACATAGGTTCTAATCAGTTTTAGTGGGGCGCTTTGCTTTGCGAGTGGCGGGCGTCCCCTTTTTCTTTTTAGCGATAATAAGTTGATGGATAAACTTAGCTATGCAATGCTGTCGTTAGGGAAGTACCAGTCGGTAAACAAAGTGCAAATACGCTCACTACGTCAGTTAGTCTTGGGTAGCTACATGGTAGCTCTAATCCCCCTAATCGCATTGCTGTGGCAAAGCCAGCAAGACTTTGATGACGTAAGTTACATTACCACCGCAAACACCCAATTCTTTGTATCCGTTGCAAGTGAATTACGCGACTTAGAGCTCATCGGAGAAGATGTTGAAAGGCTCATCAAGCAATACCAAGTCCTTCCCAATCCCCAATTAGATGAGCTAGCAGATTTCGCCATAGTAAGATTCGAAGATAAACTTGCATTTTTATGTAGTGTTTTGGTCGGCATATCTGAGTGTCCGGTTATGCAGGAACATATTACGAAACTTCGCGATTACGCACAGTTTAATGATCAATTAGTTGTTAATGCGCACCTGGCACGCTTTAACCAATCAATCGATATTGTAAAAGAGCAGGTTAACGGGGCTGTGGGTGTTCGGATTACCGAGCAGCAGTCGCATCTAGACAATATTCAAAAGCGCCAGGGCTGGTCTACAGGAGCGTTGGTATTACTGTCTTTGGCACTAATATTAGTTGCCGCGCAACTCATTGTAAAACCTGTGCGCAAGCTACAACAAATTATCAAAGCTATTGCGACGAACAGTAATAAGCTACCAGCAAAAAGTGATTCTGCGCCGAGAGAACTTATGGCGGTAGAGCGCGATTTGTTTTGGTTAAATGGCCGTTTACAGCAACTTGAAAAGGTACGTACAGCGCTCTTACGCCATGCGTCCCATGAGTTAAAAACACCGCTTGCGAGCATTAAGGAGGGCTGTGCGATTCTTGAAAATGAGGTGGTAGGTGAGTTATCTACCGGTCAAACTGAGGTGGTCGGCCTATTAAATGCATCCACCGAAAGGCTGAATTTGCTGGTAGTAAAATTACTTGATTACAACGCACTTCTGCAACAGGCGGAACCGAGTTTTGAGGCGCTAGATATTACTCAATTAATTGGTGATTGTGTGCAAGAGTATCGTTTACTTTTGTCGCAAAATCATCAGCACATTACCATAGATATTGGCGCAAATATAAATGTTGTGAGCGATGCTGAGCTACTACGCCGGATTTTAGATAATTTGGTATCAAATGCGATTGCCTATGCGAAAACCGACAGCGCAATTAAAGTGCGAGTTTCTCAAGACCCTGCTTTTGTTAATATTGATGTGTTAAACGATGGCAAAGTGATTCCGCAAGATATCCGAGCCGAGATATTCGAACCGTTCAGACGAGGCAAAGACAAGCGTAACGACAAAGTGATGGGGGCGGGTTTAGGTTTGTCAATCGTGGCTGATTGTGCGCGTTTACTAAACGGTGATGTTTCCATCGTAGATATTGAGGAAGCGGATGTATGTTTCCGTGTTCGTTTGCCAAGGAGTGATTAACCGATGAGAGTATTATGTAGCGCTTTTCTATTAATGTCGCTGTCGGCTTGTGGGTTACTCGAGAGCAACAGAGCCATCCCGGCAACGGTAGAGTTATCACAATCAACCTATTTATGTAAGAGTGATGAAACCTTAGAAAACTTCGAAGAGTTTTGTCAGCTACGTGCATGGTCAGAGTTTTTAATTGATGCCAACGAAGCAAATTGGCTAACGCGGCAGGAAAGCCTGAAAATGCTAGGTAATGAGCCTAAACAGAAATTACAAAAAATCCTGCTTAGTCAAGCAGTTGACACACCTTATACAAACCGCTTGCGCGCCCAAAATTGGTTGGATGAGTTACTTCCGACAATGGACTTAAAAATGCAGCAAGTAGCCACGCAAATCGTGCAAAAACCATCACAGCAAATGCTTGAGTTGGAATCGGCAATTTCGATATTGAGCCGCGTAAATGCGCGCCAAGAAAAAACAATTAAAGAGCTTCAAGAAACCTTAAATATTCGCAGCAAAGAAATTAAAAAACAACGTGAGCAGGTCGAACAACTGCTAAAAATAGAAACCAATATGTCTGACGAACGAAGGAGTAATCAATCTTGAGCTTTGAATTACAAGATAACAGGACCCCAAGACTACTTTTGGTAGACGATGATGAAAGTTTATTGCGCTTAATGTCGATTCGTTTAGAGGCCGAAGGCTTTGAAGTAATGAGCGTTGATAATGGCACCCAAGCACTGCGTTTAATGTTTAACAATGAGTTTGATGTGGTTTTAAGTGATTTGCGCATGCCTGGCATGGACGGGCTTGCGCTCTTTGACGAAATTTTGCAGCAGCATATAGACTTGCCAGTGGTGCTTATGACCGCTCATGGCACCATTAAAGATGCTGTTGAAGCCACTCAGCGCGGTGTGTTTAGCTTTTTAACCAAACCTGTTGATCACGACGAGCTCCGGCGCATCTTGTTTAAAGCCATTGCCCAAACGCGTAAAAACGATTTAGGTGATTGGAGCAGTGAAATCATCACGCGCTCACCAGATATGATTAAGCTTTTAAAACAAGCTGAACAGATTGCCGATAAAAACGTCAGCGTATTAATAAATGGTGCCAGCGGCACGGGTAAAGAGTTATTGGCTAAGGCCATTCACAAGGCTTCTAGCCGCGCAGACAAGTCTTTTGTTGCGATAAACTGTGGTGCTCTGCCTGAAAACTTACTTGAATCTGAGTTGTTTGGACACGCAAAAGGGGCTTTTACAGGCGCAGTGCAAGCCAACCCAGGACTATTCAGAGAAGCCGATGGCGGCACTTTATTTTTAGACGAAATCGGCGACATGCCGATGAGTTTACAAGTGAAACTCCTACGGGCATTGCAAGAGCGTTCTATTCGCCCAGTAGGCAGCACAAGCTCTATTGATGTAGATGTCAGAATCATTTCAGCCACACATAAAGACTTGCAAGATGCGATGCAGGAGAACGAGTTTAGAGAAGATTTATATTATCGTTTAAACGTAGTGAATCTCGATATTCCAAAGCTCAAAGATCGCTTTGAGGATATCCCGTTGCTCGCTGATTATCTGTTAAAAGAGAGTGCAAAAAAGCACGCGATAAATGTCATAAAATTTGCTGATGACGCCATGAGTATGCTTACCAAAGCAGATTGGCCGGGCAATGTGCGACAGTTAGTGAATGTGGTTGAACGTTGTGTTGCGCTTACCAATACTAAAATCATTCCAGCTTCTCTTGTCGAACAAGCGCTCTCTCAAGAAACTGAATATTGGCCGACTTTAACTGAGGCACGTGATTCATTTGAGTATCGCTACTTATGCCGATTATTGCAATTGACCGATGGTAATGTGACCCGAGCCTCAGATATGGCCGGTCGTAACCGCACCGATATGCACAAACTCATGAAAAAACACGGATTAAATGCGGCTGATTTTAGGGCATCAGAGGCCTCATAAGGCCTCTTTATTCTCTGTTTTTTAAGCTTTGCCAGCAAGCTTATGTAGCGCATAGCTTATTGCGTTTGTGAGAGTGTCGATTTGAGCGTTGCTACACACAAAAGGCGGCATAATGTATACGAGCTTGCCAAAGGGGCGTATCCAAGCGCCTTTTTTAATAAAGTCCTTTTGAATTTGTGCAACATCTACCCTTTGTTTCAGCTCCACCACGCCTATGGCACCTAAGCACCTAACTTGCTCTACAATATCAAGCTCTGCCAGTGGCAGTAAGCCAGTTTTCATTTGTTGTTCAATGCGCTTTACATTCGCCTGCCAGTCGCTGTTACGCAGTTGCTCAATACTCGCTTTTGCCACCGCGCAAGCTAGTGGATTCCCCATAAAGGTTGGGCCATGCATAAATACGCCAGGCTCGCCTTCGCATACCCCAAGGGCAACTTGCTCAGTACATAGAGTTGCCGCTAAGGTCATATAACCGCCGGTAAGCGCTTTGCCCAGGCAGAGAATATCAGGTGTGATTTTAGCGTGATCACAAGCAAACATTTCTCCCGTGCGGCCAAAGCCTGTGGCAATTTCATCGCATATTAACAGCACATCAAATTCGTCGCATAACAGGCGGCACTGCTTCACATATTCAGGATGATATAAGCGCATACCACCGGCACCTTGTACAACCGGTTCAAGAATAAGTGCGGCGATTTGATGATGATGTTGCTCCAAAATATCACGCATAGGGGCTATTTCGTCAGGGTGCCATGTTGCGTCAAATTGAATTTGTGGGGCAGGGGCAAAGTAATGTTCGATGAGCGTTTTCTTAAACAAACTATGCATACCATTTACTGGGTCACACACCGACATCGCAGCAAAAGTATCGCCATGATAGCCTCCACGGGGTGTAAGCAGTTTTGCTTTTTCAGGTCGGCCCTGGCATGCCCAATATTGAATGGCCATTTTAATTGCCACTTCAATAGACACAGACCCAGAATCTGCTAAAAACACTCGCTCCAAACCTGTTGGGGCAATTTCAAGTAAGCTTTTACAAAGGTTTACCGCAGGGGCGTGAGTTAAGCCCCCGAACATCACATGTGCGAATGTGTCGATTTGCTCATGTGCTGCTTTATTGAGCTCAGGGTGATTATAACCATGAATGGCCGCCCACCAAGATGACATACCATCAACCACCACTTCGCCGCTTGCTAGGCTAAGCTCTGCGCCTTTTGCCGCAACGACCTCGTAACAGGGTAGTGGAGATACCGCAGAGGTATAAGGGTGCCAAATATGTTGTTTATCAAACTCTATATTGTTCAAAATATGACCTGTAGTAAAACTTTTGTGTAGCATAAGATTGACAATGCTCAGTGTGCGCATAGACTAGAGGCATTCTTGCTATGAGTAAACCTTTTTATGTCAATACAAAACGCATCTACCCCTCGCCACGATTGGACTTTAGAACAAGTAAACGCGCTCTTTGCGCTTCCATTTAACGATTTATTGTTTCAAGCCCAATGTGTACATCGTGAGCACTTCGACCCAAACTATGTACAGGTCAGCACTTTGTTGTCGATTAAAACCGGCGCATGCCCAGAAGACTGCAAATACTGCCCACAAAGCGCACGCTACGACACCGGCCTTGAAAAAGAACGTTTACTTGAAATAGAAAAAGTCATTGAGCGTGCAAAAGAAGCAAAAGCTGCAGGTTCAACCCGTTTTTGTATGGGCGCGGCGTGGCGTAATCCAAAAGATCGTGATATTCCCTACGTTGCCGATATGATCAAAGAGGTAAAATCACTTGGCTTAGAAACGTGCATGACCTTAGGCATGTTGAGCAGAGACCAAGCCATTGCGCTTAAGCAGGCGGGTCTCGACTATTATAATCACAACCTCGATACTTCACCTGAGTTCTACGGCGAAATCATTACTACCCGTACTTATCAAGATCGTTTAGATACCCTGCAAAATGTGCGCGACTCGGGTATGCATGTATGCTCCGGCGGTATCGTTGGTATGGGTGAGACAGCTAATGATCGCTCAAGCTTGTTAATGCAACTTGCCAACTTAGAGCAGCAGCCTGAAAGTGTGCCAATCAACATGTTAGTTAAAGTCAAAGGCACACCGCTTGATAATGTCGAAGACCTTGAGCCTTTTGAGTTTATTCGTACCATTGCGGTTGCGCGCATCATGATGCCAAAGAGCTTTGTGCGTTTGTCGGCAGGTCGTGAATCGATGAACGAGCAAATGCAGGCAATGTGCTTTATGGCAGGGGCCAATTCCATATTTTATGGCTGTAAATTGCTCACTACTTCAAACCCTGAAACACATGAAGATGTGATGCTCTTCAAAAAGCTTGGGATCAACTCTCAGCAAGGTAAAAGCTATTCAGACGAAGCCTATGCCGCCGCCCTGCATGAAGAAATCGAACAAAACCAGCAGAGCGACTTGTTTGTTGACGCTACCAAAGGTTCGCTGAAAACGGCTGTTAAATCGACCACTACGGCATAAGGATGGGCTTTGGTTTTAAGCAGAGCTTAGCCAAGCGTAAGGAGCGAGGCTTATTGCGCAGGCGCAAAGTTGTGAATGCCAGCGCTGATGGGATCATTGATATTGAAGGTCGTCAGTGCATCAACTTTGCAAGCAACGACTATTTAGGCTTAAGTCAGCACCCTGATGTTTTACAAAGCTATGTTGAAGGGCTTTCGCTTTATGGTGCCGGTAGCACCGCGTCTTCTGTGGTGTGTGGTTATATGCGTCCGCATCAGGAGTTAGAAGATGTCCTCGGTGAGCTCCTAAATAAAGAAGCGGTGATGCTTTGCTCCAGTGGTTTTGCCGCGAATCAGGCGATTTGCCAAGCCATGTTTTCAGAGCTGTCTGAATCTAACAATAGTATTGTATGTGACAAACTCATGCATGCCTCATTTATTGAGGGCGCCCTTAATAGCAATGCCAAGCTAATGCGCTACAAACACAATGATATAGCACATTTCCAGCAAAAATTAGCTTCATGCGCGGGCAATACTTTAGTGGCAACTGAAGGCGTATTTAGCATGGACGGCGACTTAGCTGAACTCAAACCCATGCTTGACTTATTGGCGCTTCGAGGTGGTGATAATTCTCAGTTACTTATTGATGATGCACACGGTTTTGGCGTGATAGGAGAAGCCGGCGCCGGCTTGTCGGGTTTAGCAGACATCAATGGTGCAGATATTGATATTGTAATGGCAACCTTTGGCAAAGCGATAGGGACGGGCGGGGCTTTTATAGCAGGCTCAACGTGTTTTATTGAGTTTTTAGTAAATTTCGCTAAGCATTTTGTTTACAGCACAGCACCGCCTCCTGCACAGGCCTATGCGACTATTAAAAGTATTAAAATTATGCAGCAAGGGCAACTGCGCGAGAAGTTAGGACAAAATATCGCATTGTTTAAGCATTTATGCCATCAGAATGGCTTGGCAGATACCCACTCTGACACCGCCATTCAGCCTATTGTTGTTGGTAACCCTGACAAATGCGTGAATGCCTCCGACGCTTTATTAGATTTAGGTATTTATGCGCCGGCCATTCGCACGCCAACCGTTGCAGCCGGCAGCGACAGACTGCGCGTCACACTCTCGGCTACGCATCAAAATAAAGATATTGAGTCTCTAGTGGATGCCTTGTGTATAGTGCGAGAGCGCCAAGGCTGGGCTGAATGAATATGCCGATAGGAAAAGATAAAACCCAAATTGCAAAACGTTTTGGAGATGCGGCTGCGGCCTATGACGAACATGCCCTTGTGCAAGCGCAAGTGGTTGAAGCGCTAATCGATTGGGTGGGGCTTAGCTCACTGTATGCAGATACGGCTTTAGATATTGGCTGCGGTACTTGCGATATTAGTCGGCATTATTTTGGTCAGGCTTGCACTTCCCCTAAAGCTAATGCCCAAAACAGCCAAGGCCCTATATGGCTTAATTTAGATATTGCCATCGGCATGTTAAAAACTGCGCGGCTGCAACAATCTGCTTGCATAACCGATAGCCAACACAATAAAGCCAAGCAGCATTATTTGTGCGGCGATGCAGAAGCCCTTCCTTTGGCGGATGAGTCGATGGACTTACTTTGTTCAAGCATGGCATTGCAGTGGTGCGATAATGTTGACTTAGTGTTAGCAGAAATGTACCGCGTATTAAAACCTAAAGGCCGTGCCTGTTTAGCGTTAATGGTCGCGCCTTCATTTTCTGTTCTTAATGATGCTTGGGCCAGTATTGGCATGGCATCACGTGTAAATACATTTAACCATGCACCCCAATGGTTGTTAGCTGCGAGCGGATTTGATTGGCAAGTCCGAAGTGAGCAACGCTGTTTTTATACCGAGCATGTTGGATTGATGCAAATGCTCAAATCAATTAAAGGCGTTGGCGCAAATATCCGCACCCATAAACAATCGAAGGCGAGCTTTTCGAAAAGCGAATTAGCTAAATTAAACGGATATTTCGCCGAGCAACCTATGCTTTACCTCGATTATGAGGTTTTGTTTATCGAGCTTACAAAGTAAGTAAATGAACTTAAACACGCTACCGTATTTTTTTAATAAACACTTTCAGCGAGACTTTGAATGAAAAATTTATTTGTCAGCGGCACGGATACCGACGTAGGTAAAACCTTTGTGAGTAAGCTTTTGCTAGAGAGCGTTACACAGAATAAGCAGTCGAGTTTAGGCTTTAAACCTATTTCTGCTGGATGCGAGCTAACCAATGACGGGCTTCGAAATGAAGATGCCTTAATATTACAGGCCGCTAGCTCGGTTGACGCAAGCTATGAACACATCAATCCTATTGCTTATGAGGCAGCTATTGCACCGCATATTGCGGCTGAGGAGCAAGGCCAGAGCATTAGCTTACCTGAATTACAAAATCACTATGAGCGTATTAAAGCGTATCACGCAGATATATTGCTCGTTGAGGGCGCTGGCGGTTGGCGGTTACCAATTAATAATAAAGGTCAGTATTTATCTGACTTTGTGATTCAGAATCAAATGCCGGTGATAGTGGTTGTTGGTATGCGCTTAGGGTGTCTAAATCATGCCTTACTTACCTTACAAGCTATTGAGAACGATCAGCTAGATTGCGTGGGCTGGGTCGCAAATCAGCTTAGCCCTAACATGCCCTATTACGATGAAAATTTAGCATCATTACAAAAATTGTTGCCCGCGCCTATGTTGGCAGAGGTTAAATATGCAAACGAAGCGTCGCCTGCAAAACTCAATACTACAGCCGCATTCGATAGCGTATTTTTATAATGATTTGTGACGAAGCCATTATGAGGTTTTGAGTATCGCAAAATGCTAATAGCGTAACTTATACTGCGCTTTTATGATGTATATCAAGATTATTAAAGAATTAATTCGTTAGTCTTTGTAGGGACAAAACCCTTACATGAATGCTTATTACAAAGGCGGGACTAATGGATAATCAGACTATCTCCGATGCTAATATTATCCGCATACTCAAAATTATAATGAGCTGCGGCATTTGTTTAATTTTGTTGGGTGTTTACTTTCATATGTTTAACCAAACAATTGAAGAAATGGGCGTGACCGGTATTTTAATTTCAGCCTGTTTGGTAGCTGTGGGTATGATCATGTCTTTGCCAACTAAAATGTTTTTGACCTTTTTATTGGTAAAAAGAGAGCAGGAGCATGATACCCTCGAGCAGAGCATGAAAACACATAAAACGGATGCATCGTAAGTTCTGTTCGCATATAATTTGCACAGCATAAACACTACTAGGATGTAATGTGGAAAGTAATCAAAGTCCCAACGTTTTATTTGTTTGCTTAGGCAATATTTGTCGCTCGCCGACCGCTGAAGGCGTATTTCGCGAAAAGGCATTAAAAGGCGGTGTAAACGTTGATATCGACTCAGCAGGTACCTCGGGTTACAAAGACGGCGTTGCCCCAGATAAACGTGCGCAACAAGTGGCGAGTAAGCGCGGCTATAATTTGTCAAAACTAAAATGTCGTAAGGTAACCGAGAGCGACTTTGATAAATTTGATTACATTGTTGCCATGGATCACGCCAACGTACGTGATTTAAAACGTAAATGCCCTGAAGAGTTACAGCATAAAATTAGCTTGTTTATGTCGCATTGCGATAGCGAATTTGATGAGGTTCCAGACCCCTATTATTCGGGTATGAAGGGCTTTGAATTAGTGCTCGATTTAATTGAAAAAGCCGCTGATGGCTTGCTTTTAAAAATGGTCAAATAATTTGCTAAATAGCACAAAACTGATGATGGCCTATGGGCTCGGCCTACTCCTGTTGTGTGTGCTGTTCTTGATTCCTCCCTCGTTTTATTTTAACGATTTAGAGCTTCATATTCTTTGGCAGTTAAAGCTACCGGTGCTGTTAACTGCTATTTTGGTCGGCGCGAGTATTGCTGCGGCATCTGCTTGTTTACAAGTACTTTTGCACAATCCGTTAGCTGATCCGGGTATCATTGGGATCAGTAGTGGTGCCTCATTAATGGCTGCGGCTTTTATTTTGCTTGCGGGTACACCCATTGGTATGAGCGTGGGGCTCGATACTTTAAGTCGCCATGGGATAAACGTTCTACCGCTATTATGTTTTATCGGTGCATTTTCAAGTAGCGTATTAATTTTTGCTATGGCCAAATGGATGGGCGGTGCTGTGAGCGCGGTCATATTAGCGGGAATCGCTATTTCTACTTTGTGTAGTGCAATAATTGGTTGGATGTTTTTAATAGCACCAGCAAATCAGCTGCAAAATCTCACGTTTTGGTTAATGGGGAGTTTTAATAATACGCAGTGGAGTAGCCTGTCTGTTGCGCTTCCAATTGCAGCCATATCTTTGGCCTTTTTGTTTACACAGTTGAGTAAATTAAATCTGCTGTATTTAGGGGAGCAAAGTGCACAACTTGCTGGGGTGAGCACAAAGGGTTTTCAAACTAAGTTGCTGTTACTTACTTCAATTTTAGTCGGAGTTAGCGTATCTATTGCCGGGTCTATCGCGTTTTTAGGTCTTTTGGTACCGCATTTTGTGCGCCGCATCTACGGCAATAATAATCGTTTAGTTGTTCCGTTATGCGCGATTATGGGCGCTGCGGTGATGGTGCTTTGTGCGTTAATCAACACTCATTTGAGTAATATTAGCTTGCCGATATCTATGCTAACGGCAAGCATTGGTGCTCCTTTGTTTATTTACGTGATGCTAAAAAAGCAAGTGCACGGCTAGTTATAGCTCAGTTTAGGGCGTATGACTAAAGGCCAAGGTTGCTTCCACCGCTTTTTCCCATTTTGCGAGCAAACTTTTACGAATGTTAGCATCTAAATGCGGCGTAAATTGTTTTTCCACGTGTTTATGTGACGCAATATCTTCTAAGCTTTCATATATCCCCACATGTAAACCTGCCAAGTAAGCAGCGCCTAAGGCGGTGGACTCCATAGTGGTAGGGCGCTGAACTTGTACGTCTAGAATATCGGCTAAGAACTGACATAACCAATCGTTACCTACCATGCCACCGTCGACCCATACACTGGTCGATTCCATGCCATCGCTATGCATTGCATTTAGTAAATCGTAAGTCTGATAACATACCGCTTCAAGTCCTGCTCGAGCAAAGTGCGCTGAGCTGGTGTCGCGGGTCATGCCAAATAGACTTGCGCGGGCATTTGGGTCCCAGTGAGGCGCTCCTAAGCCAGCAAATCCAGGAACCATAAATACGCCATGATCGTAGGACAAGGTTTCAGCTAAGGCTTTAGTTTGCTTTGCATGCTCTATTACTCGAATACCATCTCGTAACCATTGTATATTGGCGCCCGCGGTAAAAATTGCTCCCTCAAGTGCATAAGTGCTTTCACCATTTAGCTGATAAGCCACCGTTGTTAATAACTGACTGTTAGAGCTCACCGCTTTATTGCCAGTGTTGAGCAGTGCAAAACAACCGGTACCGTATGTTGACTTAAGCTCTCCTGCATCAAAACAACATTGCCCAAACAGCGCTGCTTGTTGGTCGCCTGCAATGCCTGTAATGGGCAGGGCTTGTCCTAACACGTCAGCATCGCTTATACCAAAATCGTCGGAGGAATTTTTGACTTCAGGTAACACCGCACGTGGCACATTAAATAGCTTAAGTAGTTCGTCATCCCATTCGCCGTTATGAATATTATATAGGTTTGTGCGAGATGCATTTGTGGCGTCGGTAACATGCGATAGGCCATTAGTTAAGCGCCATACTAAAAAGCTATCTACCGTTCCAAAAGCTAAATCTCCCTTTACTGCCAACTCTCTAGCACCCGATACTTCATCGAGTATCCAAGCTATTTTAGTGGCTGAAAAATAAGGGTCTAATAGTAGCCCGGTTTTATCGCGTACAAGCGTAAGATGTTCAGATAAAGCTTTGCAAGTATCGGCTGTGCGGCGGTCTTGCCATACAATAGCGTTATAAACCGCTTTGCCAGTTTTTTTGTTCCATACCAAGGTGGTTTCGCGCTGATTGGTAATACCTATGCATTTTACACTGACCCCCTTTTTCTCGGCGAAGGCGATGGCTTCTTTGCTAACGGCTAGTGCGGTTTGCCAAATCTCTTCAGGGTCGTGTTCAACCCAACCATTATTAGGGTAATATTGTGTAAATTCTTGCTGTGCACTTGCCACTTGTGTTCCGTCTTTTAAAAATACGATAGCGCGGCTTGATGTGGTTCCTTGATCTATCGACAAAATGCCAATATCTGTGTTTTGCATAGTAGTATTCTTATAGGTCCTTGATGCATGAATAATGACATAGTTTGCGCTTGTTGTTAATCTACGCAAATATGAAATCACTGCTCACACAAGCTTGAGTGGTGAGCCGAAAATACGGCATACAATTGCAACATACGATAGCAAAAGGAAAAGTCTTGCTAGAGCTCAATGCACTCACACTCTCCCCCCGTTTATTAGACGTTTCTTTACGTTGTGATAGGGGCCAATGGTGGACGCTGTTAGGCCCCAATGGAGCAGGGAAGAGCACTTTACTCAGTTTAGTTGCCGGTGTGATTTCGCCTTCCTCAGGCAGTGTTTTGTTAGATAATCGTGCGTTAGGTGATATTGGCTTAAATGCCTTGGCGAGCCGCCGTTGTCTAGTTACGCAGTCTTACCGTACAGAGTTTGCGATTAGTGTGGCCGAAACGCTTTATTTTTTTACCCGTTCACGGGATATCCCTGAACTGCTTGAAAAGAGTCTAGAGATAAAACCTCTATTGAATAAGGCCTTTGAGTCACTCTCAGGCGGTGAAAAACAGCGTGTGCATTTGGCACGTAATTTCATGCAAATATGGCAGGCAATAACAAAGGGTAATGCTCTAATACTGCTTGATGAACCCCTGCAACAAATGGATATACGCCATCAAGTAACGACCTTAGATTTAATTCGTCTGCTCCAAAACATGGGTAACATTATTGTGATGAGCCACCACGATATTAATCAAAGCGCACAATACAGTACTCATGTAGCCTTTTTGAAACATGCTCAGCTATTAGCACAAGGCTCAGCAACAGAGGTGATTAACAAAGACAGTCTAGGGTCGTTGTATGATCAAGCGTTCATAGTGATACCTCGGGAGCAACAGAGTGCCGGATATTACCTGGCAAAAAATAAAATAAGTTAAGTTTTTGGCCTCGCTTTTATTCCAAAACTTATCTTGATAAATTTCAAGTATCAATCGCAAACACATGTTGCCCCCTTGCGATTGTGATATGCTAACTAGTCGTTCTTTCAAAGATATTGTTTGCGTAATGAGCATATTGCTTCGGGTTACTTATATGCCATTATTGTATACGCGTTTTATAGCAAAATATCAGAGCAAAAAATCAGTCAAAAAAAGGAAAAGCAGTGAGTCAGTGGACAATAGATAGTTGGCGCAACAAGCCAATTTTGCAACAACCTACTTATAAAGATCAACACGCCCTAAAAGATGCAGAAGCTAAAATAGCGAGTTATCCGCCGTTGGTGTTTGCCGAAGAAACGCGCCAGTTATACAAGCAACTTGGCGAAGTGTGTGAGGGTAAGGGCTTTTTGTTGCAAGGCGGCGATTGTGCTGAATCTTTTGATGAGTTTAACGCACCTAAAATTCGCGATACATTTAAAGTAATATTGCAAATGGCGGTGGTACTGACTTTTGCGGGTCGTTGTCCAGTTACCAAGGTGGCGCGCATGGCGGGGCAGTATGCAAAACCGCGCTCAGGCGATTTTGAGACCATTAACGGTGTGAGCCTGCCTTCTTATAGAGGCGATATCATCAATAGCTTTGAATTTACCGAGCAAGCCCGTGAGCCTGATCCTAAGCGCATGCTAGATGCTTATCATCGTAGTGCGTCTACCCTTAATTTGCTGCGCGCATTTGCTCAAGGTGGTTTAGCTGATTTGCATCAGGTTAATCGCTGGAATATGGCTTTTCTTGAAAATAATCCACTTAAAAACCGTTATCAAGATTTAGCTACCCGAATCGAAGATACCTTAGGCTTTATGGATGTAATTGGTTTAAACGGAGCAAATACCGCCGCTCTGCACGAAACGGCCTTATACACTTCTCACGAAGCCCTTTTGCTTAACTATGAACAAGCACTAACCCGCATCGATACCCTAACCGACAAGCCGTACAACTGCTCTGCGCACATGCTTTGGATAGGTGAGCGTACGCGTCAGTTAGACCATGCTCATGTAGAATTTTTTAAAGGCATACATAACCCAATTGGCGTAAAAGTCGGCCCGGGCATGCAAGAAGATGACTTAATCTCTTTAATTGATGCGCTTAACCCAAACAATGAGGCCGGGCGATTAACCTTAATCACGCGTATGGGAGCTGACAACTTAGCGCAAAACCTACCGCGTTTACTGCGCCGAGTAAAACAAGAAGGCCGCAAAGTGGTGTGGAGTTCTGACCCCATGCATGGCAATACCTTTAAAGCGTCGAGCGGCTACAAAACCCGTAACTTTGATGCCATATTGAAAGAGATTAAACAGTTCTTTGATGTGCACGCAGCAGAAGGCACACATGCTGGTGGTATTCATCTAGAAATGACGGGGCAACATGTTACTGAATGCACCGGTGGCGCCTATGAAATCAGCGATGACGATTTGGCACAAGCCTACAAAACCCAGTGCGACCCACGCCTGAATGCTGACCAAGTATTGGAAATGGCCTTTTTAGTAGCAGACCATTTGAAGCAAGCTAAAAGTTAAGCCAAATTGGGTAAAGCTTAAACCAGAGCGTCAGTGCTACTTGCTAGCACTGGCGCTTTGTTTTTTCTGCTGTGCTTGCCACAACTTCGCATAGTGCCCATCAGAGGCTAACAAATTCTCATGAGTACCCGATTCCACAATATTTCCCTGGTGCATTACCAGTATTTGGTCAGCATCAATAATGGTCGATAGGCGGTGAGCAATCATTAAGCTGGTGTGTCCTTGTGCCAGCTCCTTTAAGGCGCTCAATATACTTTGTTCACTTTGTGAATCTAATGAGGATGTTGCCTCGTCGAAGACCATAATCGGAGGGCGTTTTAATATCGCTCTGGCAATAGCAACACGTTGCTTTTCTCCCCCTGATAATTTCAGCCCGCGTTCACCGACTTGTGTGGCATGCCCGTCGGGTAGCTTGGCGATGAATTGATCAAGGTGTGCGAGTTTTATAGCATCCGCAATGTCTTGTTCACTTGCTTGCGGGCGGCCATAGCGGATATTTTCGTACAAGGTGTCGTTAAATAAGACGGTGTCTTGGGGCACAATGCCGATACTGGCGCGCAGAGAGTCTTGTGTCACGCTCCCTATGTTTTGCTCATCGATAAATATATTGCCCGAATCTAACTCATAAAATCGAAATAGAAGCTTTACCAAGGTGGATTTACCCGAGCCACTCTCGCCTACCACGGCAACTTTACTACCCGCTTTAATCGAAAAGCTAATAGTATTGAGGATGCGTCTTTTTTGGTTATAAGCAAAGCTAACGTTCTCAAACCGTATCGACCCTTCATTTACCTTGAGCGCTTCACTCGCCTCTTCATCCACAATTTGCGGTTTACGGTCGAGCAACATAAATAGGTTCTCGATGTTAGTCAGCGAGCCTCTAATTTCTCGATACACAAAGCCTAAAAAGTTAAGGGGCATAAATATTTGCATGGTAAAAGCATTTACCAGCACAAAATCACCAATAGTCATGTTACCTGCGGCTACTTCAAAGGCGGCGAGGGCTAACATTGAGGTCATGGCAAAGGCGATAATAAAAGCTTGCCCGCCATTTAAGGCAAATAACGAAAGACGGTTTTTGCGCCTAGCGATTTCCCACGCTTCGAGGCCTACGTCGTAGCGCTTAGCTTCAAACTGTTCGTTATTGAAATATTTAACGGTTTCAAAATTTAGCAGGCTGTCGATGGCACGTGTATTGGATTGATTATCGGCTTGGTTTAGCTCTTTCACATATTTGGTTCGCCAGTCGGTGGCGCGCATAGAAAAAACGACGTAGATCACCACCGCGGCCAAAATGACGGTGGCAAAGGTAAAGCCATAGTTATAAAACAAAATGCCCACTACCATGGTAATTTCTAGCAGTGTTGGACCAATGTTAAAGACCATAAAACGCATGAGAAAACTGATACCGCTGGTACCACGCTCCATATCTCGCGATAAGCCACCGGTTTGTCGTGACAAATGAAAGTCTAAGTCGAGTCGGTGTAGGTGTTCAAATACGGTCAAACCCAAGCGTCGCATAGCTCGTTCGGTGACTCGGCCAAATAACGTGTCGCGAATTTCACCAAATAATACGTTGGCTAAGCGCAGCGCTCCGTAGGCGACAATAAGCGCGATGATGACGCTCATGATTTGTTCAGAGGCGCTTTCTATATTCAGGTTATCGACAATATGCTTGAGGATGAAGGGTAGGGTAACACTGGCAATTTTCGCAGCAACTAAACAGCTTAGCGCTAACCATACTCTGCCTTTAAATTCGGCTAAGTATGGCCATAGCTTTTTAAGAATGCGCCAGTTAAATTTTGTTTCTTCGTTTACGGGGAACCGAGATGATCGCATTAAGTACTTTTCATTCTGAACATATGACTCATTATGAGCATACGAAGGTGGCCTGAGAACTTAAGTCTAGCATCAGAATGGGTTCACTGTGTAACCTTGTTGCTGTAATAGTGCGTGAGCGGTCATTGCTGAAAGCTCAATGCTAACGCCTTCAATCAGTTGATCCTGGGCGATTGAGTAAGCGGCGGCAGTTTGTCCACACAATATAATGTCTACGCCATTTCCCATAAGCTCTTTTAACAGCGAGATGTTTGCATTACTTGCACTTTGCACACGGGTATAAGTTACTTCGTCTAGCAGGTCTAGAGATGCGCGACCGTGGACAATTAACGCCAGTTCGATATTTTCTTTAGCAACGCCCGCAGCTACATGCATATTGATAAAGCGCGCCAAGCTGTCGAATTTACGATTTACTTCACCAGGCTCTGCCGCTTTAGCCACATCAAAAGCGACTTTGAAGCGGTGAGACTCATCAACTGTGGCAGATGCAACTGGTGCGTGTTTACCATAGTTTGTTATAACAGGCCCATCTTCAAAGCCCGGTAAATCAGCGGCGTTGGCAAAACAGCCACACGCAACCATACAAAAAGACAATAGAACATGACGAGATTTAAGCATTGATATCCCTAAAGTGTTTTGATTTTGATATTTCTAAACCATACCGGATCGCTATGATCTTGCAAGCCAATCAAACCAGAAACTGGCACTTGTGACCAAGTTGGATTAAGGCCGGGAAACTTACTATCTTTAATCATGGCTTGCCACTCGGGGGTATCCATTTCGTATTCAACTACCACAACACCGTTTTGTAGGTGTTTTACTGTGCGGTCTTTTACGTGTATTTCGATTTGATTCCACTGACCTACGGGCGCAGCGTTTTGCGGAACGGCGGGTACTAAATCGTAAAGGGAGCCAGCTTGTCGGTTGCCATGTTTACCTTTACTGGCATCGGGGTGGCCGTCGTTGTCGAGTATTTGCATTTCAGGCGCTGTTTTCCAAATATAGTCGAACGCTTGCTCACCTTGATTTTCGCTACCTAGGTAAAAAATACCCGAGTTACCTTTGGGCGATATTTTCCATTCGAGTTTTAGAATGAAGTTGCTAAACGCTTGGTCATACACAATATCCGAGCGCAGTTGTTTTTGCTCCTCGGTCATATTGTCAGCGCCTACCATGTGCAGCATTCCATCCTCTACCACCCAGTTAGGCGGAAAATCACTGCGATTAAACGCACGCCAGCCCTCGGTGGTCTTGCCATCAAATAAGAGCAGGTAGCCCTCTTTTTGCTCTTGTTCGCTTAGTGTATTAAGAGTTTGCGCAGCCGCAGTTTGAACTTGTTCAACGTCCTCTTTTGTTATGTTGGCGCTGTTGTTATCACCACAAGCACTAACCAATAATACAGCGATGCTTATGAGACTCAGCATTTTTATTTTTGTGTTGTTCATCTAAATGTCCGTTTTATAAAATAGTAGCAATGTACGCGTTGGTCGTTGACAGGCAGTACCCACACATTCACAAATGTTAAATAGACCAAGCCCGCGTATTTTCATCTATCGTGATATCTGCCTCAAAAGGCCCCGGAATAGGCAAGTATGCCAACACTTTTTCACCAACTAATTCTGATTTGAAATAACCCTCTAGGGTAAGCGCCCGTAAGTTGAATAAAAATGAATACAAGAGATAATAATCTTCTTGTCCATCAGGGGCAGTAGTCGCGTTGATCATATTTAGAATTTGTTGCGTTTTGTCTTTGGGCTGATTATAGACGTCGTTTATGAAGGCTTGGCGCTGAGCATTGCTAGCAGCTATAAAATCGGCGTTATACTTTGAATTAAACTGTTTCATGGCAACATCGAAACCGGCTACAAATTTAGCGCGGTCGTCTTTACTCATCAACTGCGTATACAATGCGTCAATAAAAGGCACAATGGGCACATCTTCTGCACCGGGTAAGCTTTCCGATGTTGGAATAATTACATGAGTTATTAGTGCTAAGCTTTGCGCTTGTTCATGGCTGAAAAAACGCGGACTAAAATTATCCTTACTGCTTGCAGCATATGCGCTATTTAACACCGACAAAACTGACGCCGATGACAACACAATACCAGAGCCTAATACTAAAGATTTGAGAGCCTCGCGGCGGGTAATACTCATAGTTTATTCTCCTTAAATGCCTGCGCTGCATAATTAGCTGCGCGAGCGGTAAAGGCCATATAGGTAAGTGAGGGGTTTTGACATGCAGCAGAGGTCATAAAGGCACCGTCGGTCACAAATACATTAGGCACAGCGTGCACTTGGTTGTATTTGTTTAACACTGAGGTTTTCTCGTCGTGCCCCATGCGGGCTGTTCCCATTTCATGAATGCCTAAACCAATACCGTAGGAGTTCTCAAAGACCTGCACATTTTTATATCCGGCTTTTTCAAAAATCATTTTTGATTGCTGGCGCATATCTTCGCGCATGGCAATTTCGTTTTCTTTTAGCTCGGCAGAGAAAGTAATGGTAGGAATGCCCCACTTATCGCGCTTATCAAAATCAAGGCGCATATGGTTATCGTGATGAGGTAATATTTCGCCAAAGGCCATCATACCAATGCGCCATGGACCGGGTGCAATTAGTTCTTGTTTAAGGGGTTCGCCGATGCTTAATTCGCGAATACCGCGCGTCCAATTTTCGCGGCTAGCGCTGCCCTGAAATCCATAGCCGCGAATAAATTTATCGGACGCACTTTTTTCATCCATATTACTAAAACGAGGAATATAAAAGCCCGAGGGGCGTCGTCCTCGGTAGTATTTATTCTCATAGCCTTCGATTTCGGCGCTTGCGCCAATGCCTAAGTGATGGTCCATGATATTATGGCCCAACTCGCCAGAATCATTACCCATACCATTGGGAAATCGTTTTGAGCGAGAGTTAAGCAATATGGAAGTCGAGGCCATGGCAGAGGCGCAACAAAATACAATGCGCGCGTGGATAGTTTGCTTTTCCATGGTTACAGCATCAATAATATTCACGCCAGTGGCAAGCCCGCTGACTTCATCGTATTCAATCGATTCAACAATTGCATTATTGCGCACGGTTAAATTACCGGTTTTGACCGCTGCCGGCAGGGTTGACGATAAACTACTAAAATACGCACCAAACGGACAACCACGTGAACAGCGGTTGCGGCTTAAACACTGGTTGCGGCCCTCAAAAGGTGTGTCGTCGGTAATATGAGCGGTTCTACCAATGGTGAGCATATGAGTCGAGTCCCATGACGCCATCTTTTGCTGCAAGTCGCGTTCGACTTCGGTAAGTTGTAGGGGCGTTAAAAATTCACCGTCCGGGATTTGTTCAATCCCAAGATTCTGACCCGACACCCCGATGAATTTTTCAACTTTATCGTACCAAGGTTTGATATCGGCATAACGCACAGGCCAGTCAATGGCGACGCCATCTTTTTTATTCGCTGCAAAGTCTAAATCGCCCATGCGATAGCTTTGACGCCCCCAAGTAATAGAGCGGCCTCCGGTATGATAACCACGCATCCAGTCAAAGCGTTTTTCTTCGTTATACGGATGCTCTACATCGTTGACAAAAAAGTGAGAAATATCGGGTTTGGTCGTGTATCCAGTGCGAGCTTGTTTAAATTGTGTATCAAAGGTCTCGGGTTTTGGCCTGTCTTTAAGCTCATAATCCCAGCTATCGTCGTACATGGTTACATAGTCTTTTATGTGTTCAACTTTACGACCACGTTCTAGAACAAGAGTTTTTAGGCCATTTTCGCATAGCTCTTTGGCTGCCCAGCCCCCTGAAATTCCACTACCAATTACAATTGCATCATATTTCATGTGCCACATCCGTTTTGTTGTGCCCTTTAGCCTATAATCTTTTACAATAGCTAAGAAATGGCCGACATGCTCAATCAGTAAGCATATCCAATATTTACCTAGTGTTAACACTGTATATACAATTGAGGGGCTTTGTTACGATAAAATCAGCTATGAATGAAACATTTTCGGCGCTGGCAATCTTAATTCAATGGAATGAATTGAAAAAGGTCTGTGCCAATAAAAATAAGAGGTTAATCGTTTAAGTAATTGCTTAAATGGAGACTGTTATCAGTAAGCCAATCGCCTATCCACTACTAATCGAATAAAACTAAGATAATGCATACATGAGCCCTCCTAAACTGCCAGTTAGTGATTTGTTTTCTGAGCTGAGTAACGCGCTTGAAGTTGGCAATGCCATTGTTGTTGCACCGCCGGGTGCTGGCAAGTCAACGGCGCTGCCTTTGCATTTGCTCAGTTTGCCAAGTTCAAGCTTTGCTCAGAAAAAAATCATTATGTTACAACCGCGCCGTATTGCTGCGCGAAGTGTTGCACAGTATTTATCCAAAAAATTAGGTGAAGAAGTCGGTAATACCGTGGGCTACCGCATTCGAGGTGAGCAAAAAGTCAGTTTAAATACGCGTTTGGAGATTGTGACCGAAGGCATACTCACTCGAATGTTACAGTCCTCACCCGAGCTGCCTGATGTGTCTCTTATTATTTTTGACGAGTTTCATGAGCGCAGCATTCATGCCGATTTCTCACTAGCGCTTAGCCTAGAAGTGCAGCAGGCCTTGCGCGAAGATTTACGCCTGTTGGTTATGTCGGCTACCCTTGATGCCCAGGCATTAAAAAGCTTAATGCCCGAGGCGCCAGTATTGTGCTCACAAGGACGAAGTTATCCGGTAGATATTGAGTATGTTACAGAGCAGGCTTCGCTGTCGACTCTGCAAATAAAGGCTGATGCTAAAAAACGTAATAGGTCGGCATCAATTACTATGGTGGCACGGGTAAGCCAGCTAATAAAGAATATTTTTAATAAGCATCAATACGATTTTTTGGTGTTTTTACCCGGCGCATTTGAAATCAACAAAACCGCGCTTCAGCTCAGTCAACATTTTGATAGTAGGGTGTCTATTTGCCCCCTATATTCTGATTTGAATAAAGCGCAGCAGCAATTCGCCTTATCTCCCGACCCTCAGGGTAAACGTAAGATTGTACTGGCGACCAATATTGCTGAAACAAGCTTGACCATTGATGGTATTGAAGTGGTGATTGATAGTGGCCTAGAAAAGCGTGCAGTATTTGATTTAAAACGTGGTATTAGTGAGCTAAAGCTGCAACGCATTTCTCAAGCATCATCAACCCAGCGAGCAGGTCGAGCCGGACGCTTAATGGCAGGACATTGTTATAGAATGTGGCCAAAAGAGCAGCAATCGAGAATGGCCCAGCAGTCATTACCAGAGATTTTATGCTCAGATATTTCTAGTATCACGCTAGAGTCGATTGTGTGGGGTACTGAAATAAATGAGTTGGCTTTATTAGATTACCCTACTCAGGCACAAATTAGCCAAGCTAAACAAAGCATGCGCGATTTAGGGATACTCAATCAGGGAAGTAAAATTACGCCCCTAGGGAGTCAGATTCACAGATTTGGCAGCGATATTGCCATTGCTAGCATGCTTTTGCACAGTGCTAGTTTGAGCCAAGCGCATCAAAGCATGGCCTGTGCTATGGCGGCTATTTTAGAAAATAAAGACCCTTTATCTGGCGAGAAAAGACTAACAAATAGTAAAAGTGATATCAGTATTGCTCCAAGCACTATTTCAATCACAGAACGTCTGCGTTTTTTGATGGCAAATAAAAAACATGCACTATGGCAATATGTCCGCCAGTGGCATCACAAGCTAGGCCTTACACTTGAGCACTGCGAACAAAGTTGGCCAATAGAAGATGGTGGGTTGGTGCTTGCCTTTGGTTTTACTCAATGGATTGCCAAGTATCAGGGGAAGGGGCGTTTTCTATTGGCTAATGGCAATGGTGCGATTATGGCAAATAGCGACAGTGAGGTAATCGAAGCGAAAAGCGAACAAGTATGGTTGGTGGTATGTCGAATGCAAATACTGCAATCAAACCAATCATCTCAAGATAATACGTTAATACGATATGGCCAAGAGCTATCTTTTGAGCAATTAAAAACTCACTTTGCCAGCTTGTTTATTGAACGCGAAGAGGTCGAATGGGACGAACAAAGACAAAAAATTACTGCGCGTGAGGTGGTGTATTTCTCGCAAATAAAAGTATCGTCTTCTCCTTTAGCAAAGCCTGCCGACGTGAATTTAACAGAGCGCTGGCGTGAGGTGTTGGAGCAAAAGCTGGGAGAGAGCAGCGCCAGTAACTCATCGCCATTAATTACACTTTTTGATAAGCGAACGCAGCAATTGCTTATTCGCAATCAACTCGCACGAGACTTTTGCCAAAAAATAAAACCCGAGACGGATTTACCCGACCTTTGTTCTGCGGCTTTAATCGCTCGCATGGATGAGTGGCTTTTACCCTATTTAGAAGGGAAAACGAGCTGGCAAGCATTGACCCAACTACCGTTTTTTAAGCTCATCAGTCAGTTATTAAATTATCAGCAGAGTAAGCTGCTCGATGAATTGTTACCAGAAACTCTTCTTATTCCTACCGGAAGAAAAGCGAATTTACGCTACCAAGATAATGGACAGGTAATGCTTTCGGTGCGCATGCAAGAGCTTTATGGCTTGCAGGAGCACCCCAGCGTATTAGAGGGAAATTTAGCAATTAGTTGTGAATTGCTCTCACCGGCGCAAAGACCCTTGCAAACCACACAGGATTTAGGCAGATTTTGGTCGGGAAGCTATCAAGCGATAAAAAAAGAGATGAAGGGTCGTTATCCAAAGCACTTTTGGCCAGACGATCCAGCAAATGCTATCGCGACAGCATTTACCAAAAATAAAACAAGACCGTAATTATTCGAGCAATTTTTAATATTTTTAATTGAATGCTCTAGTTCGCTTAGGTTTAACTTTAGATCTGGTGATGGAGGCAGGGCAGAAGATATCGCGCTGCATTGGAGTAATGAGTGGAACTTTTTTAACGGCTACATTGCTAGAGCGGTGTTTATAGATGCCCACCGCTTCCATAATCAGATTTGCTTGAATTCAAGATATGTTTTATCCTCCCCGAAATTCAATTGTGGCTTAAGTGTTAAGCGCGTTTACAATCGTCGTTGCTTTGCATTATAAAAAGCCTATTACTCTCTAGGAAACATCTTTGAAACGTTTTTTAAGCCGTGTATTGATAGTGCTATTTGTTGTATCTGCGAAACCTGTATTGGCAAATATATCGGGTGTCATGGGCCCTAACATTAACCCAGACGACAACAGCATCCAATTTAGAACGGCTTTAATTATGGCGGATGAAGACTCGCAATCTGATTTATGGGTCTATCGATTACACTATCAGCATGCCTTTAACGATACCTTTCGAGGTAGAGTAGTCATGCAGTACCGTGACGTAAATGGCTTTGAGTACGATTTTTTCAGAACAGAATTACTTTATAACTTTAAAAAGCGAGGGGCAGGAGAGACTTGGTCGAGCGCTTTGCGTTTTGATTTTAGAGCGCGTCGAGGTAGCCGAAGCGAAGAATTTGCAGTGAATTGGGGAAGCCAGTGGGATTTCGCTAATGGCTATAGAGCGCGTGCCACTCTGATTGTAAATAAACAGCTAGACGACAATGACCTAAGTAACGGTTTTTTTGTGCAAACACGTGGTAGTGTCAGTAAGAAGTTAGAAAACGACATTCGATTGAGTCTGCAAATGCTAAATCAACACGGTGAAGTAGGGAACATGCCCTCGCTTCGCAAACAAGGTTCATTTATTGGACCATCAATAAGTGGTAACGTAGGCAGATTCAAATACGAGTTCAGGTATTTATATGGCCTTACCGACATTGTGCGTGACAACAACTTATTTTTTAGAATAACGACGCAAATATAGCGGCTGCTGATTTTGCTTATGTGTTTTAGCTCAGCAGCTGCTCACAGTCTTAGTTAACGTGAGCTAACATGCGATAATCAGTATGCAAACATCTAAATCATTTACGAACAACGAGTCTCTACAAGAGCACCATACACAGCGTATGAAAAGCAGTCAGACTAGCCTCGAACAGAATGCATTGCAAAGCAGTATAGAGCCTAGTCCATTGCAATACTCCCACCCATATAAACAATTTTGGACGCTGCAAATAAGCGGCTGGTTGGGCTATTGTGCGGTCGTATTTTTAGCAATCATTCACCCTCAGTTTGAACAAGACGGCTTTAATCTTAGTGGACAATTAATCAACCTTGGTATTGAGACCACCAGTGGGTTTATCTTGTCGAGTCTGCAGTGGCTTATTCTTAAAAAAATTGTGCAGTTACCGCTTCGGCTTACTCTGTTTTTAAGCTTTGCGTTGGCAGCGGTGCTTGGATGCATATTCAACATTATAAAATTGGCCTCCTACAAAACCATCATTTTTAATCAGGTTTGGTATCAAGAGCTAAATATGCTTGAGTTTGGTGGGTGGTTATTGTTCTCGATTGCGACGATGTACGTGTTTACCGCGATATTTTTTATCATGCTATATAATAACCGCTTACAAAAAGAGCATGAGATGTTGTTAAGGGCACAAACTTCGGCAAAGGCGGCGCAGTTAGAAATGTTGCGCTATCAGCTTAATCCGCATTTTATGTTTAATACCTTAAACGCAATATCTACCCTCATCTATAAAAATGAAAATGACAAAGCGAACGAAATGCTCGACCGACTTTGTTCTTTCTTTCGTTATTCTTTGATCCCCATGAACGACCAAACCTGTACAGTTAAAGATGAGCTGGCCTTGCTTGAACTTTACTTATCGATTGAGAAAGTGCGCTTTGAAAGCCGTTTAAACGTAACATTTGAAATAGATGCAGAAACAACCAAAGCAAAGGTGCCTAACTTAGTGCTACAACCGTTGGTAGAGAACGCAATAAAATATGGGATTGAAGGCCGAAAGACTGCCGGTACAATAATCGTGAGGGCGACAAAGCAAGTCGACACCCTTGTTCTTGAAGTAATTAACGATGATTTAGAGGATCAGATGGAAACATCGAAGGGCTTTGGTATTGGCCTAAAAAACACGCAAGAGCGTCTTAATACGATGTTTAACAATTCCTGCTCAGTGCAAATCGGTCCTTCGCTGCCTGATGAAAAACAAGTCGGTGACGCATCAAAAACTAAGGTCAACACAAAATCGGGCACCAAAGTTACCTTGAGTATGCCTTTTGTTGTAGGTGATATGCATGCTTAAACATACCATTACTGCGGTAATTGTAGATGATGAGCCTCTTGCTATTGAGGGGCTGAAACTGCGTCTGCAAAAAATATCTGATATAGACATTGTGGGTGAGGCTCAGGATGGTGATGCCGCTATTGCCCTATGTCAGGAATTGGAACCAGATGTGATTTTTATTGACTTACAACTTCCAGGTATTAACGGCCTAGAGGTGGTTCAAGCGATTCAGTCAGATATAATGCCACTGGTAGTATTTGTCAGTGCTCATAGCGAGTACGCGGTTGATGCTTTTGAGCTAAATGCCATCGATTACATCCTAAAACCCGCAAATTTGGGGCGGCTTCAGCAAAGTATTGAGCGCGTTAGAGCGCGCTTGTCGCCCGAGAGCAAAGAGCAAGAAAAGTTTAAATTATTGCAGGCCTTAGGAAAAACGTCTGGCTTGCCAATTAATGAACTTGAGCAATGGTTAGAAAGCGATCAGCCACTACCTGCATCAACGCAAAAAGAACTGATTATCAAAAACGCCGACAATGAAAAAGTCTTTGTGCCTATGGACACTATTCAGTGGATTGACGCGGCTGGAGACTACATGTGTGTGCATACACAAAACGAGAATTATATTGTGCGCATTACTATGAAGAAGTTAAGTAGTCAGTTAGACCCGCAGATGTTTCAGCGTATACATAAATCTACGGTTGTGAATATTAACTGTATTGAGCGCATCCAGTCCCTCCGCAATAATCAAAGCATTGTTGATTTGGGTAACAATGTGAGACTCAAAGTGAGTCGCAACTATCATGCGGCGATACAAAACATCATTAAGGTTCGTCAACTCGACCTTTAATCAATAACTCTTTTGAGCCTGACTACGTTTTGCTAGCGTTCACTTAAATTAATTTATTTCATAACGATATTCAGGTTTTTCATTTAAATTTCACTTTGTCGCGTTTTTGTATCGCTTCATCTTAAAATCGTAAAAGTTCACTCGCTAAACGCAAATTCAAATCGTCATAGCGCATTTGGATTGTATCTATATTTCATATCCCTCAGTATCTCCGCAATTGTTACTAATGTGTTAACGCTATGCTTATAACATGTTTAAAAAACAATCAGATTATAAGTAAAACAAAATCATCTAGCAGGTCAACGCTCCGCCAACTAGCAACGTTCGTTTGTTATTAGTGCCAGCAAAGATACTGCATGTAATGTAATCAAAACACTCTCCAACTGGGGTTGAAAATTATGAGTATAACAATGAATAAAATCAGCAAATTGGCAGGTCTTGCCTCGGTGTTGGCTTTAACCGCATGTGGCGGTGGAGTTGAGACTGAGACAAACTTAGATGTTGTTGATCCTACCCAAGCTGATCGTCAGCCGGTCGATGAAAACTACAGTGACAGCGACTGGCGCTTAGTATGGAACGATGAGTTTGACGGAGATACAATTGATACCAATAATTGGAACTTTGAAGTGAACTGCGATGGTGGCGGAAACCAAGAGTTTCAGTGTTATACCGATTCACCCGAGAATGCTTTTGTTTCTGAGGGAAGTTTAAAAATCGTAGCCAAGCTCAACGAGGGAGCAAGTGGCGATAACGACGACGATTACACATCTGCTCGCCTGACGAGTCAGAATAAAGCTGACTTTTTATACGGGCGTATTGAGATGCGCGCAAAACTGCCAATGGGTCAGGGCTCATGGCCAGCGTTTTGGATGATGCCAACAGATTCAGTCTATGGTGGCTGGCCAAAATCTGGTGAAATTGACATCATGGAAGCGGTGAATCTTGGCGCGATGCGAGAAGATGGCACGCCTGAAACTAATATCTATGGCACTCTGCATTACGGTGCTGGCCCAGGTAGCGACTTTTCAGGTGCGTCTTACTCACCAGATACAAGCCCTGCTGAGAGTTTTAATGAATATGCTATTGAATGGCAAGAAGGCGAAATACGCTGGTACTTTAATGACATCTTATATGCCACGCAAAGACAATCAGAACTTACCAGAAGCTCTACAGGTGAAGTTGTTGGTTTAAGTCATCGAGGCTGGTATGCCGAGCTATTTAATATTGCCACCGGCGAGCTTGAGACTAATTATACAGCAGCACCGTTTGATCAAGAGTTTTTCATTATTCTAAATCAGGCCGTTGGTGGTAACTGGCCGGCGTCTGTAAACGAAGGCGGTATTGATGCCAGTAAATTTGCTGGAGCGGGTCAAAGTTATGAAATCGATTATATACGCGTGTATCAGTGCACCGCTAATCCAGATACTGGTAAAGGCTGCGAAACAATTGCCCCAGGCTACGAAACCGATGTGGCTGATGGTGGCCTTTTAGTTGAAGGTCAAGCCCCATCTCCAAGTCTTGCGCCAGGCGAGGCAAATCCGATTACTATATTTGATGATGTATTAGATAAGAACTGGGTGGCGTGGGACTGTTGTGGTGGCTCAACACCTGCACTTATCGCAGACGACGAAGACCGCGGCGATGTATATCAATTTGAAGTTCAAAATGGAAACAACGGAACGGTATTTGGTTTTATTACTCGTTCAGAATTCCTCCCTCAAGACCCAACCATTGGTGCCAGTGCGACGCCGCATAATGCGTTAGGCATGATTGAAAATGGTTATGTGACCTTTGATGTAAAAGTTATTACACCGCCGAACAACCCAGACTCAGTTTGGAAGTTTAAAATTGAAGCAGACGAAGCAAACGGCGGCGCGTGGGAAGTAGACTTAACCAACTTCGGTCCAGAGCCAATGGTGGATGCATGGACGACTTATCAAGTACCCCTGCAAGCAGTTGCTGATGCCGGCGTTGATTTAACCTTACTAGACGTAATCATGGTTTTTCCTGCGTGGCAAACTGGTGATGGTGCTGTGTTTAGAATGGACAACGTGGCCATTGAAAGTGGCGAAGAAGGTTCAAACGGTCCTTTGTTTGCTGAATTTACAGAGGGCTTTGGCGGCGCTAGTATTAACGGAAATACTTACAGCTTCCCGTTAGGCTCAGAGGTGTGGGGTGGTTTTGCTAACACCAATACCGACCTATATCCATTAAATTTTGCACAGGGCGGCACACTGACCTTTACCGCTTCTATTCCGCAGGGTGAAGCCGATACGAGTATCCGTTTCGTATTCGAAAACGCACCTTTCCCAGATGTGGATCCGAACTTTGCTACCGCAAATGTTGATATTGTTGGCACGCAAGCACGCACTTATACCGTGAATATTCCGCCGCAAAATCCAGATAATACTTTTAGCTCATTCTTGCTTTACATTAACGAAGCCGGTAATTCGGTTAATATTCAAGACGTGAAAGTTGAAGCAAATAACCAAGCGAGCATGGAAGGTTTTGGTAACAACACCTTTGACCCAGAAACAAGCACATATATGTTCCCGGGTAATGCAGAAGTATGGGGCGGTTTTGCCAATACCAATACAAGCTTCTATCCATTGAATTTTGAACGGGGTGGTAAAGTGACTTTCACCGGCTCTATCCCTTCAGGTGAATCAGATGTAACGGTCAACTTCCGTTTTGAAAAGAACGCATTTCCTGATGTTGACCCAGCATTTAGCACCGAAAATGTCACAGTATCTGGTCTAACCGAAAGAACCTATACCGTATATATTCCGCCGCAAGATGCAGCAAATACCTATAGTTCCTTCTTACTTTATTTGATTGAGCGTGATTCACCTGTCGTCATCAAGAACATCGTAGTGTCACAAAATGAAAATGTAGGTATATGGGAAGGCTTTGGTGGTGCTACCTTTGACGCAGAAAGTGGCGAGTTCAATTTCCCAAGTAATTCAGAAGTATGGGGCGGTTTTGCAAATACCAATACTTCATTCTACCCGCTGAGCTTTGCGGCAGGTGGTCGAGTTGAGTTCACCGCAGCGCTTCCTGTTGGGGCGGCAGCGACCGATGTTCGTTTCTTATTTGAAAACAACCCTTTCCCTGATGTTGAGCCAAACTTTGGTATTGGGCCTGTTACGGTAAGCGGCACTGCGCTGCAGCGTTATGTGGTAGATATTCCACCGCAGCCGTCAGAAAACACATTCAGGTCCTTTTTGATGTATCTCAATCAAAATGACTCACCTGTGATAATCAAAGACGTTGTTGTAACCGCTGATCGCGCTGAATAAGAGAGTAAAGACTATGACAAATACAAGCTTTCAAAAAACAAAATTAGCAACGACCATGTCTTTGCTGCTCGGACTTACCGCGGCTATGCCTACCTTTGCACAACAAAGTGAGGAAGATGCCGCGCAGGCACCTGATACTAATGTTGAAGTCATTGGCGTTCAGGGCATTCGTGGGTCATTAATAAAATCAAGTGACGTAAAACGCAGCAATGAAGGGGTTGTTGACGCTATCGTTGCAGAAGAAATCGGTAAATTCCCCGACACTAACTTAGCGGAATCATTACAGCGTATTACTGGTGTGTCGGTGAGCCGAGCTAATGGTGAAGGTAGTCAAATTACTGTACGTGGCTTTGGTCCAGACTTTAACTTAGTAACCTTAAATGGCAGGCAGTTACCTTCTACGGGCTTTTCTCGTTCATTTAACTTCGAGAACTTTGCATCAGAGGGGGTAAGTGCACTTGAAGTATATAAAACCTCGCGAGCCGATATCCCGACTGGTGGCTTAGGTGCGACAGTTAACATTGTTACAGCTCGTCCGCTATCTAACCCAGGCCAGCAATTCTCGCTAACTGCAAAGGCAAACTACGATAGTTCAAATGTAGAAGGCGAAGATGTCACGCCTGAAGTTGCTGCACTTGCGAGTAAGACCTTTTTTGACGACCGTTTAGGCGTGTCGGTCACAGGTTCTTTTCAGCGCCGTGATTTTCAAAAGCAGTCGGCCAATATTCAGGGCTGGCAAGCGAATGTTGCCTTACCTGATTTAGACCCATCACGGGTCACTGATGCAAGGCAGATGGATGGTGAGGGTAATCCAATACAAAACTTTTTCACGCCAAATGCTGATGGTGTGCTTGAAGCAACCGCTGCACATTTCTTTCCAAAAGATATGAATTACGTGATAGAAGATGTGCAGCGTGAACGTATTAATGGCCAAGCGACTATACAATTTGCTGCTACCGACGACCTTATTTTTACCGCCGATTATACCATGAGTAACGTGGTGACCGGCAGTAACAGTGTAGGTTGGGGGATATGGAATAACTTTGGTGCCAATATCAATAGCTATCAACTTGATGAAAATGGTACTGCATTATTTGCCAATATCTCCGGCGATGATGGTTCATTTACCGCCTCTCGCAGCACCACCGAGTTCGATATGAAATCTTTGGGCTTAAATATTGAGTTTAATGCTACTGACAATCTGAAATTTACGGTTGATTACCACGATTCAAATGCAACTATCGACAACGGTAAAGATGAGGGCTTACGTAGTGCAGGACAAATCATCCTTGGTTCATCGGCTTTAGATTTTAAAGAATACTCTTATTTATCGGGAGATATTCCTCAGTATGTCGTTGGCTGGAGCAATGGCACCAATCAGCTGCTTGCCAGTGAAATAGATTCAAACTTTAGTCAGTTTTTGCACACACCCGGTGAGTCAGATATTCAACAGGCGCAAATTGATGCACAGTGGCTACCTGAGTTTGATGCGGTAGAGTCGTTGGTGAAGATATCTGCAGGCTTTGGTCACACCAAGCAAACCTTGAGCGGCACAAATGGTTGGTCTGGCTTGCGCGGGGGCCCGGGCTTTAATCCTAGCTTTACGCAAATCTTCCCAGATAACATGTTCACCCTAAACAGTACCGGAAGCTTTTTAGATGAGTTTTCAGGCGGCGGCTCAGGCTTGAGTCCAAATTACTATTGGACTTATGACTTTGATGAAGCCTTAGTGCGTCAAGCAGCTTACTTAACCGCAGATGTGGTGGGCAGCAACGAATATGTAGTTGACCCTTATTACACCACCAATACTACCTCGAGCGTAGAAGAAACCACGCAGTCGGTGTATATCAATTCACTTTGGGAATTTGATATCAAAGATATGTTTATGCAAATAAACGCAGGTTTACGTTATGAGCAAACCGATGTGATCAGTCCTTCGCAAAGCAATATTGCTGAGCAAGTGAATTGGGTAGCCGCATCTGAGTGGATCACGCAATTCTCGGGTGTTCAGGAAGTATCAAACGAAGGTGATTACAATCTTATATTACCGATGGTCGATATTCGCTTAGATATTACAGACGATTTAGTATCTCGTGTTTCATTCGGTAAAAGTGTTACCAGAGCCCCATTAGGCAGTTTACTTGGTGGCCTGTCGCTTTCAGGTAGCCCTAAAATTGGTGCGCGTACCGGTTCTCGCGGTAACACGAGCTTAAAACCTTTTCAGTCTACTAACTTAGACCTTTCGTTGGAGTATTACTACGAAGAGGGGAGCTATGCCGCAGTGGGTCTGTTTTGGAAGCAAGTGGATGATTGGATTGAGAACTCTACCGTTGATGTCGAGTTTGACGGTTTACACGATATCTATCTCGGGCAACGTTGGAACGAAGCGGTAACCAACATCAATGGGCGTGGTGAACAAGCTACAGATACGGCCATTTTTGACGAGATGGTCTCATTAGGCTATGCAAATGCAGATGGTCAAATTACGCCGGATGCGGCAACTGACCCGCTTATTACGTGGCGTTTAAGTTCTCCAGAAAACGTAGAAGAGCGCAGCACCAATGGTATAGAGCTAGCGGTACAGCATCTATTTACCGGCACTGGTTTTGGTGTCGCTGCGAATGCAACCTTTGTAGATGGTGATGTGGAATACGACCCATACGTGCTGACCTCGCAAAAGGCTTTGTCGGGATTATCTGATTCCGCTAACTTCACTGCCTTTTATGAGGACGACAAATTATCGGTTAGGCTCACCTACGCATGGCGTGATAGCTATCTTATTGGCCAAGGGCAGACCCAAGGGACATCAGATGTTCCCCCACAATTTGCAGAGTCATACGGGCAATGGGATATGAGCGTGAACTACGATATTACTGAAAACGTGACCGTTTTTGTTGAGGGTATCAATCTTAACAACGAAACTGAGCAGCACTACGGCCGTTTTGAAGAGCAGTTCTTGTTTGCTGGCCAGTACGGACCGCGTTACTCGGTGGGTGTAAGACTGAGCATGTAGCTCAAGTTCACCAAGCATAAGCAAAGTAGCTCAGTAACATGTGCTTAAGCGCCTCTTATAATGACCTATAACGGGGCGCTTTTTTATCGCACTTTTTTGTGGCTGGACTACACGCTTTCTCAATATTTCTGTGGAGTAATCAAATGGCGTCTAACATGCCGAGTTACGAACAAAGCGAAACAGCAATTCATCCTCGAGAGGTGAATAAATCTTATTCCTTTGCGCTGTTCGCCCTGACCTCATTGTTTTTTATGTGGGGCTTTATTACCTGCTTAAACGATATTTTAATCCCCTACTTAAAAGGGGCCTTTGCACTATCGTATACCCAAGCGATGCTTGTACAATTTTGCTTTTTTGGCGCATATTTTGTGGTGTCGATACCTGCTGGCTTTTTAGTCAGTAAAATAGGGTATAAAAATGGAATTGTGTTTGGTTTAGTGCTTGCTAGTATTGGTTGTGTTTTGTTTTATCCGGCCGCAGGACTGCATGTTTACGGCCTGTTTTTGTTTGCACTTTTTGTATTAGCGTCTGGCATTACCATTTTACAAGTCGCAGCCAATCCTTATGTAACGGTGTTAGGTAAACCTGAAACCGCGTCGTCGCGCTTAACTATGACCCAAGCTTTTAATGCATTAGGTACAACAGTCGCTCCCTTCTTTGGTGCCTTTCTATTGTTTGGCGCAACGCACAATCCAAACGCAGAAGTAGCTGCTGATTCAACCTTAGTGCAATTGCCTTATCTTATATTAGCCGGTGCCTTACTGCTATTGGCAGCGACGTTTAGCTTTTTGAAACTGCCCGATTTGGGCCGCAAAGAGAAAAACAGTACGCATGTAGCTGAGGCCTGGAAATATCGTCATTTGCGTTTTGGTGTGTTGGGTATATTTTTATATGTGGGCGCTGAAGTGGCTATCGGCAGCTTTTTAGTAAGCTTTTTAAGCCAAAGCAATATTGCGGGTTTAAACGAAGCTCAGGCTTCAAAAGTCATTGCATTTTATTGGGGCGGAGCCATGGTAGGGCGTTTTATTGGCGCCTTGGTTATGCAAAAAATTGCAGCGGGTAAAGTGCTGGCATTTAACGCCTTTATGGTAATGCTCCTTATTGTGTGCGCGATTGTGTTTGATGGCAAACTTGCTATGTGGGCGCTGTTGTCAGTCGGTTTATTCAATTCAATCATGTTTCCTACTATTTTTAGTTTGGCCTTAAACGGGCTAGGGCAAAGTACAGCTCAAGCTTCAGGCTACTTATGTTTAGCCATTGTTGGTGGCGCGCTAGTGCCGCTTTTACAAGGGGTCTTTGCAGATGCCTTGGACTTACAAATTTCATTTATAGTACCTATGCTTTGTTATCTCTTTATAGCCTACTACGGGCTAAAGGGAAGCCAAGTGTACAAAGATTCTTAAGCGAGATTTTCATATGACATATTCAAAATCACTTTTGTATGTGGGTGTGGCGAGCACCATTATGCTTTTGTCGGCATGTAACGAGGCGGTGATGAATGCCGGTAGAGATAATCATTCAAACGCTACCACTAGCAGCGAGACTGAGAATCAACCTGAGAGAAACATCGACATTTGGCCTCGCTTAGATATTGAGGTGAAACAATCAGCGCAAGATGAGGCTCGCGTAAAAGCTTTGTTAGCGGATATGACCTTAGAGCAAAAAATTGCGCAAATGATACAGCCTGAAATTCGTGATATCAGCATTGACGATATGCGCAAATATGGCTTTGGCTCATACTTAAATGGTGGCGGTGCCTTTCCGAACAATAATAAACACTCCACACCACAAGACTGGATTGCGCTAGCTGAGAGCATGTATCAGGCCTCGATTGATGACAGTCTCGATGGTTCAAGTATTCCAACTATGTGGGGTACCGACGCCGTGCACGGTCATAACAATGTGATTGGCGCCACCCTCTTTCCTCATAACATAGGCTTGGGCGCGGCCAATAACCCAGCGTTGATTCAGGCCATTGCTGAAGTAACCGCAACTGAGGTCATGGTAACCGGCATTGATTGGGTATTTGCGCCAACAGTCGCCGTTGTACAAGACGACCGTTGGGGCCGTACTTACGAGAGCTATTCTGAAAACCCTGACATTGTGCGCGAATACGCAAGTGCTATTGTACGCGGCTTGCAGGGTAGCGCAGACAAAGACTTTTTGAGCGACAAACATGTTATTAGCACCGTGAAACACTTTATTGGTGACGGCGGTACAGTAGGCGGCGACGATCAAGGCAATAACGTCGACAGTGAACAAATGCTTTTTGATATTCATGCTCAAGGCTATGTAGGCGGCTTAAGTGTGGGCGCACAATCGGTCATGGCGTCTTTCAATAGCTGGCATGGTAAAAAGCTTCACGGTTATAAATATCTACTCACCGACGTGCTAAAAGACAAAATGGGCTTTGATGGGTTTGTTGTAGGGGATTGGAACGGTCACGGCCAAATTAAGGGCTGCGACAATGCCAATTGTGCTCAAGCGGCGAATGCCGGGCTCGATATTTACATGGTACCTACCGATGCATGGAAGCCGCTTTACTATAACCTTATTGAACAAGTTCAAAATGGCGTGATTCCGATGTCGCGTATAGATGATGCGGTAACACGGATATTACGGGTTAAAGTGCGCGCAGGTTTGTTTGAAAAGCCAAGCCCTGCAAATCGCCAATTTTCAGGGAAGACCGAATTGATTGGCCAAGAAAGTCACCGAGAAGTCGCACGCCAAGCAGTAAGAGAGTCTTTGGTGATGCTTAAAAACACTGACCAGTTATTACCACTTGACGCTAATATCAATGTTCTTGTAGCCGGAGATGCAGCGCATAATATTGGTAAACAATCTGGTGGCTGGACCATTACTTGGCAGGGTACTAACAATACTAATGATGATTTTCCTGGTGGCAGCTCAGTTTTTGATGGCATTGCCGAGCATGTCATCAAGGCAGGTGGCAAAGCCATATTGAGTGAGAACGCAGAGTATGAACAAAAACCGGATGTGGCGATTGTGGTATTTGGTGAAGAACCTTACGCTGAAGGACATGGCGATCGAGAGCATCTTGATTATCAGCGCGGGAGTAAATCGGATTTAGCGCTACTTAAAAAACTACAAGCTGACGGAATCCCCGTAGTTTCTATCTTTATTAGTGGCCGTCCTTTGTGGATGAATGCTGAACTAAATGCCAGTGATGCTTTTGTAGCAGCATGGCTACCTGGCTCAGAGGGTAAAGCCATTGCTGAGGTTATTTTCAAAGATGAAAACGGACAGGTGCAATATGACATGACCGGTAGACTGCCATTTTCGTGGCCTGCTGACCCAACACAAGCTGTATTGAATGTGCACCAAGAGGATTACGCACCTTTACTTCCTTTTGGCTTTGGTATGTCGTATGGCGATGAAAATACGCTTTCATTGGCGCTGAACGAAAGTTATGAACTTAGCGAAGATGCCCTCAGTGGCAAAGCAATATTTACCGGGACCATGCAAGCCCCTTGGGAACTCTGGTTAATATCTGAGGGCAAGACTGAAGCCGTTAAAGCCAGTACTGCTGAGTTTGGAATGGTGACCTACCGTACTATTGACCGTACTGTCCAAGAAGATGCCTTTAGGTTAAACATTGCAAAAAGCACTCAGGACGCGGGCGTACAAATCGTTAGTGAAAGCTTTTTCAGAGAAGACCTTTCTATGCAAGCCCAAAACGCCTCTGTGTTATCGGTGATGCTGAAAACGGAGTCTGCTATTCCTGATGAAGTCATGCTAGGAATGAGCTGCGAAAGCGGCAGTGATCCTGTTGGAAGTTGCCAAGCCCAGGTAAATGTTGCTGATATTCTTAGAGGCCTTGAGCGCGATAGTTGGTCGACTATTAGCGTAGATTCACGTTGTTTTAGCCAACAAGGCATGCGCTTTGAAAATATGGTGGCGCCGTTTCAGCTAAGCACTAAGGGACCGTTGACTTTGAGCATTAGCGATATTGCCTTTAGTTTTAATGCCTTGAGTACTGCTGATATGGTGTGTGAACAAGGCGATTAAGCGCTTTTACAATAAAGCCCGGCTAAATGTAAGCAGAGCATGGAGTGTCATGCTCTGCTTATTTATTTAAAATAGGCAATACAGTGGTATGTTTCATTGTTTCCATAACAAAACCAGCAGTAACTTCAAACAGATCAGCATGAATCAACCGTTGATAGAGTTGGTCGTAGCCCTTCATATCACTCACTACCGCCTTTAGCAGATAGTCAACGTCGCCGCCCATCCGATAAACCTCGGTAACCCCGTCTATGTTTTCAACCGTTTGCTGAAAGTTTTCCGCCCACCTTTGATTGTGCTCGCTGGTGCGTACTGAAATATACACGGTCAAAGAAAGCCCAATCTTTTCCGGATTCAGTAGCGTAACCCGGTGCGCAATGACCCCAGACTCCTCTAGCTTTTGTATGCGCCGCCAGCAAGCCGATTTTGAAATGCTAACTTTGTCGGCTAATACGCCAACGGATAAAGACGCGTCTTTTTGCATGAGACGAAGAATAGCCATATCTGTTTTGTCTAGCTGCGCTTGCATTTTTCATCCTTTTTGTTCGGAAAATTTAATAATAACCGAACAAACGTTTCAGTTAAAATTAATTTTACGGTGTATTAGGCATAATGTTCCGCGTATTAACGCCTACACTGTGTTTTTTAGGAATCAAACATGAGCGGTGTAAGTGATGCATACTTTGATGCAAAAAATTAGGTCTTCTGTGATTGGTGCAAACGCGGTATTTGAGAGCCCATTTGGCCAGCGCCCGCTTGTGTATGCTGATTACACCGCGTCAGGTAAAAGCGTAGCCTTTATTGAAGACTACATTCGTCACAATGTATTGCCATGGTATGCAAACACCCATACCGATACCTCATTTACCGGCGCGCAAACTACCTGTTTACGTGAGCAGGCGCGGGACTTAGTTAAACAAGCGGTGAATGCCAGTGAACAAGATAAAGTGATTTTTTGTGGGGCAGGGGCAACGTCGGCTATTAATAAAATTATCGATATAATGGGGTTGCGTAAATGTGAGGAAAATCTCAATACAGAAAAACACAGCTTGCGTCCTGTTGTTTTTATAGGCCCCTACGAACATCATTCGAATGAGTTACCGTGGCGAGAGAGTATTGCAGATGTAGTGACTATACCTTTCGACGAACAGGGGCAAATTGACCAAGATGTATTGGCGCAAAAATTGACTCAATATAAAGCGCGCCCAATAAAAATTGGAAGCTTTTCGGCTGCCTCTAATGTGACCGGTATTTTGACTAAAGTTAAGTGTATTACTGCGTTATTAAAGCAGCACGGAGCACTATCGTTTTGGGATTATGCCGCTGCTGGGCCTTATGTGCCCATTGATATGAATGCTATTGCACCCATTGACGCGGTGTTCTTATCGCCTCACAAATTTGTAGGGGGACCGGGTACTTGCGGGGTGTTAGTAGTCAAAGAAGCGCTATTAAATAATTCAGTACCTGCACTGGTTGGCGGCGGTACGGTATCTTTTGTTAGCCCGAATAAACACCGCTATGTGAGCGACACAGAGCGCAAAGAAGAGGGCGGCACGCCGGCTATCGTTGAGTCTATTCGTACTGGCTTAGTATTTAAACTACAGCAAGAAGTAGGTACCGATGCCATCATGGAGCATGAACTTGCCATGGTGGAGCGGGTAACCGCCTTTTTTGAAAACGTCCCTGAAATTGAACTATTAGGGCCTAAAGATGTGGATAAGTTGTCGATATTCTCATTTAGAATAAAGCATCAAGGTAAAGATTTGCACTACGGTTTTGTAACTGCCTTACTGAATGATTTGTTTGGCATACAAGTGCGTGGTGGATGCTCATGTGCTGGACCGTATGCGCATATTTTACTTAATATGGACGAGAAATACAGCCACGAAATTGAAACGCAAATAGAGCTAGGCAATATGCTCTTACGACCAGGTTGGACACGTCTCAATTTTAATTATTTTTTAAGTGAAGACGAAGTGTCTTATATTCTTCGTGCACTTAAATTAGTCGCCGAGCATGGATGGCGATTATTACCCTTTTATGCTGCTGATCTGCAAAAAGGATTATGGCGCTATGCTGGTAAGGCACTTACATTAAAAGCGAATTTGCAAGATTTTAGTTTTGCTGACTTACACTGCACTGCACCAACGGTTGTGAGAGTGAACTACGAACAACTGCTTACAGAGGCCGAACAACGGCTACTTAATCCGCCGATGCTACAAAAAAGTGAATCACTTAGCTTTTGTGAGTCGCTAAAAGCGCTAATTTGGTTTAGTTTACCGCAGGATGCGCTAGATGAACTGAAGCAGGAGCAACATACACGTGCATCGTAGCTGATACTTCATTTTGTTATTGCGGGCGCTTATCTTGAAAATAAGCGCCCATCGGCTTACAGAACGAAGGTTTCAGATGCTTTATAGTTGTTGAATACATCGTCGATATTAAATTCCACTGTGTATTCACCAGGTAGCGCACCGTCTTCAGGGTCAAGGTCAAAGCTAACGGTGTTGATTGTGCGGCCAGCCACCGACTGTCTATCGATCGTATCGCCATCGGGCCCAACTAAGCGAAAGCGAACAAAACCGTTTGGATTAAAGTTGAAGCTTAGCTCAACTTCCACAGACTCAACACAAATACGTCCATCCGCAAATTCTGTTGCGCATAAGCTAGGGCTTGCTTCAAACTTAGTATGCGCAAGCTCATTAAATGAAATGACCGAATCATCGCCTTCGTCGCTTGGAGTTTGTTCGGTCTCACTCTGTTGAACGCTTTGTGCTTGGAGTTCGTTTAGTTGGCTAAGTAAACGTGTGTTTTCGTCTTCCGCACTGGTTAACTGTAATTGCAGTAAATTAAGACTGGCACTGTCGACCACATTTTGCTTAGTTTCTTCTAATTCTGCCTCTACTTCAGCAATTCGCGCCACTAATACCGCATTTTCTTCGGTCATCAAGGCAAGCGTTTCAGCTGCTAGACGCTCACTTTCTTGAGCCGCAATATCTTGCTCGCGAGTGTTTTCAGTACTTACTTGTGCAAGCTCTTCATTTTGTTCTTTCAATACGGCTAATTCACTTGCCATGGTTTGCAAAGAACGTTGAGTACCGCTCAATTCTGTGCGAGCACTACTTAGTCTTTGCTCGCATACATTTTTTTCCTCAAGTAGCGTGTCGCTTTGTTCATCTTGTTCGCATTGCGCTGGCGCACTTTGTGACTGAAGCTCTTCAATTAAGGATTGTTTTTCATCTAGACTAGCCTGTAGCGCTGTGCGTTGATTTTCAATACTTGTAATTTTTGCATTAAGGGCTGCTATTTCGGAACTTGATATATTGGAGTGTGCATTGCTATTAGGACTATCGCTTGGCGAATGAATCATAGCCATGATGAAAAAATATAATGAAATCAGCACGAGGCATGCTGCTATTCCCATCAAAACTTTTAATTTTGGCGAAGGCTTAAATGAATTTTCCATAATAATAAAAAGTCCTAATGCTTAAGCGTTGGCTCACAAATAAGTGAGTTAAAAAAGGCCCACGCAAAGGTGGGCCTGACATGGGCTCGCTTGGCTAGAATACGTAGTTGATTGCTACTCTTCCAAGTGATGTTTCGGTATCGTTATTCAAAGTATCAGTGTAGCGGCTAAAATCAGCTTTTAGGGCTACATTGGTATCAAATTCATAACGAAGACTCACTGTGGCTACATCGTAGCTTTCAGCGAATTGAGCATTAAGGCCAAATACAACCGGTCTTAAGGCTGCTTGAAGTTCTGGCGGTAGTTGTGCAAGTTCATCTAACCCTTTTACTTCATCGCCTTCAAACGATTCATAGGTTACCGATGGGGTCCACTTTCCTGCACGTAAACCTGCGGTCACATACCAAGCAGTATCATTTGGTGTGTAAGACTCTTCAATGTCGATTTCAGTATATTCAGCACCAATGAACCAGCTTCCCTGATCGATTTCTACACCAACACCATAGTAGTTTGCAGTGTCTTCATCAATTGCCAGGAAGTCACCAAAGCTTGGGCTAGCTGCAGATACGCCACCAATGATATCGTTCAATTGAGCTTGGTCAAATGTTGTTTTCGCGCCGCCATAAACACCACGAAGACTGAACCAATCATTCGATATTTCAGCACTTGCTATATATGCGTTATCACCTTTGATTTCGCCACCAGCAACGTCATTTTTAAAGGTACCGTAAGCTGCGCCTAATTCAAATTCCCAATTACCGACAAAGTTTGAATAATCTACACGGAAACCGTCAAGGTCATTAAAAGGAATGTCATATACGTTACGCGGTGCTGCAACCCAGTGATGTGAGTAACCTACGTCTAGTGAGTCTGAGAAACGGAATAACGGTAAGCGAAAACGTCCTGCTGATACTGACGTATTGTTAGTCGCTTGATAGGTAATGTATGCCCATTCAAAATCAACGTCATAGTCGTCAACACCGCGGGCAAGTATTTGTACCGTAGCGGTCATTCTATCATTGATGTCGCTACTTGCTTGTAATGCGAACAAACTCTCTTCACTGAAACTAACGCCGTCGTCATATCCATAAACGCTTTCATCGCTTCCGGTCATGCCGCCTACGAAGTTTGCAAAACCATTGATACGAACTTCTGCTTGGGCTTGAGATGCAAGCGCCATGCTTATTGCTGTTGCTAGTAATACTTTTTTCATGACAAGCTCCTTAGTCTAAGTTTACGACTTTTACGTCAGCAGTTACGGATTCAGCATCGATGTAGCCAATGACTGTGCTATCTTGCTTAATAAGCTCAATAAGCTCTGCGTCTGAAGCGACTTCTTGTGGAAGTTTACCGCGTCCAGTAAAGATCAATTTTGACCATTGCGCAGAAATTTGTGCTGAACTACGACCAATCATTTCACTTTCGAATTCACGGCGAATATCGCTGTTACTTTCGTGGTTGACGGGTGTAGGGATTACGCCAGTAGAAAACTCATTTTCTTTACCCAAAAAAATGCGTTTTACGGCTTGCGCCGATATTGCTGCGTCGTTGTCAGGGCTAACGACAACGACCACATCAGCTAAGGCTTGTAAACTGAAGAGGGTGCCGATTAAGGTAGCACCAATAATGCGTTTCATTTTTGTCCTTTCCTTAGATTATTATTGTAATCTCATAGCCGTCTTACCCCACATCAATTTCACCTTTTCTCGGTGTTTAATGCAGAGTTTCAAACTATGTTGAGTGTGTTTTGTACTGTGCCCTCTAGCGTCGACGTTTATCTTCTGTACATTGATAGCACAGGTCTGTCATCCGACCAGAAAAATGCTCGCATAGAGTTACATCGAAGCGCTTTAATGTCAAGTTTTTAGAGGGGGTAGAGGCATAAAACCTTACTTTTTATCACGAAAATTAATGCTTAATAAATTGCAAATAAATCGTTGTAAATCTAAATGATAATCGTTATCATTAATGTGTTGAGTGTTTAATAGACAACCCTATATGACCATATTGAACGAGTTAACAAAAAATAGTGACAATATTATGATGTATCTAATATTCGACTTAGCGGTTTTTGCATGTTTGGCGTTCGGGTACTTTGTTAGTAAATTATTCGTTTACATTCGCACCGTTAATAAACAGAAAAACCCCCTGGATGAAAGATTTTAATCAGGGCTATTTAACAGAGGAATAAATAGATGCAGCCAACATTTATATCTCAAAAACATGCCTCTTGGGTGTTGGAACACTCCCATAGTTCTATTCATTATTTAAGGTGTTACGAACAAGAAGCGCAATTACTAAATGATGCGGGCATGGCCTCAGACGCTATTGCGTTTTATGGCCGAGCATTCGACATTTTGGTTATTCTGAATAAATTGCACGACGGCAGCGACAAAGGACTGCGCCGAAAACTTGCAATGATTGGGCTGGCGCTACACCGCTTATATCAAGTGACAGGCTTTAAGCTTTATCGCTTAGGGATATTGCAACGAGTTTTAGTTCAATTAAAACCTAAGGCTCAAATGCGAATTTATTCTTACCATGAAAACGATTTACTAAGCTTAGTAAAAGCGGAGTGTTAGTGGCCTAGTTTAGGTCATCGATGATATCATTATCGAAGCGAGATCCCGCATCAGATAGCGTGTCCTCAAGTTTTAGACCTGCATCTTCAGCTGAAATAGGTTTGCTCACAAAATAGCCTTGAAATAAGTCGATGCCTATTTCTTTTATAGCAGTGTAAGCGAATTCATTTTCTACGCCCTCTGCAGCAACACTTAAATTCATAGATGAGGCGAGCGCAACAATGGCCTTTGTAATCTTTGTGTCTTTGCTGTTTTCCGATAGGTCGTCAATAAAGCTCTTATCGATTTTTAATATATCGAAGGGGTAATTTTGTAGATAGCTTAGCGAAGAATAACCTGTACCAAAATCGTCAAGCGCGAGACGGATACCAAATTCGCGAACCTCATTTAAAATAACGCGAATTTTCTCTGGTTTATTGATGATGACCGTTTCTGTTAGTTCCATCACTAAGTACTTAGGTTCTATTTTATAGTGAGTACAACATTCTTTGATGTCGTCAATAAAACCAGGTTTCAACAATTGTTTTGCTGATACATTAAATGACAAATATCCATTGTCTGGAAATACTCCTTGCTTTTGCCATAACGAAAGTTGCCTACAAGTTTGTTTAATCACCCACTTCCCAACCTCTAAAATCATCCCTGATTCCTCAAGGATGGGGATGAAATCATCGGGAGGGACTAGTTTACCGTCATCGTCTAAAAATCGTATCAATGCTTCAAAGCCCCTAATACTTTTATCATCCGTATTACAAAGGGGCTGGTAAAGTAGAATGTAACGGGACATATCACTATTTGAGCGCAGCTGATTTAATATATTTAGCCGTTTAACCGTATCGTGTTCAAACTCTTGGTTATATATCTGATAAGTGTTTTTGCCCTCTTTTTTTGCACTGTATAAGGCCAAATCGGCGTTTTTTAGCAGGGTTTCAGGGTTGCTGTCGCTATGATTACCTTGGGCAATCCCTAAGCTGACGGTGACATATACTCTATGGCTTTGTATGGTGAAGGGTTCTGCTAACAGCGCAATTATTTTTTCAGCAACAACTAAAATTTCAGTAAAATGGTCATCCTTACCTAGTAGTACTACAAACTCATCTCCACCAAAACGAGCAATGGTATCGCTTTTTCTCAGAATGTTGCTCAAACGTGTTGAAACTTGCTGAAGCAAAAGGTCGCCAACATCGTGCCCTAAGGTATCGTTGATATTTTTAAATTCATCTAAATCAATAAAAAATATGCTTACTATAGAATGGTCGCGCTGTGCATTTAAAAATGCCTGCTCGAGGCGGTCTTGCAAGAGCATTCGGTTTGCTAAACCGGTTAGGGTGTCAAATTGTGCTACTTGGCGTAATTTTTCTTGAATGATATGACTTTCGGTAGCGTCAGAGAAGGTCGCAATAAAACCTTCAACGTCATGTTGTTCGTCTAGAAGAACGCGAGAATGAAAATCGGCCCACTTAGTTGTGCCCAAAGTTGACACAATTCGCACCTTATGATGATAATCAGAAATCGTTTCAAGGCTTAATTTTATGCCTTCTAACA
>CAZUON010000011.1:0-81162 GCA_964621345.1 uncultured Glaciecola sp. | reverse complement strand
GGATGAAGTGGGAATGACGAGGATGAGAAGGAGTAAAGGTGTAGGGCGAAATTCCATGCAAGATTAGCGCTTTTAACTTTGTTAACATCTTGTTAAACTCGAGATATCTTGTAATCCTTGCCACGGAAATCAATATGGTCACAATACTCATCGCAGACGATCATCCTCTTTATCGAGACGCACTAAAGGGTGCGTTATCTATGGCTTTTAATGATTTATCCATTTTAGAAGCGGGCGATTTAAATGCGACAGTTGCCACCCTGGAAGCGAATGAAGTGGACTTGGTGATGTTGGATTTACATATGCCGGGAAGCAGTGACTTGTTTGGCTTTTTGCATATTCAAAAAACATTTCCTGATTTACCTATCGCTGTGGTATCTGGCACAGAAGATGCTGCCCTAATATCAAAAATTGTGGGTTTAGGGGCGATGGGATTCATCCCTAAAACCGCTAGTGCGCAAGAAATAAAAGAAGCGTTAACGAATATGTTAGAGGGCGATGTTTGGGTGCCTGAGGCGGTGCGTCAACAAATTCAAGACGTAGATGAGACCTTCTCTGAGCTTGCTGAAAATGTCGCCAGCTTAACGCCATCGCAGTATAAGGTTCTATGCTATATGCGCGACGGTTTACTCAATAAACAAATTGGCTATAATTTGGAAATAGCTGAGGCCACGGTAAAGGCCCATGTCACGGCTATTTTTCGTAAACTTGGTATAAATAATCGCACACAAGCGGTACTTATCGCCTCACAACTCCAGCTTGAGCCTCCCGCGAAAGAAGCCGTTTAAATCGGCTCAACACCACTCTATATAGCCGCTTCTAAATTTTTTATTTGTCTGCTACCTCTGCTTGGCGGATGAATTTTGTCATGCTTTGAATAAGTGTTCGCAGCTTTGCCGGTTTTAGGGGTTTTGATAAATAGTTTACACCATGCTCGCTGCAAGCCTTCATTAACTCTTCGCCTCGTTGTGCGGTGACCAAACAGGCCGGTAATATGGTATTTTGTTGCAGGCGTATTAAATCGATTATTTCCAAACCATCAGGACCTCTGCCAAGCTGGTAGTCGACTAACAAGATATGAGGTTCGAAGGACTTGGCGATAGGCAGTGCTTTTTCATAGCTTTGTGCAGTCTTTACCTGTATTCCCCATTTTGTAAGAAGTGTCTGCATCGCGTCTAGGTTTTCGCTTTGGTCATCGATACACAAAATTTTCAGTTTAAGAAATACTGATTGTGCAGGTAGTTTAACGACTTTCGCGGATTCTGGCGGCGGTACCTGATTAAATTCAATTGCAAAGTAGGAGCCTTTACCCTCTTTTGAACTAACGCGTACCTGACAGTTTAGCTGCTGAGTAAGACGTTTGACTACGCCCAGACCCAAACCAATACCCTGCTCTTGTGAATTTTCAACACGATAAAAGTCGCTAAAAATCGCAGCCTGTTGTAACTCAGGAATGCCAATACCGGTATCGCGTACCTCAATACGCACACGCTCATTGAGTACCCTTACCGTCAGTAGAACTTTCCCTTCTTGAGTATATTTTACCGCGTTTGACGCCAAGTTTTGAACAATCCGATACAAATACGTTTTATCACCACTAATAAAACAGTCTTTCATACGGCTTCTAAAAATAAGTCCCTTCTCTTTGGCTTTCATGCTCATCTCATTGACGATAGGCGTAATAATTTCCTTGACGTTAATGGTTTCAACAAAAGGTTTAAGCTCGCCTTGATCAAGGCGTGAAATATCTAAGATGGTGCTAATCAAGGTCTCACTCGATACCACCGAGTCGCTAAGTTTACGAATCGTTTTTTTCAGATTCTCGTCAATATCGGCCTCTTCTAATACCGTTAAATAAAGCTTAGCGGCATTTAGTGGCTGCAAAACATCGTGGCTAGCAAGCGCTAAAAAGCGTGTTTTACTAGCATTTGCATCCTCGGCCTCCTTGCGCGCTCGTATGAGTTTCTTCTCTAAATGATTCCGTCTCTCGATTTCAAGACGTAACTCTGCATTTATTGAGTGTACTTCTTCAGTGCGTTTAACTACTCGTGCTTCAAGGTCAATGTTCGACTCTTTAAGAGCTTGCTGAATTTCAACGTGGCCGGTGATGTCATGAAAGCTCGTTACAAAGCCACCACCGGGAAGCGGATTGCCTACCATTTCAATGACATGACCATCGTCTCGTTGGCGGGTAAAACGATGCGGTGTGCCGTTTCGTAAGTGTTCCATACGTTTTTGTATTTGTAAATCTAGCTCACCTGGGCCGCAGTCGCCTCTGAGAACATTGTGCCGAATAAGCTCCTCCACCGGTGCACCAACCTGAACCATGTCTTCTGGATATGAAAAAAGGTCTAGATACCGTTTGTTCCATGCGACTAAGTTTAAATTTTTGTCTACTACGCTGATCCCTTGATCGATGTTCTCAAGAGAGGTAAGCAAGGCACTCATGTTAAATTGAATAGCTTGTGTGGTGTCATCAAAGAAGTTGACCACTTCGGTAATATCAAATTTTTTGCCGCGCACAACACTATCTATCAATGCTTTGGCGCTTGATGAGCCAACCACACCGCCTAAAGCGCGTTCACAAAACTCCAAAAACGCCTCGCTGGCTTTGTCATCTTTGTGCAAGGTTTCGTTGTTTTGTCTTTCGTAGTCTTCAAATAGTTGCTTACAACGATGCTCGCCGCTAAAACGTGAAATCAAGGTTTGTAAGTCAAACACCGTAATTTCAAATTTGGTATCACTTTTACTCGTGGTGCTATAGGTGGTGGGCTCTACAAATGCCTTGGCTTGAATTCGGTCTATCAATCGCGGAGCTGACATTAACGAAAATCCAATATATGCCGCAATATTGGCAATTAAACTAAGTACAGCGCCTTGGGCAACAATATCACTTTGATAAGCACTGCTGCCGGGTTCAATAAGTGGAAAGAGTAAAAACATTAACCAAACAACAAACCCACTTAGCAAACCGGCATAAACACCATGGGCATGACCCCTTTGCCAATAAAGTCCGCCTACAATGGCCGGTAATAACTGCACAACTAAAGAAAATGCGAGTAAACCGATGGAGGCCAGCGGGGCAGAGTAGGCCATTTGTTGTTGATACCCAAATGCCAACAACAAAATAGAAAAAATCACGTAGCGGCGAATCATCTTAATGCGTTTGACTTTGTCCAAGCCTTCTTGAATGCCCCGGTCCATCAATTTTGGCAAAATCACATCGTTGGTGATCATTGTGCTCAAAGTGAGTGTGGCAATAATGATCATCGCGGTGGCGGCAGACAAGCCTCCCACAAACACGATAATTTGCAACAACACAGATTCTGAAAACAACGCAATACCCATTACATATTCATCGCCAGAGATAGTGCTTTGGGCAAATATCGCATTTCCAGCGCTGGCAATAATTGGAATAGTAATAGCGATAAGTACTAAATAAGCTGGGAAATACCAACGCGCTTTACGAATATGGTCAAGGTGTAAATTGTCAATAACGGTTACATGAAACTGACGAGGTAAACACACAATGGCCGCAGCTGCCATTAAGGTTTGGGCCCAAAAATTTAAGCCCGTAAAAGCCGATAGCGCCTCGCTCGAACTGTATTGCTCTAAAAAACTAACAGAATCTTGCATACTCCAATAGCGATAGCCAACAAATGCCACCAATACTAGCGCAATTAATTTAATACACGATTCAAAGGCAATGGCTAAAATCAACCCGCGTCTGTATTGAGTCACATCAGTGTTACGAGTTCCAAAATACATGGCAAACAAGGCAATAAACAAACTCGCAATCACAATAATCAATTGACTGTCGGTTTGCTCGGTAATCATCTGAAAAGTAGAGCCTACCGCCTTGAGCTGTAAAGCGATATAGGGGATCGTCGCGAGTAAGGCAATAATAGTGACCAGTAAAGCCACGATTTGTCGCTTGCCGTAGCGCGAACTTATAAAATCGGCGATGGTGCTGATATGTTGTTTTTTACTTACATGAGTGAGTTTGTAAATGAACGAATTAAAGACCACATATACGATAATTGGACCAAGTAAAATAGGTAAATACATCCATTGCTGGGTGCTCGATTGACCTACAGCCCCAAAGAAGGTCCAAGCCGTACAATAAATGCCCAAAGCCAAACAGTAGACTAAAGGATGAGATGTAATCCAGCGCGCCGTTGGAGAGTTTCTATCTCCCCATTTCGCAATCCAAAACAACAGCAGTAAATACGCTAGAGCCAGTGCTATCCAACCGATCGACATGTAAATTCCTATACAAGCTTTTAACAATTCTCACTTTAGCACATAACAATATAATACTAACACCGTAAGACCAAGGTCTCATTTCACCTCGCAGCTAACAAATCTAGAGTGTTCATCAGGCCAGTAGGGATAGGTTTTGCGGGTGTTTATTGCTTGCTTGTGTAATCAATAGTCCAGCAAAAAAATAACTACAAAACCTATCGTTACTGAAATGTAAATTAAATGACACTTGCGACAGAAGCATCACTTAACTTGGTAGAGGACTTTAAAGATGAGTTTTAAAAACGAAGACGATCAAAAAGCCTACTGGAAAGAGAATCTCTCAATCCTGTTTAAGCTTTTAGCGGTCTGGTTTGTCGTCTCATTCGGCGCCGGCATATTATTTGTAGAACAGCTTAACAACATCCACTTTTTTGGATTTAAGTTAGGTTTTTGGTTTGCTCAGCAAGGAGCAATTTATGTGTTTGTAGCTCTGATTTTCATATATATGAAATTGATGAACTCATTAGATAAAAAATACGGCGTAGACGAGGAATAATCATGAGCGTTCAAATATTAACATTTTTGATTGTAGGGGCGTCTTTTCTCCTCTATATCGGCATTGCAATTTGGGCCCGAGCAGGCTCAACCACCGATTTTTACGTAGCAGGCGGCGGCGTTCCACCCGTTCTTAATGGTATGGCAACCGCAGCAGATTGGATGTCGGCAGCATCGTTTATTTCGATGGCGGGCTTAATCTCCTTTATGGGATATGACGGTGCGGTTTACCTTATGGGTTGGACCGGCGGTTATGTATTACTCGCACTATGTTTAGCACCTTACTTACGTAAGTTTGGTAAGTTCACGGTACCAGACTTTATTGGCGATCGTTACTACAGCCAAACTGCGCGTACAGTTGCTGTAATATGCGCCATTATTGTTTGCTTTACTTATGTAATTGGTCAAATGCGAGGCGTAGGTGTGGTATTCAGTCGTTTCTTAGAAGTCGATATTACTACCGGTGTCATCATTGGTATGGGTATTGTATTTTTCTATACCGTGCTTGGTGGCATGAAAGGCATTACCTACACACAAGTTGCACAATTTTGTGTGCTTATTTTTGCTTACTTAGTACCAGCGGTCTTTATCTCAATGATGGTTACCGGTCACATCTTACCTATGACTGGCTTTGGTGCGACACTTTCTGATGGCTCCGGCATTCACTTATTAGACAAGCTCGATAACTTATCAACAGAGCTTGGTTTTAACGAATACACCTCAGGCAGTAAAAGTATGATTGATGTATTTGCTATTACTTTTGCACTAATGGTTGGAACGGCAGGTTTACCTCACGTTATTGTCCGTTTTTTCACCGTACCTAAAGTATCGGATGCACGTAAGAGTGCGGGTTGGGCATTGGCATTTATCGCATTGTTGTATACTACAGCGCCTGCATTAGCTGCATTTGCTCGTGTAAACATGATTGAAACAATCAACGGTGTAGATAAAACAGGAACTTTGCTAACGGAAACGCCAGGATGGATCAAAACGTGGAAAGAAACCGGTTTGATTTCTCATGAAGATAAAAATGGCGACGGCAGAATGTTTTACTCAGGCGATGAGCGCAATGAAATGAAAATTGACCGCGACATCATGGTATTAGCTAATCCAGAGATTGCAGGTCTACCCGCATGGGTGATTGCACTGGTCGCAGCCGGAGGGGTAGCGGCAGCCTTGTCGACCTCAGCAGGTTTACTGCTGGTCATATCGACATCGGTGTCCCATGACTTACTGAAAAAGACCTTTGCGCCCAATATTAGTGACAAGAAGGAGCTTATGAGCGCCCGAATTGCAGCCGCGGTAGCGATTGGTATAGCCGGTTACTTTGGAGTGCATCCACCAGGATATGTAGCAGCGGTGGTCGCCTTTGCCTTTGGTCTTGCCGCTTCGAGTTTCTTCCCAGTCATTATTATGGGTATATTCTCCAAGCGCATGAACAACCACGGTGCAGTATCAGGCATGATAGCTGGTATGGTATTTACGATGACTTACATTATTTACTTTAAGTTTGTGAGCCCAGAGCTTAACACTCCTGATAATTGGTTATTCGGTATCTCACCAGAGGGTATTGGTACCATTGGTATGTTAGTGAATTTCTTGGTCGCCTTTGTTGTCTTTAAAATGACAAAAGAGTCACCACAAGAAATCCAAGACCTTGTTGAAAGCATCCGCTTCCCTAAAGGCGCGGGCGAAGCTTCAGCACACTAGACTCTTGAAGGTAAATTAAAAAGAGTATGAATATAAGCCCGGCCTTTGCTGGGCTTATTTGTGTTTGTGCTAAGGTCCGCATTGCGGATGTTTTGGGAGGTCCCCGCCTTCGCGGGAATGACGGAAGGGTAAAAAAAGGCGTCATTCCCGCGAAGGCGGGGACCTCTTAAACCGTCCTCTGTATCCACAGAAACAAAATATCAAAACACTAAAAGGAAGGTAACTAAATGACTGCCACCGCCCAGCAAATTATTGATTTTTTGCAACAAGAAGGGCCATTTGATGAGCTTGAGCAGGATGTAAGAGAATCGCTTGCCCAGCATAGTCAGCTTATTTATTTGGCAGCAGAGAATCAGCAGGAACTTATTGCTTTACACAAAGATAGCTTGTTTGTAATTCAAAGCGGGCAATATGCGGTAAAAGACTGCGATGGCCCAATTAAACATTTAAGTGATGGTGATTATTTTGGCTATGCTAGGCTACTCAATAAAGTTGATTATGTAATTAGCGTCACGGTTGATAGCCCCGGTATTGTGCTATGTGTACCTAAAGAGGACTTTTTTGTGTGTATGGAAAACCCTGCTTTTGCAGAGTTTTTCACGGCATCAAAAAATGATGCATTGCAAAATCAAGCGGTAGCAGATTCAAACTCCATGTGGCTTTACAAACCCCTGCATGAGGTTATTCATCATGCGCCAGTTACCGTAAACCCTGATGATTCAATACAAAGTGCGGCAAAGTCGATGAGCGAGCATAAAGTATCGTCAGTTTTGGTGACGCAAAATAATGAGTTAATGGGTATTGCGACAGACCGTGATTTACGTAATCGGGTGGTAGCGGTTGGCCTCGATACAAACCTTCCTATTGCCCAAATCATGACGACTTCACCTGCTTATTTAACGAAAAATAAAACCATTTTTGATGCTATTGCGATCATGTCTCAATATGGGATTAACCATCTCCCCGTGCTCGATGCTGTAACAAAAACGCCAGTGGGCATGATCACAAATACCGATGTGTCGAAGCAGCAACGGACAAATGTGTTATATGTGATCAGTGACCTTTCAAAAGCAGCAAATGTAGATGAATTAGTCGCAAAAGCAGGGCAAATCCCGCAATACCTTGCTTCGTCAGCGAAGCGAGCGGGAGATTTTGACATTGCCGGTAAGGTGCTGTCTCAGGCCACTGATATTATGACGCGTAAGCTTATTACTTTCTTTCAACAAGAAAACGGCAAGGCTCCTATGCGCTTTTGTTGGTTGGTTTATGGCTCTCAAGCTCGAGAAGACCAAACTATGGGGTCTGATCAAGACAATGCTTTGTTGTTGCAAGATGATCCAAGCCCTGAACAAGCTGAATACTTTAAGCAGATGTCTGAGTTTGTTTGCCAAGGCCTCGGTAAATGCGGGATCAAGTTATGTGATGGTAACATCATGGCGAGTAATCCCAAGTTGAGGCTGTCGCTAGACGCTGCCATTAACGAAACAAAACAATGGGTCAGAAGCCCAACTAATCAGGCAATGCTCGATTTTAATATCTACCTAGACGCGCGCGCTGCAGCTGGAGATACCCAGTTATTCGAACAGCTCCAAAGTGCACGTAAACCTCTACTGAAAAATGCGATGTTTTTAGCCGCCTTAGCCCGCAGCGCCAATGAAAGTAGCGTACCTTTGTCGATGTTCCAAAAATTTGTATACGCTAAAAATGGTGAATACAAAGACTGTATTGATTTAAAACATAGCGCGGTGGCAATCATCAATAACTTGGTGCGCCTTTATGCTTTGAGTATGGGGCTAACCATGCCAGGTACGGTTGCGCGTTTAAAAAACATCACTGTCGAGTCTGGCTTGTCAGATAAAGACCGCAAGAACTTAATTGATATATGGCTGTTTTTAAATCGACTGCGCTGGCGTCATCAGTTAAGCAACGACGTACAAGATAACTTGATTCGAGTGAGCGACCTATCATCGATTGAAAAACACCAACTAAAGGCCGCATTTCAAGCGATACATCGTGCCCAACAAGCTGCTGTATTGCAGTTTTCTGGAGGGATTGGTTAATGCTCGATTTCATTAAAAAAGTGGTGTTAGGGCGATATCCAATACATGAGCACTTTAAACATGCTCGTTATCCGGATTTGCCCTTTTTATCGCTAGATTTGGAGTTGACCGACTTAGATACCGACCTTGCCAAAGTGACCTCAATTGGATGGTTGCTCGCACAAAACTATCAAATCGACCTAGCAAGTGCGCACTACAGCGTGGTGCGCGCTAAAGGTGACCTGAAGCAAAGCCCAGTGATACACGGCTTAACTGCAAAAGATATCGCTAAGGGGTGTCATATAAGAGAGCAGTTAGAGAGCTTGCAGTCAAAGGTGAAAAGCCATGTGTGGGTATTGCATAATGCAGCGTTAGATATGCGAGTGTTAAATCGTTTATGGCAAAGCTTGGGGCTAGCGCCGGCTACCGTGACCACCGTCGATACAATGCTGCTTGAGGTTTACGCCTGTGAAAAGACTCACGGTTTTGTACCTAAAGGAGGTGTGACTTTAGAAAATGCTCGCAAGCGCTATGACTTGGCGCCAGTACCTGCACACAATGCCTTAGATGACGCGCTTGCTACAATAAGTTTATTGTTTGCACAACTTTATTCCCTAAATAAACAGGGGCATATGAATTTAACTGAATTATCGCACACTCGTGCAATTCGCGTGTTCACTCTTGGAAACACGAAATAGACTCAGAGTATTTGAGTCAAGTTGCCAACACATAAGCAAAGGTCTATGATAATTTTACAATTATAGGTGCGACATCATTGCGATAAACATTTGCGATATATGCCATACAGCAGCGCTGTTAAGCTAATGAGAATGCAAATAGCCCATAAAATTCAATCATGTCGCCTAATTACAAGGTGAGTCATGTTTCTTACATCTAAGCCGCTTTATTTCAGTCGAGCGATGTTAATGCTGGCATTTAGCTTTGTTATATCAGCATGCACATCACTAGAACAACCTCGTCCACAAATCGACGTTGCCGGTCTTTTAAACGACCCAACTTTTCCCTCTGCAGACCAATATCACATTGAAAGCCCTGAAAGTTTGTTTGAGCTTAGCGAGGAGGCAAAAGCCTTTGTCTCGAGCACTATTCGCCCGGGCAAGCCACAAGAGCAGCAGGTATTCGATTTGATGGATAGAATATTTGACCGCTCAGATTATGATTTGCTGTATCGTGCAGATGCCAACACCAACGCCAGCGACACTTTCGAAAATCGCGCAGCAAACTGTTTGTCCCTAACAATTATGACTTATGCCATGTCAAGGTACGCAGGTTTTAATGCGCGTTTCCAACAGGTTAATATTCCGGAATTTTGGACTCGTCGTAGTGGCTATACTTTGGTCAACGGTCATATTAATTTGCGCGTAATTAAATGGAATCGCGAGAGCTCGGTAACTTTGCTTAAGAAAGACATTATTATTGATTTTGACCCACAAGATGGCCTCAGAAATTTTAGTGTAAACGACCTAACAAAAGAAACCATTGTTGCTATGTACTATAACAACAAGGCTGCAGAACTGGTTTTAGATGGAGAGCTTAATCACGCTTATGCTTATTTGAAAGCCGCTTTAAAAACCGATCCTAATTTTAAAGGGGCCCTACTCAACTTAGGTTTAGTGTATCGTCAAGCGGGGCAACTAGAGCTTGCAGAGCGAGCTTACTTAAGCGCTATTGCCCTTGATATGGATTATTTAACGGCATGGGAAAACTTAGCTACATTGCACCAGCGACTGGGGAAAACACAAGAAGCTGAGGCCATTTATGCTCGTATCGAAAAGCAGCGGGTGACAAATCCTTATTATCATATGATGTTAGCGGAAGAAGCTCTCGATGCCAGTAACTACGGTGAGAGTATTGCTCACTTTAAACGAGCTATATCGATAGACGACAGCCCTCATCAATTTTATTTTGGATTGGCTAAAGCGTATTTTGAACTGGACGAATTTGACAATACTAAACGTTATTTAACCCTAGCGAAGCGCAAGGCTAGAGGGCAGAGGATAGCCAGCGATTATGGAGATAAAATGTCTATGTTGGCTAAAATCGATAAGCTAAATTAATTAAGCGCAACTTGCCTAGTATGTCCTCTAATACTTTGCACATACCTCGCGATGATGAAGTGTAGTTTTGCCAATATTGGCCGATACTTATACTTCTATGTGATTGATTTATAAACTTAAGCCTATTTTTGCGTTAACATGTGACGATAGAACCCAAAAGCCAACCTCAATTTGGAGCCCTCATGGAACAAAAAAGTGTCAGCTCACGCTCAACTTCGCAAAAGGCTTTACGCCTAAATTTAGATGATAAAAAATACGGAACGATTGTTGAGATTGGTGCTGGGCAAGAGGTCGCTCGGCAGTTCTTTTTAGCCGGAGCTGCGGCAGGTACTATCGCAAAAACGATGTCGGCTTACGATATGAAGTTTTCTGATGCGATATATGGTGTACAAAACGACGGCCGCTATGTGAGCAAGGCTCGTGTCAAAGCAATGATGGAGCAAGAGTTAGATTTAGTACTGGATCGTGTTAGCGATGTTCGCTCTAAGTCTTCGCGCTACTTTGCTTATGCCGCCACGGTCGCTGCAAAAAGCTTTAACAGAGACAATGAATGTCATGCTTGGTGTGGTATTCGTGTGCAAATGTATCCAGGTGCAGAGCCATCCAATATAAAGGTGCATGTGCGTATGCACGACGATAACGCTGAAGCGCAACAGCAGGCGTTAGGTGTATTGGGCGTTAATTTGATTTACGCTGCCTATTACTATTTTGAAAATCCCAAAATGATCATCGATTCGTTAACCGATAGCATCAAAACAGGACGCTTAGAAATAGATTCCATTGAGTTTGTTGGGCCTTATTTTGAAGATTTAGATAACCGCGCAATTAATCTGCACTTGATAAGAAGCTGGAAAACACGGGCTATTATGTTTGCACCGGATGGCAGCACATGCGTACCCGCAGATATGTTATATAAAAAAAATGTGCTAACTATTCGTGGCTCGTTCCGACCAGTGACAAACCTTAATGTAGATATGATTGAACAAGGTAAACAAGCCTTCTTTCAAACGCCTAATGTAAACGAAGATAACACAGTAGCAATTGCTGAAATCTCGCTAAATGATGCTAAAGGCAATGACAACCATGTTCCTGAAGAGGATCTAGTACAGCGCGTGCAGGTGTTAAATGCATTAGGCTATAATGTGATGATTTCAGATTATACTCGCTACTTCTCACTGCGTGCTTATTTTCGTCAATATACTAAGTTAGAGATTGGGATTGTGGTAGGCATGGTAAATCTCAAGCAAATCTTTGATGAAGACTCTTATCGAGGAGTTGAAGGTGGTATTTTAGAGGGATTTGGTAAATTATTCCCAGATAACACCCGCATGTTTGTATACCCTGAACTAAATGCTGAGGGTGAATTACGCGATTCATCGCACTTAAAAGTTCAAGAGCATTTACGCTTTCTGTATCGCCATTTGCTAGAAAACGATTTTCTTCACGGCTTAGAAACCGGCGATAAGGACCTTTTGAATATTTACTCTCGCGATGTATTAAAACAGCTTAAATCGGGCAGAGGTGAGTGGGAAGAGGCGGTGCCTAAGTTGGCTAGCGAAGAGATTATTGAGAATGGCTTTTTTGGCTTCAAGAAAAAGAGAAGATAGCCAACTGTTAGTTTTGTTAACAAATATCCAAGACATAAAAAACGCCGCTTTTGCGGCGTTTTTTGCATCAGTGTTTTAACAGGAATACCTATAGGACTGTTATGCCTTTCGGCGTAAAAACACACCGGCCATTGCCAAGCCGAATAAAGCGGCTAGTGGCGGCACAGGAACTTCTACGTTAGTACACGCTGGGTCATTGGGATTGAGTTCACAGAAGGTGAGTGTTTCTTGCAATTTAACGTTAGCAAAATCAGTCACAAAATCTTCTACTACTTGCGCATCGTTCGATGCAAACAAAGAAAGGTCAAATACATTGCCACCGTTATTGGTGGCCAATGTGCTTAAATCGCCTAAGGCGAATTGCCCTAAAACAGCGTTAAATAATGCATTGTTTGCGCTAAGTAAAGCATCGGTGCTGGCAAATGAAAATTCAGCGTCTCCGTTACTTGGCTCATCGGTAAGAACGATGATATTGGTGATAGCGTCGCTTCTGTAGCTAAATGATGAAGCTTGAGCGCTAAGAGAGTTTAAGGCATACGCTACAGCATCAAATGCAGGCTCAGAAAAACCGTTTGCAATTAAGTTGCCTGCAGCAGTTGCAAAGCTCGAAGCGTCAACCAAGTCGGTTAAGGTACGAATGTTATCAGCAGAGCTAGCGCCATAGCCGACCAAACCATAATTTGCATCAACACCGCCACCACTTAAGATAGATGCAAATAATCCGATATTATTTGTTAGATTAGCCTGCACCGCGCCCATAGAACCCGATTCGTCAACAATAAAAATGATGTCTGTTTTGATTGGAGCTGCGTTAGCGTTGAGTGCGAGTACAAGTGAAGCGAGGGCTGCGGTTTTTAGAACCACATTTTTGAAGTTTTTAAACATATTATTTTCCTTAATAATAAAGTTATTTTAGTGTTATATGGCGTTCAACCAACTATTCTGTAAAGAATACCCTGCGGCATACATGACTGACACTACTGCTGTTGGCACTACCTTGAAATCCATATCGCTGACGCCTATGCATAGTTTATGCCTACATAAAATGTTTATAATTTTCAGTCGTTTATGAATTTTTCTGGGAAGGAAAATAAAAAGGTGTAAAGAATTCTGACGATTGGTTGAGTGCTATAAGTGGGGCCTACTTACTCAACCAATCAATCAGCTTAGTGATTTAAACAACGCCTAGCTCGCGCAATCGTTCTTGTAAATAACTTTCTGCCGTATAGCTTTCAGATAGCACTACATCAGGTCGAGGGTGTAAAAATAAAGGTAAGGAAATACGTGCTTTACTTGTATCGTTGCCCTGGGGGTTAATTACTCTGTGAGTCGTTGAAGGAAAATAATGACCTGAGGCCTCTTGTAACATATCGCCAATGTTAACAATTAGGTTACCAAAATCACAAGGTACATCTAACCAAGACCCGTCTTTAAGCTTTACCTGTAGGCCCGGTTCACTAGCAGAGGGCAATAAGGTAATCAGGTTAATATCTTCGTGCGCCGCAGCGCGAATAGCATCAGGCTCTTCATCACCTTGCAGTGGCGGGTAGTGCAAAATTCTCAGCAAAGTTTGCTCACTGTTTTTAATCATGTTTGATAAAGGCTCACGATAATTTTTACTCACTTCTTCGGGCGATTCAGCCTCTATCCAGTTGAGTAATTGTGCAGCAAGGTTAAGTGTACTCTGGTAATAGTTGTGTATCTCTTGACGCAACTCTTTGGGGCACTGACCCCAAGGATAATAGTGATAATACTCTTTGATGTCTTTTTTCTTAAAGCCTTTTGCCACCTCAGATACGGTGGTCGGGAAGAAGCCATCTTGGGTGCCTTTGTTGTATAAATACTGGTCTTTATCTGAAGAGTTAAAAAACTCAGTCCAATTCGCATAAATATCACTCAAAGTTTGCTTGGCAATTGGATGGTTTTTTAATACGCCAAAGCCTGTTTGTCTGAGTGATTCAACAAAGTCTTTTGCCGCGGTGGGTGAGTTGTAGTCAACAGCTTCTAATTTCATATCGTGTGTCCGGTAATGCTATATCTAAAGAGTGTTATGAGCTTCACAATAGAAGCTCAGATTAATAAGATTGCGTTGCATGCATTGTAGGCAAAGTAGTTAACCTAATGAGATGAAAATACCTGCTAATGCGGCACTCATTAAGTTAGCTAAGGTTGCTGCAAGTACTGCCTTTAAACCCAAGCGTGCAATATCTTGGCGGCGCGAGGGTGCAATTGCGCCGATGCCGCCCATCAGTATCGCTATGGAGCTTAAATTAGCAAACCCGCACAATGCAAAGGTAATAATGGCTTGTGTTTGCGCTGATAACGACTCTATGTTGGCCATAAAGCTGGAGTAGGCAACAAACTCATTTACCACGACCTTTTGCCCAATAAAACTGCCTGCTAATTGAGCTTCATCCCAAGGTACGCCGATGAGCCAAGCAATCGGCTGAAATAGTACACCAAGGATGTATTCGATAGTTAAGTCCTCAAATCCGACGTAACCGCCTAATGCGCCTAAAATACCGTTGAGCATCGCGATCAATGCAATAAAGGCCAAGAGCATAGCACCTACATTCACTGCTAGCTTCATACCTGAGGCCGCGCCGCTTGCTGCAGCATCCAGAACATTAGCATATTCTTCTGTATCGTCTTTGACTTCGGTCAAGTTTTGGTTTGGCGTCTGGGTTTCAGGCTCAATCAATTTTGCCATTAACAATCCACCAGGGGCAGCCATGAAACTTGCCGCAAGCAGATATTTAAGTTCAATTCCCAGACCTGCATAACCCGCCATAATAGACCCTGCAATGGAGGCTAAACCGCCTACCATAACCGCAAATAATTCGGAGCGCGTCATCTGTGGAATAAAGGGCTTAATAATTAATGGTGCCTCAGTTTGACCAACAAAAATATTAGCTGCTGCCGACATCGATTCCGGACGACTCGTCTGTAATAGCTTTCGTAATGCACCACCAATGATTCTGATGATAAAGCTCATAATGCCTAAGTGATACAAGACCGCTATTAACGATGAGAAAAAGATAATTACGGGCAATACATTAAAGGCGAAGATAAATCCTAAAGACAAATTACCCAGTGGTCCAAACAGAAATTCAATGCCTTGGCGGGAGTAATCAATAACATTGGCGACAAAATCGGTGATACCCAGCAAGACATTAATGCCAACGCTGGAGTATAGAATAAATGCACCAATGGCAACCTGTAAAAAGAAAGCGCCACCGACGGTGCGCCAGTTAATACTTTTGCGAGACTTGCTTACTAAAACAGCAACGGCTAATAAAAATATAACGCCTAATATACTAACCATTGTGCGTTAATCCTTCTTTGGAGTTATTAAGGTAGGCACTCACCACATCCACCGCTAAAAAGTTCTCACCACCATGGGGTACAATCAAATCAGCGAAGGTTTTTGAAGGCTCAATAAACTTATGATACATCGGCTTAACCGTATTTTCGTATTGCGTTGCTACCGATACCATCGAACGTCCACGCTCTTGAGTATCGCGCAGCATTCTGCGCATTAAACACACATCTAAAGCGGTATCTACAAATACCTTGATATCAAAATGATCAAACAACTGAATCTGTGTGAGCAGCATTATGCCTTCGATGATAATGATGGGGGCAGGCTTAACGAGCGTGGTTTCCTCTAAGCGTGTATGGGTTTTGTAGCAATACGCGGGGTAATCAATGGTATCGCCGCCTCTGAGGGACAATAGATGTTGGCTCAGTAAGTCATGCTCAAATGCATCAGGATGATCATAATTGGTTTCGGCTCGCATTTCCAAAGCAATGTGGTCTTGGCTTTTGTAGTAGTGATCTTCTTGCAGGACCAATACGTTTTGACCATTTTGCTCGAGTTTAAGCGCTAAATTTTGGGTAAAGAGCGATTTTCCGGAACCTGATGCGCCGGAGATTGCGATAATGATGGGTCTTTTCATGCGTAAATATAGACGTCGGAATTTGCACAACTTTACATCGTGAGCTACTTTCATTCAATGAAAACCCTTTTTTAAATAGCAAAGTACCTAAATTCGTAGATATACAAGTAGCTTGCGCTTTATACAGCAATCATAGGTTGTCGAATATGAAACATTCGTGAATAATAGTGCCTGTAATAAAAGTGTCATGTTCGCAAAGGACAATGCGCACGTTGAAAATCATGCCAAAAATGATAACAAACCACATTTATAAAAACACATAGGGAAAAAGCAATGTTTGCAAAGACTAAACTCAATAAAATTGCAGTTGCAGTCGCACTTTCTGTAGGTTTAAGTACCGCAGCAATGGCGCAAGAGACTTCTTCTGCGATGGAAGGGCGAATTTTGACGCCAACTGGAACACCTGCTGCAGGGACCACTATCACTGTGATTCACGTGCCATCTGGTTCTTCTAGAACTGCCAGCGTAACCGACACTGGTTCATTTGCACTAAGAGGCTTACGTGTAGGCGGACCTTACAGAGTTATCGTAGATTCAGACGTATTCCAAGATACAACCGTTGACGGCGTATTCTTAAACTTAGGTGAAGCTTTTGACCTTAGTCTTCAGTTAGAAGCTGATTCTGACGTTGAAGTTATCTCGGTAAGTGCTTCAGCGGTAGGTGCTGGTTACTTTGGTGCTACAGGCCCACAAAGCGTATTTACTTTAGACGATTTACAAAATGCTCCGGCAATTAACCGTGACATTAATGACATTATCCGTGCCGATCCACGTATTTATGTTGACGAAAGTTTCAACGACGCGGTTCGTTGTGGTGGTGCAAGCCCAAGATTTAACAGCCTAACCTTAGACGGTGCGCGTTTGAACGACAGCTTTGGTCTTAATAGTAATGGCTACCCAACTGAACGTATTCCTTTCTCTTTTGACGCCATCCAAGAAGTGGCTGTTGAATTAGCACCTATCGATGTTCAATACGGTGGTTTTACTGCGTGTAACATCAATGCGGTTACCAAATCTGGTACTAACGAAGTAACTGGTAGTGCGTTTTTTGATTACACCAATGACTCATTACGCGGCGACAAAGCAGGTGGTGTTAAGCAAGATAACGGTAACTACACCGAAAAACGTTACGGCGTAAATGTTGGCTTCCCAATAATTAAAGACAAATTATTCTTCTTTGGTGCTTACGAAAAATTAGAAGGTGTGCAATTGTTTGCATACGACGCACTTGGCGCGGGTAACGTAACACAAGACGAAATTTCTCAAATTGCTTCAATTGCACAGAGTGTTTACAACTACGATGTTGGCGGTACACCTGGTAGTGCACCTATCGAAGATGAAAAGATCCTTGTTAAGTTAGACTGGGAAATCATGGACGGTCACCGTGCAAGTTTATCGTATAACTACAACGATGGTTTCAGTATTAGTCAATCAGACGGTGGCTCTACTCGTTTATCTTTAGGTAACCATTTTTATGAGCGTGGCGCTGAACTTAAATCAATTATCGGTTCAGTCTACTCAGATTGGTCTGATAACTTCTCTACTGAAGTACGTATTGAGAAAACTGAATTAGACAATCGTCAAATGTCGCTTGACTCTGCATCTGGTTTTGCTGAAGCACAAATCAGAACCCCAAGTGGCGGTACCGTTTATATTGGTCCAGATGATTCACGTCAATCAAATGACCTGAACTGGGACAGAACTGCACTTAAATTAGCGGGTACTTATTATCTAGACGACCATATCATTACCGCAGGTTATGAATATGAGAAGCTAGATGTATTTAACTTGTTTATGCAACACACCGTTGGTGAGTACCGTTTTGGTAGCATCGCAGAATTCGAACAAGGCTTAGTTGACCGTATTTACTACAACAACTCAGCCGGTTCAAACGATCCAGCTGACGCTGCTGCATCTTTCGCATATGAAGTAAATACTTTTTACGTAATGGACGAGTTCTACTTAACTGACGATTTACAAGTAAAAGTAGGTCTTCGTTATGACGAGTACAGCACTGACGATACTCCTCGTTTAAACAATAACTTCCAAAACCGTTATGGTTATGCAAACAACGGCACAGTAGATGGCATTAGCTTGCTTCAGCCTCGCGTAGGCTTTAACTACACCGTGACCGATAACTTAGAAGTGCGCGGTGGTATTGGCTTGTACTCTGGTGGTAACCCGAACGTATGGATTTCTAATGCTTATTCAAACGATGGAATTACAAACATTGGTGTACGTGAGAGCGATTTAGCGAGCTATGTTAGAGGTAACCCAGTTGATTTATTTGGTCTGCAGCTAACTGGCGAAGGTCGTCCAATTTATGACGTACCGCAAGAGTTGTTTGACGAAGTTGCAAATACCAGCACTACCAATGGTGACGGTAACACAGTGGCAACTGACCCAGACTTTGAAGCGCCGTCTGAGTGGAAATACACACTTGGCCTAACTTACGCTACGCCAAATGATTACATCATATCTGCTGATTTCATCTTTACTGACAAGCAAGATTCTGCAATATATCGTGATGCAAACTTAACCGACGTTGGCGCGACCACTTACCCAGATGGTCGTATCGTGTATGGTTTGGTTGATTCTGGTCGTAGAACGGGTAGTGATTTTGTTCTAGGTAACGTTGAACGTGGTGATGGTCAGTCTACTGTATTGTCATTAAGTGTTACTAAAGATTGGGATAATGGCTTTGATGCAACACTAGGTTATGCCTTTGTAGATGCAAAAGATGCTAACCCAATGACCAGTTCAGTTGCGTTTTCTAACTACGTAAACTTTGCAACTCAAGACCCAATTAACCCACGCGCAGCGACTTCTGATTATGAAATTCCGCATCGCTTCACCTTTACCTTAGGCTATGGTCAAGAATTCATTGACGGTTACGAGACTCGTATTAACTTGTTTGCTACAGCAAGCGATGGCGAAACCTACTCGTATACCTACGGTGGGGACTCATCTGCCTTTGGTTTTGGTACTTTCGACAGCGCTCAAGGTCGTCAGTTGATTTATGTGCCTGAGAATAACGACTCAAATGTTGTGTTTGATAGCCCTGAAACTGAGGCTGCATTTAACGCATGGGTAGACTCAGAAGGCTTAGCACGTGGTCAAATTGCTGATCGTAATTCTCAAAATGCAGATTGGTGGTTCAAAACCGATATGCGCATTTCACAAGAATTACCGGGCTTTATGGATGACCACAAAGCGCAGGCATTTATCGTAATCGAAAACTTAACAAACTTGTTAAACGACGATTGGGGTGACTACCGTCAAGGCGACTTTGTTGGTAACGAAGTTATTGATGTTGATTTAAATGATAACAATCAATACGTTTACAGCAACTTCAGCGAACCTACGCAAAACTTAGCACGCGCTCCATCTTTATGGGAAATCCGTGTAGGTGTTAGCTATAAGTTCTAATAGCTAATAGCAATTTAGGCTAAGTAGATAGCAATAAATAAAAACCCGGTAACTTAAGTTGCCGGGTTTTTTATTGGCAAAAACACTCGAAAAGTTAGTTATTTCGACGCAGGCGCTATTGATGAGAGAAAGCGTTAGATATCGGCGGGCATTGCGACACTATTTGCCTTGCTTGAAAAACATAGAGCTGTTAGCCTCGAAAAAACTTATCAGCAATGCACCTGTTATATACATCCATGCAAAGTTTGCCCCCCGATTCATTTCTTTATCAAGCTATACAGTGTTTATCAAAAGGCGATGCAACCCAAGCTATCGATGTGTTGAAAGATGGATTGGCAAAAGAGCCGACTGTTTACCAAGCATGGTTATTGCTGAGCAAGTGCTTATTTGATGTTGGAAGTGTAAAAGAAGCCGTTAAGCTAGTGAAGCATGCGGAGCAGTTTGACCCTTTGCATGCCGACTTTCAGGCGATACAGGTAAGTATACAAAATAATGCGTTAATTGAAGCTAAAAAGCGTGCCACGGCAATGCTTATTAAAGTGCCAGGTCACCCTAGAGCAATCTTTACTTTGGCGCATATAGCTTCTGTTAGCAATCAGGCCGACCAAAGCATTGCTATTTTACAAGATGGGCTAACGCATTCACCTGCGAATACTCATCTTCGACAAATGTTGAGCGCAATTCAAGACTCTGCAGGGTACTTTGAAAGCGCCATTACTAGCGCCCGAGCTTTAGCCGAAATAGACGACTCATTTCAATCGTTATGGTTACTCATCAATCTTCTATTGAGACTCGGGCAGCATAAGGATTTGTTAAACCTTTGCGAGCGAGCAAAAATAGCGAGCAAGGGTAACACTTTGATGCTAAGCCAAGTTGAGTTAGTGCGTGGGCAAACGTTGCGTATAGTGGGCGAGCGTCAACAAGCAATTACAGCATTTCGTAATAGTATCAAAGCTAATGCTAGTAATTCTGACGCTTGGTGGGCGCTTGCCGATATGAAAAATTATGAGTTTTCAGATCACGATAAAAGCCTAATCTCGCGTATAATCGAGGCAAATAATGCATCGGCGCAAACAAAGTGTGTAGCCACATTCGCGCTAGCTAAAGCCTATGAGTCGACGGGTAAGTGGGATGTCGCCATGCGACTTTATAACGACGCTAATGCACAGCGTAACAACGACAGGTTTAGCCCGCATCAAATAGAACAAGAATTTAAAAAACGTATTCAATCTTTCTCAAAAGAACACTTGGCTATCCAAGCAAGTGCTGCGAAGCAAACTATTACGCCCATATTTATTGTTGGCCTCCCTCGCTCGGGCTCTACTCTCGTAGAGCAAATGTTGGCGAGCCACTCAAAAATACAAGGGACAATTGAACAGCCCACCATGGCATGTATTGAGAAAGAAGCACATGCATTATGCGTCCGTAAGTTCAATAAAGATTTATTCAGCGCAATAGCAAAACTGTCGGTTGATGATTTAGAGCAACTTGGTGAGTCTTACTTAAACAAAGGCAGGTTGTTTAGACATGAGCATAAGTCATTTTTTATCGACAAACTCCCTTTCAACTTCAGGCATATTGGTCTTATTCATAAAATTTTGCCTAAAGCGATCATTATAGATGTTCGCCGAAATCCTCTAGACTGTGGTTTTAGTCTGTATAAACAGTATTTTCCTTCGGGCGTTGATTTTAGCTATAAGCTTAGCAATATTGGTGCTTTTTATAATGCTTATATTGATCTTATGAATCATTGGCAGCAGGTCTTACCTAATAAAGTATTACAAATGCAATATGAGGAATTGATTCAATCTCCTGAACTACATATCAGACGCACGTTAACGCACATTGGTCTTGAGTTTGAAGCAGCTTGTTTGAACTTTCATCGCAATACTAGAGTGGTGCATACAGCGAGCAGTGAGCAAGTTCGTCAAGCTATTAATACTAAAGGTATAGGTGTATGGCACCATGCAGGAAAAGCAATGGAAACCCTTAAAAATAGCCTTTCCGCCGACGTTCTTAACAGTAATAGAAAATATATCGACGCGAATTAGACACTTAAACAACGGGGCAATAGCGAAGCTGATTAAGGCTAAAATGTACATTCTGTGTTTATGTGAAGATGCACCGCCGTGGTGCGCTCATGCACAAATAGGGGTCGCAAAAGGGAAGATTATTGGATAAAGTGTGTAAAGTTGTACATAAAGCTTGCCGTTGGGCGGATGGCACAAAGTATGCTCATGGAAGGGGTGCAGCAACAAAATAATAATAGTTAACGCATTTACATAAAATAGTCGACACTCGAGGTAAACATGAAACACACACGCGGGCATACAATTAAAAAATCTACCGTTTCGGTATGCATAGCTGCAGCACTAGGGCTCACTGCGCCAGGTTTTGCATCAGCGCAATCAAATGCAACAGACGAGTCTGTTGAAAAAATCAGAGTAACGGGCTCACGAATAGCGTCAGATCCAAATGTGACGTCTTCGGTCCCACTTCAATCTATTGACCAAGACGATATCAGAAAGTCAGGCGAGCTTAACCTTGCCGATATTGTAAATGATATACCTGCATTGGTTTCTTCACTTACTGCTGAAAACTCCGTGACCGGGGCGAATGCTCTAAACTTAAGAGGTTTAGGCGAAGATAGAACTCTTACTCTAGTAAATGGTAGACGACACGTTGCCGGTTTCAGAGGTAGTCAAGCGGTAGATGTAGGCACTATTCCGCGGGCTTTAGTTGACCGAGTAGAAGTAACGACCGGTGGTGCATCTGCCGTATATGGCGCTGATGCGGTTTCAGGAGTAGTTAACTTTATATTAAAAGACGATTTTGAAGGTCTGCAGATTGATGCGCAAACTGGTAAGCCTCTTGATAGCGGCGGCGAAACTTATGGTCTCGATATTGTTTTTGGGCAAAACTTTGACGACGACAAAGGTAACATTGTGTTTACCGCGACCTTGGAAAGAGAGGAGAGCTTGCGCATAGGCGAGCGTGATTGGGCTGCCGACAATGGTATTTCGGCAATTGGCCCTAGAGCAAACCCAGATACGAGCCCCGGCGCTCCTCCTCGTGCGGTCATCGACGACGCAAGGTTTTGGCTGACGTCTCAAGAGGGATCTATCGCGCCAGGGTTTGGTGGCAGGGATACAACCTATGTCGATATTAACCAAAACGGCATTGCCGACTGCCAAGAGTCTGAAGGCGGCAGAACCGGATTTTTGGCCGGTTGTTGGTTAACAAATCCAGACGGTTCTGTTCGAGTTAACCAAGATGGAACGATTCTAAACAGTTTATGGGGTATTGGTGGCGACGGCGGCCGTCTAAACTTTAACCGTGATACCTTGTTCCCATCTACCGACAAAATGGTGTTTAACATCAACGGTCAGTATGAAATTACCGATGACTTAGTGACATTTTTTGAAGCAAAATACGTTCGAGCGGAGTCAGAAAGTTTTGTAGAAGATGATTACTTCTATGACACTTTATTTATTCAACCAGACAACCCGTTCATCCCAACAGAGTTATTACCCGTGGTGGATCAAACCGGTGGCTTATTACTCACGCAAGATCCATTAGATTGGAGTGAGAACAACCCAACTACCTATACGCGTGAGACTCAACGTTTTGTGGTTGGTGCTGAATGGTATGTAAATGATTCACTGTTATTGGAATTCTCAATCAATCATGGCCAATTTAAGAATACCACTGAAAGTACTGCGCCTTATTTAGATAGAGTATTCGCAGCTATTGATGCAACAACTGCGCCCGACGGCAGCATAGTGTGTCGCTCTGATTTAGACTCATCTGCGGCCTATGAAATTGATTATTTTACGGCCGGCGCAGGTTTTGCAGACGGAGGTTTTTCGAGCGATAGATACTATAGTTTCACACCAGGTGATGGCCAGTGTGCACCGCTTAACCCCTTTGGTACTTACTCTGCTAGTGAGGCAGCGCAGAATTTCGTGACTGCTGACTTGACCGAAGAACTCACCATTAAGCAAACCGTTGTATCTTTGATTGCAAGTGGTGAATTTGAGGTCTTAGAAAGTGTATTGGACGGACCAATTGGCTACGCGACTGGAATAGAGTACAGAGAAGAGTCTAGTGATAACCGCGAAGACTCCTTAACCTTAGGTATTTTGCCCGAAGGCACTTCTTTTACTGCGGGTGTGAATGTTAACACCATTGACCCATTCTTATTCTCTTTCGTAGAGGGTGATAATGTTCAGCGCTTCGACACGGCAGGGGAATATGACGTGGTCGATACCTTTGTTGAGGTTCGCTTACCTATATTTCTTGACCGCGAATACGCTTACGAATTTACCTTAGATGGTGCTATACGAGTGGCAGATTATTCGACGGTAGGAAACGCAACAACGTGGAAACTTGGTTTTTCTTACAGCCCGATTGAAGAACTCAATTTCAGAGGTACAATTTCAGAGGCGGTAAGAGCACCGAATATCTCAGAATTATTTGACCCTAGATTGCCTATATTCGTCAACCAAACTGAAGATCCATGTGCCGATGTGGATAATGGTACTCAGTTTTTACAAGCAAACTGCGTAGCACAATTGCAAGCTGCTGGCGTTCCACAAGCCGACATTCTTGATGCCGACGGAAACTACGTATGGGTGAACCCGCTTACAGCAAGATTCGCTGGTACATCGGGCGGCAATCCAGAGCTAGAGGTTGAAACTGCTGAAACGATAACACTTGGTTTTGTGTACAGCCCAAGCTTTGTCGAAAACTTAACTTTCACACTCGATTATTGGGATGTGCAGATTGATGATGCGATTTCGGCCGTTGGTTCTAGCGACATTTTGTCTGGCTGCTTAAACTCAGCAAATTTTCCAGATGTGCCATTTTGTGATCAGTTTAGTCGACGCTCCGATGGCGGTTTAAATGGTCTTGATACTGGTCAAATTAACTTTGCACGTCAAGAGGCCGAAGGTTATGACTTCTCAATCAACTATAGCTTTGATGTAGGTGAGAATACCTTTGGTGCACGACTTGTTGGTTCACATCAAAAGTCACTTGATAACTTTTTTAACCCACTTGATTTAACCGAAGTTAACCCTGAAATTGAAGAAGTACAGACACCAGAAACGTCCGGTAACCTTGAATTGAGTTGGGAGCGCGGTCCTCTTGCAGTTGCATTGCAAACAACTTATCAGAGCAGACAAGCGGTAGATGAAATTGAGCTTGTGCTTGGCTTAAACGGCAATCAAGCGCTTTACGGTGACAATGGCTTCTTTGGTGAGACTTATATCTTTGATATTAACGCCAGTTATGAGATTGATGACTCATTCACTGTTTATGGTGGCGTGAATAATATTGCAGACGAAGAGCCCTTCTCGACGCAACGTGCTTGGCCTGTTGGCCCTCGTGGGCGCACTGTGTTCTTAGGGGTAACTTACACAATGTAGTCTAATGAAAAACAATACCGAAACATCAAGCATGCTTTATGTTTGATGTTTCGGCTTTTTTTAAGTGGTTTTTTTGGTTAATCAGCTAGCTAATCCACCTATCTTCTCTAGCCTCGCAAATTTAAGACAGACGTCCTTTAAAATCCTCATACCCAAACTCACGCACCACATCAAGCTCACCGTTTTTACGCAAAACCGCAATAGCAGGATGCTGAACGCCATTAAAGAAAGTAGTTTTTACCATGGTGTAGTGCAACATATCTTCAAAAATTAGCCTGTCACCCGCTTGTAATGGTTTATCAAAGCTATATTCGTCTATGACATCACCCGCTAAACAGGAGTTGCCACCAAACTTGTAGGTATAAGCCTTTTCGTTAGCTAAGCCTGCGCCTGTAATGCTTGGGCGATAGGGCATTTCGAGTACGTCGGGCATATGACCGGTTGCCGATATGTCTAAAATAGCAATATTGCCTTGATTTTCTACTATATCAACCACCTCACATACCAAAGGCCCGCACTGCCATGCAACGGCTGAGCCTGGCTCTAACACAATGTGTAAGTTAGGGTATTTGGCTTTAAAAGCACGCAAGGTGCTAATTAGGTGCTCAACATCATAGTCGCTTCGGGTCATTAAATGCCCACCACCTAAGTTAAGCCACTTTAGCTTAGGTAGATATTGGCCAAATTTAGCCTCAATCGCCTCTAAGGTACGCATTGCCGCATAGGAGTCACATTCACAGAGGTTATGGCAATGAAATCCCTCTATGCCACTCAAATCGACGTTTTCGATATCTTTTGCCAATATGCCTAAGCGTGAACCCGGTGCACATGGATCGTATAGCGGAGTATCGGCTTCTTGGTTTTCAGGATTAATACGCAAGCCCGGTGACACGTCAGCCGCCACTACTTGTGATTTAAACTGCTGCCACTGACGCACGCTATTAAACGAAATATGGTTCACCAGCCCAAGCAATTCATCCATATCCTTTTGTTTATAAGCCGGTGAAAATACGTGTACATCGCCGCCCATTTCTTCTCTAGCCAAGCGCGCTTCCCATACACCACTGGAAGTCGCCCCTTTTAAATACTGTTTTACTAGCCCAAAGGTAGACCACATTGAGTAGCCTTTTAGTGCGAGAATGATGTCAACCCCGGCCTTGGTTTGCACGTGCTGCATAAGCTTTAAGTTTTGCTCAAGCTTTGCTTCATCGCACACGTAGCATGGCGAGGGGATATCAGAACGATAAAAATCAGTCATGCTTGTCCTTAGCGCTTAAACGGGCTCGCATCACACTCAATCACATTCCATGGCAAACCATGCTCGTTTAGCATTTCCATAAAGGGGTCAGGGTCAAATTGTTCCATATTCCACACACCTGCTTTGTGCCACTTTTTATTAAGCATAAGCGCCGAGCCAATCATTGCAGGTACACCGGTAGTATACGAAACCGCTTGTGCTCCTACTTCTTCAAAGCACTTCGCATGTTCGCAGTTGTTATAAATAAAGATGGTTTTCTCTTTGCCATCTTTAATACCGGTAATATAAGTACCAATGCAGGTCATACCGGTGTAGCCGTCGGCCAACGAACCAGGGTTAGGTAGTACCGCTTTTAAAAACTCTAAAGGCACAATTTGCTGACCTTGAAAGTCAATAGGCTCAATGCTGGTCATGCCAATACCTTCCAAGACTTGAAGGTGAGTTAGATAAGCATCGCCAAAGGTCATCCAAAAACGTGCGCGCTTGAGGGTAGGGAAGTGCTTAACCAATGATTCGAGCTCTTCATGAAACATTAGGTAAGAGGCTCTAACACCAATATTTTGGTAGTCTAGGTCTTCGCGTACGCTCAGCGGATCAGTTTCTTTCCACTCTCCGTTTTCCCAAAAGCGACCACGTTGGGTAATTTCACGAATGTTGATTTCAGGATTAAAGTTTGTCGCAAACGCTTGGCCATGGTCGCCGCCGTTACAATCAACAATATCTAAATAATGAATTTCGTCGAAATAGTGTTTGGCAGCATAAGCGGTGTATACGTTAGTTACACCTGGATCAAAGCCGCTTCCTAGCAATGCCATAATGCCAGCATCTTGGAATTTTTGCTGGTATGCCCACTGCCATGAGTACTCAAATTTAGCTAGGTCTTTGGGTTCATAGTTGGCTGTGTCTAAATAGTCCGTTTTAGTGGCCAAACAGGCATCCATTATAGGTAAATCTTGGTATGGGAGTGCTAAGTTAATCACCAAATCTGGTTGTACTTTATTGATAAGTGCTTCTACTTCTGATGCGTTATCTGCATCTAGTGCGAATACTGCTTTTACTCGGTCGCTGCCAACTTCTTGTTGTAGCGCTTCGCATTTTGCTACGGTGCGACTCGCCAAGTAAATCTCATCAAACATTTGGGGTAGGCGAGCACATTTTTTTATCGTAACCGCCGCGACGCCACCAGCGCCTATAATTAATACTCGAGACATTAGGTTTCCTTAATTCAGTGAGTGGTCGCTTCCATAATTACTTGAATGTTAGTGACCGTGTGCAATCGTTAGATGGCGCATAGTGTGATTGAGATTTATAAGAGTTTCAATGCGTAATTGCGAGATTTATTGAGTCTTTAGTCAGCAAAGTCGCAAGTGTAGGGAGCGCCCAAGACGATGGTTTGTGCTTCGTGTTTGTAAGGGTAAAGTGTGACGGTGTTTTTACCATTTGAGTCGGTAATATTAAATACAATCGCATCACTCTCTTTTCCTTTGGGCCTTGCAACTGTCGCGCAATATACAAGTACCGAAATCGCGTTTTCGGATAACAACTGTAAATCTCGTGTTTGTGCCGATAAATCTTCGATTAAACCGCTTGCCAGTTCATGATCTTTTTGGGCACTGAATACACACTGAACATCGTTGTCGATAGACATTACTGCAAATGGATATACGGTGTTGGAGTGCCTTAGCATAATGTCGCACAAATCTAGCGCAGAATAGATGAGCGCCGCATAGGGGATGTTTTGTTTGAGGATCATGTTAGGTTTCAAATCATATGCCTATGTTGTTTGCGTATACTCTAATAACGGCAGGCAAATACAAATGGTTCAATGCTAATTGCTCGGTTTTTCTCTGTCTCCTTGCAGTCCACCGGTATTTAAAATTGCTATTGACTTATTGTTCCCAAATACACCTTGCTTAAGTAATTGATTAAGCGCGAAAAAGCTCTTGGTATTGTATACCGAATCTAGGGCGTAACCTTGTTGGGAGTAAAATGCAGATTGAAAGTGTTTATGCGCATCGCTCGATTTTGCATAACCTCCAGCATGAAAGTCTTGATGGTGAAGTATTTCCCAACATTGTGCTTGGGCTTTTGTGGAATGTGCGTTTCCCAACAGCATATTAACGCTTCTTTCAAGGTAGCCTTCTCCTTTTAACACCGCTATGCCTATCACTTTACAGGCAATGTTGTGCGTCTGTATATATTGAATAAGCCCAGCCATCGTACCGCCGCTTGCCACAGGTAAAACAATAAAATCGAAGGCTTGCGGATGTTGCTCACTTAACTCTAGCATAATCTCAGCTACCCCAGCGAGTGACTCATTGCTTGAGCCGCCTTCGGGTATCAGAATGTCTAGCCCCAGCTCTTGTTGCAAAGCGTTCATGTACTGCAATGACTCACGCTGCTTATAATGCTCTCTGCTTACAAAGTGGATGTTCGTGCCCCATGCTTGTAAATCTTTCAGCATGGGCGTCATTGGGCTTTGCGGATGAGCTCTCACAATGGCAGTAAAGCGGACCTTCAAGCGAGAACAGGCATAGCCAAGAGCATGAAGATGATTCGAATAGGCCCCGCCAAAGCTGCCAATGTGTGTAATGTTATGTGTAAGTGCTGACTGTAATGTTGGCTTTAGCTTTCGCCATTTGTTACCGCTAATAATAGGGTGAATGAGGTCGTCACGTTTGCACCAGACCCGATTGCTCGACTTAGCGAAACACTCTGCTTTTAGGGGCTGCAGAGGTGAAGGGAGGGCTATATGAAGCTGTTTTTCGATTGACACTATGACACATTTATTCGTATACACCTGACTTAATACTAGCAATTTACGCAAATGAATAGCATAGATTTTTCTGCAAAATCGTGGGAACTGCACAGCATTACTAATTCTTAATGATCTAAAGCCCCCAAAATGTGCGTTAATACAGCATAGTTAAAAGGAAACAGTTATGAAGTTAATCATCAGTTTTTTCGCAATCTTAAGCATAACCTTAAGTTTAAAAGCGAATGCGGTAGCAACCTACATTGAAAACCCTCGTCCTGTTGGTGAAGCACGTTTAGAGATTTTATTTTGGGATATTTACGATGCGAAGCTAATCGCACCAAATGGTCGTTTTAGCCCGGACCAGCCTTTTGCGTTAGCGCTTACCTATTTACGTGAGTTTGAGGGAAAGAATATTGCAAGCCGTAGTATCGACGAAATGCGCGACCAAGGTATGAACGACGAAGTAAAACTAGCAAAATGGTTTGAAAAAATGCAGCAGCTTTTTCCTAATGTTGACGAAGGGCACACCCTTACTGGCGTAGTTGATATGAATCAGCATAGTCATTTTTACTTTAACGATAACAAAGTCGGTACTATTGAGGATCCAGAATTCACAAAATGGTTTTTCAACATTTGGCTTTCAGAGCAGACATCTCAACCTAAGATGAGACAGCAACTTTTGGGTTTAAGCAACTAAGGCACAACTAGCGCGCCCTAATTAATTCCATAAAAGCTTTTCGCTCGCTTTTACTCACTCTTTCACTAATTTAATGAAGATACTTGGAGGTTTTTCATGTCTTTTTACTCATCTATCAAAACCGTATTTGTACTCACTATTTTGCTTCTACTCGGAGGTTGTACTTTGTCTATCGATGGCGATGTTTACAAAGACGTAGAGCCAAAATTCGAACTGGAGTCTTTTTTTGATGGCAAGGTAAGGGCGTGGGGAATAGTACAAAATCGCTCAGGAGAAGTTGTTCAACGATTTATTGTTGATATTGATGCTTATAAAGATGGCGATAAGTTGATATTAGACGAAACCTTTGAGTACGGTGTTGGTGATGGCCCAATAAAAAGAGTGTGGACGATCACAAAAAATAGTGATGGAAGCTATACCGGGAACGCAGGTGACATTGCGGGCCCAGCGACAGGTCTATCCTACGGTAACGCTTTTAGTTTTGCTTATGAGATGGATTTAGAAGTCGATGGCAGTACTTACCGGGTCAATTTTGACGACTGGTTTTGGGCGTTTAACGAAGACACTATGATGAATCGCTCATATATTAAGAAGTTTGGTATTGTGATGGCTGAAGTTACTATATTTATGCAAAAGCAATAGGATTCCGCAGCACCAATAAAGACACTAGAATATATGTGCCGTGCGACGAATATCACTAGTCGAACTTTCACAGGTAGATAACATCTTACGCGGGTAAGGTTATGTGGCAACAAAGACCAGACTTTGTTGCCAGCTTTGTTCTTTCAAAACGAAGGTCGCCGTCATGCAAGCTTATAATAGCTGCCACTAACGATAAGCCCAAGCCATTGCCACTCGCGGTTCTGCTTTTATCCTCTCGGAAAAAGCGCTGCGTGAGCTTATCTAATACTTCATCGCTTGCCCCAATACCACTATCGTTCACACTAAATATGTATTGACGCTTACTCTCATCGAAATCCAATGATACAGATATCGAACCGTCTTCAGGCGTGAATTTCACTGCGTTATCGATAACATTGGCAAAGGCCTGAAACAACAAGTTTTTATCGCAATGCAGTGTCGCATCGGGCACGATGTTACTACTTAATACAATCGCTTTGTCTTCCATTACCGGCTGATACAGCTCAATCGCATCCATTGCCACAGCGCTAATATCTTGCTGTGCAAAGCCCGCTCTTTTTGCACTGGTTTCAATATCGGTAATGCGTAAAAGTGAATTAAAAATAGCCATTATGTTGTCGCACTCTGCGATCAACTCGTATTTTTCTGGATGGTCTATTTGCTCAATATGAGATTTCAGCCTGGTAAGTGGCGTCCTTAAATCGTGGGCAATGTTGTCCGATACATTTTGTATAGAATTAACCGATTGCTCAATTTTGTCGAGCATTTGATTCAGCGCTAGGCTAAGTTTACTTAAATCATCCCAACTACTCTCCACGTATAGTCGGTCGCTTAGATTCCCTGTCGATATGATCTCGTCTGCGGTATCTGATATTAAATTGATTCGACTCACCACATAGTAGGCCACCACAATACTTAGTATCGAAATAATACATACAATTACAATGAGGACATATGAAGAGGTTTGCGCTAATTTGAGTGCAAATTCAATATCTTTGACATTTCGGGCTACCAATAGCGTGTCTTTATTAGCAAACTCTACAATCATCGCAAGCGCGGTTTCTTTGTTATGACCGCGCAGTGAGACTTTATCTTGCTCTGGCCGCAAATACACTTCGATTTCAAGTAAACCATTTTTTATTGGGAGAGTGTCGGCACCTGGCCATTTTGCAAGATTACCTGTAATAAATTCGTCTTTACCGTTTTTGAGGTAGTACAAAAAATCATTGTTGATGTTATTAACGCGGTTATCTAGTGCACGCACAACTGCGGGGCGCCCTGCTGCGCTATACAAACTTCTAAAGCCACCGATATCGGCAAGTATGGCGGCTTCGGTTTCTCTTATGAGGAGGTCGTCACTGGCAACAGTAAGTACGTAAGTATTAAAAATTACCGCGATGAGCAACAGCGTAGTGAAAATAAAACTAACAATAAAACTGGAGCTTTTACTGTAGGCTTGAATGGCTCGCATAGTTAACTAATTTGCCTCATCCTTTCACACTAATTTTATAGCCTGCACCTCGAATGGTTTCGATCATAGGGTAGGCAAAGCCTTTATCGATTTTATTGCGTAAACGGCTAATATGAACATCGATGACATTGGTTTGAGGGTCAAAATTATACTCCCATACCTTTTCAAGGAGCATGGTACGCGTCACAATTTTGCCTTCGTTTAACATTAAGTATTCAAGAAGCTTAAACTCTTTAGACTGTAAATCAATTTCTTGCCCACCACGTAATACTTTACGATTGATTAAGTCGAGTTTAAGTTCGCCCAAGCTAAGCTCAGTTTTATTTTCAGGCACATTTTTTGCGGCACTGGCAGCGCGACTTGCTAGAAGCTCTACTCTGGCTAATAACTCTTCAAATGCGAAGGGTTTGGTGAGGTAGTCGTCAGCGCCAGCACGCAAGCCAGTTACTTTGTCGTCAACTTTATTTTTAGCGCTTAAAAATAAAGTAGGTGTGTTTACGTTCGCCTGCCTTAGTTGCTGTAATACCTCTAAACCGTCTAACTTGGGTAGCATTCGGTCGAGTATTATCACGTCGAATAAATGTTGTTTTTCGCTATCGAGTGCCAGCGATAAGCCTTCCTCACCGTTTTGCGTAATCACACATTCGTGGCCTTCCTGTGCTAAGCCTTTGTTAATGAGCTGTGCTACGGTGGGTTCGTCTTCTACAATCAATATTTTCATAGTGTTAAGATAGCTGATAACCTAATAAAAGTGTTAGTAAAGATACACTTTTAATAACAAAAAGGAACATTAAGTGTTTGTTATAATTATTTGTATGGCCCTCGTTTTATTTATGCCTATGATTGCAAAAGTACCTTTAGCGATAATGATGCAGCGCGAGGGTCGTTACGATAATCGTCACCCGCGCGCTCAACAAGGACGCTTAGAAGGTTTAGGCGCACGCGCAAAAGCGGCTCATGATAATTGCTTTGAGGCGATATGCTTTTTTGCGCCCACTGTATTGTTGGTACTAGCCCTTGATTCCCACACCGTGTATACCGCGCAGCTTTGCATTGCTTTTGTCATCCTACGCTTGCTCTACTTAGTGTGTTATTGGTGTAACTGGCACGTAGCTCGCAGCTCAGTGTGGGTGCTCGCAATGGGTACAATTGTTGCGCATTATTGGCTATTACTAAGTTAACCTGTGCGCAATACAAAAACCGTATTCCCACAACCCTTCCCGTCATTCCCACGAAGGTGGGAACCTCTTAAATCTAGCGACGTTGTCTAAACAATCCGCTATATTTAAGCTCAGTTGTTTCGATAGGAGGTACCGGCCTTCGCCGGTATGACGGTGCCATCGCCACGATGACGGTGCCTTCGCCACGATGACGTGGCAAACTTATTAATTATCGCTTGGCCTTTGTTTACTTAGGCTTCTTTTGTTGTGTGTTTAAAGCGAATGTGTTCTGGATAAGGCGTAAAATTTTGAATAACACCTTGTGCTGCGACACTTTGCACTTCGCGCCAGTATTGCGGGCTGAGTAAGTCTCCATGATGTTGCTTGAGCAGGTCTTTTAAGTGCTTTTTACCCACAATAAAATGCTCAAATTGCTCCGGAAACACATCGCTTGGTCCAACCGACAGCGTATCGAGTGCATAAGGGTCGTCAGACTTAGGTAACTCCCGAAAGGTGCGCTCGCTCATGTAACAGATTTCATCGTAGTCATAAAAAATGACGCGCCCAGTTTTGGTAATCCCAAAATTCTTATGCAACATATCACCAGGAAAAATATTCGCATACGCGATTTGTTTGATACAGGTTCCGAGGTCTTTAATCGCATCTTCTATCTTTTGTGGGTTGGTTTCTTGTTGCAGATACAGGTTCAGGGGCGTCATTTTCCGCTCTATGTACAAATGCTTAATGATCACTTGTTTGTCTTTGACCGAAACTGTTTTAGCGCAGGTTTCAAGTAAGTGTTGCAACAAAACAGGGTCAAAACGCTCTTTTGGAAAGCTGAAATTAACATATTCATGGGTATCGGCCATGCGACCTACACGGTCGGTCATTTTTACCAATCGATAACAGTCTTTCACATGCTCACGGGTAATTTTTTTACTTTCTGCAAATTCATCACGAATAAGTTTAAATACAACCCCGTAGGAGGGTAGGTGAAATACGGCCATGACTAAGCCTTTTATCCCCGGTGCGAGTTCAAATTTGTCGCTGGTATTTGCCAAATGCGCTAGATAGTTGCGATAAAATACCGTTTTCCCATGTTTGTAAAAGCCTAAAGACATATAAAGCTCAAAGTTCTTTTTATGAGGAAGCAACTCTTGCAAAAACGCGACAACCTCGGCGGGGTTTTGGGTTTGTGCCATAAAATACGAGCGTGCAAAGCCAAAAATAACACTCATGTGCGGGCGTTCGGTCAATAGCGCATCAACCAACAAACTACGTTTTTCACTCATTTGCAGCGCAATAACAAACGGAAGTGTTTCATCTGGCATGCAAATTCGCCCAACCAAATAGGCAGCTTTACCCCGATAAAATACCGACTTTAGCATTTCGACCGTATGTACTGATGCAAGTTGTTCTTTATTCAGTCGCTGTCTAAGAGCAGCTTCGAGTTTAGCCAAATCTGCATCGTAGTTGTCGAAAGGGACCTTAAAACGGTAGGTCTCAAATATTGCCTGATACATCTCAAGCACTGTGCTGGTGGTGTCAAAGCTATAGACTACTTTATTACGGTCTTGGCCTGGCAAGAAGCAACGACTTGGCTCTACAAACATGATCTTGTTATCGATTCGACCGTGTCGGTAGATGCGACCAATCACCGAGTTATAAAAAGTTTCGGCAAGCTCAAATTGGGGATGATCACTTAACAGTTTTGTGTAGTGTTCTTTGCAAGCCATCCAAAAACCGTCGGGTAGGCTTTGAGGATTGATATGCTGATAGATTTCGCTAACGATTTCAGACAAGCTTTGATGATAAGTGGTAATCCGTTCCTTAATGCCTTGTCCAGATGCCGCCCATTCACAGTTCTCAAAGCGCTCTTGTGCACCGCTGGTAATTCGACTAAAACGCCGATACGACTTATCAAAACCATGTAGTATCTGATAGCTAAGTAACTTTGCTTGCTGGTCTGTGCTTTGGTATTGCTTTGAGGGCATGGTCGTTAGTAATTACAGCTTAGTAAACAGTCATCTGAGCATGGTAGCATTTTTTTATCAGTCATAAATACAGGGCTTTTGGCTTTACGATTGTTCTGATCTTTAATAATCTAATCAGCGTTTGAATTTTTGATTTATCAAGTAAGGATTACGAGATGAAAAAATTTACTCTAGCTAACGTAATAGGGTTGTTGTGTTTTAGTGGGGTGATGTCGGGTTGTAATACTTTTCCCATTGATTTGGGAGTAAAGGAAGGGCATTTTCGAATAGAAAATTTTGTGCAAAACAATCGTCCTACCAAAGAATACGTTTATTTAATGTGCCGCTTTAATCGCCCCATCGGATTTAACCTTCCGCGCGATTACGCCGCTGGCTTTGACGTTCCGCGCCAATATCCAGCAGGTGAACATAAGCTTTGGGTAAGAGCCGATGTTAACAAGCCAGGCACGGCTGCAAGCAAATATGCCTTTGTTGAGTTTGATGTAAGCCTCGATGAAGGTAAAAGTTACATGCTCAATCGCGAGCGTAACGAGGAAGAAATTTCGGTCTGGATTGAAGACATCCAAAGCGGGGAAAAGGTATCACAAATAAAAACCGCAACCTTGGCATTGGAGCCGTTTGTTGGGAACTTGCGTTTGCGGCAGTGTGAGGAGGGGACTGTTTAATCGCTTTTTAACTCCGCCTAAAGCGCGCCTTAAGAAATAGGCATGCCATTTTCATCGCGAATACGACTTCGTGTTTGCACGAGTGCTTGTTGCTCGTTGAAGCTCGGTTTAACAGCAATAAAATAAAACACGAGATAGCCCAACCAAGATAAAAAGAAAGTGAATAAAAACCATTTATATAAAAGTTCTGTTGACATTTAGACGTCTATACGGCAAATTGAGCCTATGAAAATAATTCTAAAAACTAACGACATGATGCGTATTATGACCATTACCACCTCTTTTGAGGGCGGTCGTTAGCTTGTGCCATTTTAATAGTTAACGAAAGCCCGCAGCATGCGGGCTTTTTTTTTGGCGTAATTTGTGGATTTGTTGGACGTAAAATAAAGTAATTTAAAGAGCGAGGAGTCTCTCATGAAGGTGTTAAAGTTTGGTGGTTCATCATTGGCTGATGCGGCGCGTTATATGCGCGTTTTCGACATTAGTCGGGCCACCCATGAGCTTGAGGGGGCTGCGGTGGTGTTATCTGCACCAAAAGGCGTAACCAACGCTTTGTCGCTATTATGCGAGCAAGCGCAAAGTGGTAAAGACTATCGCGAGTTACTTGCTAAGCTCAACATGACCCTCACCAGTATTGCCACAGAACTACACGAAGTACTACCTAATCTAAACTATGATGATCTTGCCGTATTTATTGACGAGAAACTCGACTTACTTACTCAGCAGTTAAAAGGCATAGCCTTATTGAGAAGCTGTCCCGATCAAGTTACTGCAAGTATTTTAAGTATGGGAGAGTACGTTAGCGTCAGAATTTTTAGCGAAATCCTCAGTGCCCATAACATTAATAACCTAATTATTGACCCGGTTAACCATGTGCAAGCTAGCGGTGATTACCTCGACAGTTTAGCTCAACTCGATATCTCAAGAGCTAAATTCAGTGACATCGACGTCAGTGGCAAACAGTTTTTAATTATGCCGGGGTTTGTTGCGGCAAATGAAGACGGCGAAAAGGTCACACTAGGGCGCAACGGCTCTGATTACTCAGCAGCTATACTTGCCGCCTGCATAAATGCTTCATGTTGCGAAATATGGACCGACGTAGATGGTGTATATAACGCGGATCCGAATCAGGTAGACGGGGCAGTTTTACTCGACAAACTGACCTATCAAGAGGCAATGGAGCTATCGTATTTTGGTGCCAAAGTCTTGCACCCAAAAACCATTGGCCCAATTGCGCAGTTTTCTATTCCCTGCTTAATTCGAAATACTTTAAATCCTGCCGCTCCCGGTACGCTCATTAGTCATGAAAAAAGTGAATTATGGACCAGCGTAAAAGGTATCTCACACCTTGAAGACATTGTCATGTTCAATGTTTCAGGCCCTGGCATGAAGGGCATGGTGGGTATGGCGAGTCGCATTTTTGATGTGATATCTAAGGACAATATTTCTATATCGTTAATCACGCAATCATCTTCTGAATACAGTATCAGTTTTTGTATTGCTCAGAATAACGCCCAGCGAGCGCTTGAATTACTAGAGGAGAACTTTGCACTAGAGCTGAACAATCAGTTACTAGAGCCCATCGAAATGCGCGAAGATTTAGCAATTGTGACCCTTGTGGGTGACGGCATGCGCCAGTCTAATGGCTTGGCGGCTAAATTTTTCAATGCATTGGCTCAAGCGAGGATCAACAACGTGGCTATCGCGCAAGGCTCTTCCGAACGTTCTATTTCAACGGTGATTGACAATAACAAGGCAAAAAAAGCAGTTAAGGTCATTCATCAAAACTTTTTTACCAACCTCAATACCATCGACGCATTTTTTGTGGGTTGTGGCCTTGTGGGCAAAGAATTATTGGCACAAATTGCCAAGCAGCAAAGTATATTACTTGATAAAAACATTAAGCTTACCGTGTACGGCATTGCCAATAGCAAAGCCTGTTTATTAGACGCTAATGGCATTGGCGTAAACGGTGAGTGGGAAGGCAAGTTAGCAAAGGCAAGCGCACCTTTGTCGCTTGATGTTCTTAGTGAGTTTGTGGTGAACAACAGTTTAACCAATCCGGTAATTGTAGATTGCACTAGCAGCCAAGACGTTGCCGATTTGTATCTGGATTTTATGGAAGCGGGTTTTCATGTTGTTACGCCAAATAAAAAGGCCAATACCTCATCTTATGAGCGTTATCAGGCACTGCAAAGCACTGCTTTAAATAATAAACTGCAATATTTGTATGAAACTACTGTCGGCGCCGGCTTACCGGTCATTGATAATCTGCAAAAGCTAGTTATTGCAGGGGATGAGCTGCGTAAGTTTGAGGGGATTCTCTCTGGTTCTTTATCGTTTGTGTTTGGAAAGTTAGACGAAGGCTTAAGCTTGTCTCAAGCCACTAACATTGCCAAAGAAAATGGCTTCACCGAGCCTGATCCGCGGGATGATTTAAGTGGCATGGACGTAGCACGTAAGTTACTGATTATGGCGCGTGAGTCAGGTATGTCTTTAGAGTTAAGCGATATTCAAATTGAATCGGTATTGCCAAGAGATTTTGATGACAGTGGTGATGTGAAAAGCTTTATGCAAAACCTAGAAAAGCTTGATGCGACGATTCAGGCTAAAGTTGATGCAGCAAACGCCAATAACGAAGTCCTAAGATATGTAGGCGCAATTGAAAACGGAAATTGTACCGTGAGTATTCAGTCGGTGCCTTTGAGTCATCCACTTGCTGCGGTAAAAGACGGTGAAAATGCATTGGCAATCCATTCTCGATATTATCAGCCTATTCCCTATGTTATTCGTGGCTATGGCGCCGGTGCTACGGTAACTGCGGCGGGCGTGTTTGCGGACTTGCTACGTACTACTGCCATGCAACAGGAATATCGCTAATGGCTACACCTCGCACAACACGCGGATTCGCACCGGCCTCTATCGGCAATGTGAGTTTGGGCTTTGATATATTAGGTGCGGCACTGAAACCCATTAATGGTGAGCTATTAGGCGATTGGGTGGACGTGCAAGATGCCGCAGAATTTAGCTTAAGCTGCGATGGACGTTTTGCTGACCGCTTACCAGCCGGTGCCGATGGCAACATAGTGACCCGTTGTTATCACTTTTTTCAAGCGGCGCTAAGCAACGCTAACTTAGCACCCCTACAAGTTAAAATGCACTTACATAAAGCCCTGCCTATTGGCAGTGGGTTAGGTTCTAGCGCAGCCTCCATTGTAGCGGCTTTTTATGCGCTCAACGAACATGCAAATACCCCCTTTAATGAAGATACGCTTTTAGCAATGATGGGAGAGCTAGAAGGGCAAATCAGCGGCAGTGTGCATTATGATAATGTAGCGCCTAGTTATGTAGGCGGAATGACGCTCATGACGGGGCAAACTAGCCCTATTTGCACCAAACTTCCGGTATTTGACGATTGGTTCTGGGTAACGTGTTATTCAGGTCTTTCTGTTTCTACCGCAGCGGCTCGGGATATTCTGCCGAAGCAGTTTGATATCGGCACAACCCTAGATTTTGGACGGCAAATTGGCGTCTTTGTGCATGCATTGCACAGTGGCGATCGCGTATTGGCGGCATCGGTGATGCAAGATGTGATTGCCGAAGCGCACCGGAAAAGTTTACTGCCTAAGTTTGATGAAGCGCGCGATTTTAGTGCACAGCAAGGCGCTTTGGCATTTGGTATTTCAGGCTCAGGGCCAACGGTTTTTGCCCTTAGTGATAATTTAGACAATGCAAAACGCATTCAAACTTGGTTAAATGAACATTATGTTCAAAACCAAGATGGTTTTAGCCATATTTGCACAATAGACAGCGCTGGCGCTCGGGTAATAAACGCTTAGCTTTTAGTCTATTCGCTTTTAAGCATAGGAAAAACACGTGGAATTAGAGAATTTAAAATTAGCAAGCGATAAAGTGTCGTTTGCAGAAGCGGTTAAAAAAGGACTGGGCAAGCACCAAGGCTTATATTTCCCCACTGATTTAACAGCAATGGCAGATATTGACTCCTTATTGGCGATGCCACTTGTAGAGCGCAGCCAAGCTATTATTAAACACTTAGTAGGCGACGAAATGTCGCCAGATTTGCTCGATGAGCTGATTACCAATGCCTTTAACTTTCCTGCACCCTTAGTGAATGTAAAAGACAATATTCATTGTTTAGAGTTATTTCATGGGCCAACCTTAGCATTTAAAGACTTTGGTGGGCGCTTTATGGCGCAGTGTTTAGCCAATATTAGTGAAGGCAAGCCGGTCACTATTTTGACGGCAACATCGGGCGATACCGGTGCAGCCGTGGCCCATGCGTTTTACGGTATTGAGAATATCAATGTTGTCATTTTGTTTCCAAAAGGCAAAATCAGCCCCTTACAAGAAAAACTATTTACTACCCTGGGCGGCAATATTCATACCGTAGCCATTGATGGTGATTTTGATGCGTGCCAGCAATTAGTAAAAACCGCCTTTGACGATGATGAGCTCAGAGAGGGGCTGCATTTAAACTCAGCAAACTCAATAAATATTAGTCGTTTACTTGCTCAAGTATGTTATTACTTTGAGGCAGTTTCTCAGCTTCCTAAAGCGCAGCAAGACCAAGCCGTTTTTGCGATACCTAGCGGAAACTTTGGTAATCTTACCGCGGGTATCATTGCCAAAACACTTGGTTTGCCCATTAAACGCTTTATTGCATCAACCAATGCTAATGACACTGTGCCTCGTTATTTAGTAAGCGGTGAGTGGGACCCAAAACCTACTGTTGCTACTATGTCGAATGCCATGGATGTTAGCCAGCCAAATAATTGGCCACGTATTGAAGCGTTAATCGAGAAGGGCTACTTCGATAAAGCACTGCTAAGCGGTGAATCGGTTGACGAGGACTACACTCAAGTCGCGATGAAACAATTACAAGCCATAGGTTATGTGAGCGAACCTCATGCAGCAATAGGGTATCGCGCTCTAACACGTCAGTTACAAGGCGACGAGGTAGGGATATTTTTAGGTACGGCTCACCCCGCAAAATTTAGAGAAACAGTGGAAAATGTTTTAGGGCAACCTATTCACTTGCCTCAGCCTCTAGTTGACTGCGCCGGAAAGCCCTCGTTAGCCTCAGAGCAAGGCCCTGAATATGCTGATTTAAAAGCATATATGTTTAAAACGCTTGCTAGGTAGGGCGAAAAAGCTAGGCATATTTATATGAGCAGTAAGCAGCACAACGCGACTTGGCAAACACTGCTTGGCGACGAAAAGCAGAAGCCTTACTTTATTGAGTTAATGGCTTTTGTTGAGCAAGAGCGTGCAGAGGGGCAACTCGTCTACCCACCAAGAGAGGACGTATTCAACGCATTTAAGTTATGCCAAGCCCAAGATGTAAAAATCGTAATCCTTGGGCAAGATCCCTATCACGGTCCAAACCAAGCGCATGGCCTCAGCTTCTCAGTTAAAAAAGGCAATCCCATTCCACCATCTTTGCGCAATATTTATAAGGAGCTGGCGCAAGACATCGATGGCTTTAATACGCCCTCTCATGGCGATTTAACGCATTGGGCAAAGCAGGGAGTGTTGCTACTCAATACGGTTTTTACCGTGCGAGATGGGCAAGCGCATTCACACAAAAATAAAGGCTGGGAAAGCTTTACCGATACGGTCATCGCGAAGTTAAGTGAAGCTCGTTCTGACTTAGTGTTTTTGTTATGGGGTGCTCCTGCACAAAAAAAGGTGAATCTCATTGATACTAGCAAACATTATATTTTAACCGCCGCTCATCCATCGCCGTTGTCTGCTTATCGGGGCTTTTTAGGGTGTAAGCATTTTAGTGAAGCCAATCGCCTGTTGGAGCAAAATCAGCTCACTCCTATAGACTGGCAAGTCTAAAACCTTATAAAAAAAGCCTGAACAGTATCGATTGTTCAGGCTTTTTAATTTACTTGTTGTTTGTTTTTTATGAATAAATTGGAGTTTTAGCGAGCCATATGCTCTAGTTCGTATTCTAAACCAAGGTCCATATCGGTCAGTTCTTGTTTTAAGCGGTACTTATCTTTTATTGCTTCTATTTCGCGCCACTTTCGTTTTTTAGCTTTTCCTTTTGAGGGACGAGTTTCATTATCAATTACAGAGAGAATTTCTACTGAATCCATATTTGGATGCTCCTATCAGCTATTTCGAACCAGCGGTGAGTTATTGTCCGTATACTACTCATCACCTAGTATTGTTGTTATATCTATAGAATAACGATATCTAACAAGCTTATGTACTTTGTACCATACTTAGTAAAAATTATAAATAAACTAAGTTAAGAATTTGTTAAATATTTATTACAAGTGCCAAATAAGGTGCTGATGGAGGGGGGAACAGGTTTGGTATAAGCACCAAACCTGTTATGTGTTATTGATTATTAATAAACTGTTGAATGAGTTTTGCGGTAGAGGCGTCGATACCATCTAGGCTCATGTCGCCTTCAATCATATCAAAAACATCGTTACCCAGTACTTTTCCTAATTCAACACCCCATTGATCAAAGGAGTTTAAATCCCACACACAGCCCTGAACTAGCACCTTATGTTCGTACATAGCAATTAGCGCGCCAAGGGATTTAGGCGTAACCTCATCAAACAAGAGCATATTGCTAGGATGGTTGCCAGGCATGGTTTTATGGGCTGCTAGACTAAGTTTTTCAGCTTCAGTTAACTCAGTATTTGCCAAGTCATCTAAACATTCTTCAAACGTTTTGCCCTGCATTAGTGCTTGTGCCTGCCCAAAACAGTTCGAAGCAAGCATGCTGTGATGCGTATCATCTTGGTTTTTTACTTTCAGCGGAAACATGAAATCTACAGGGATGGGCAAATTACTCTGATGAATTAACTGATAAAACGAATGTTGCCCATTGGTGCCCTCACTTCCCCAAATAATTGGGCCGGTACCGTAGTCTACCGTGCGGCCGTCGAGGGTGGTGGACTTGCCGTTACTTTCCATATCGAGCTGTTGTACGTATGCTGGAAAGCCGCGTAAATAATGATAATAAGGCAGTAAAGCATGAGATTGCGCTCCCATAAAATTACGATACCAAATACCCAGCATGGCTAGAATCACAGGTAGGTTCTGCTCAAAAGGTGCATCTTGGAAATGGCAATCCATCTCATATGCCCCTTTTAATAAGGACTCAAAATGCTCAAATCCAATGGTGAGGCTAATTGGCAAACCAATTGCCGACCATAAGGAATAACGGCCGCCTACCCAGTCTCCCATTGGAAAGACGTTTTCTTTTGCCATACCAAAATCAACCGCCGCTTTGACGTTCGACGATACCGCGACAAAGTGTTTTGCGATGTCTTTTTGTTCAGTATTTTGATTTAAAAACCATGCCTTAGCCGTAAGAGTGTTTTGCAGGGTCTCCTGTGTACTAAAAGATTTAGACGACATAACAAATAAGGTACGTTCGACATCAACCTGTGACAGCACATCTTGAATATGGCAACCATCTACATTTGCCACAAAGTAGGTCTTTATACCTTCTACCCAGTACGGTTTTAAACTCTCGGTAACGATTTTAGGGCCCAAGAAAGAACCGCCGATACCAATACTCACCACAGTACTGATACTCTTCCCAGTAAAGCCTTTGTGCTCCCCACTATGTACTTTTTCAGTGAAGACTTTCACGCTTTTTAGCGTATTGTGGACGTCGGGCATAATGTTTTCGCCATCCACATAAACCGCTTTGTCTGAGAAGTTACGCAAGGCGGTGTGCAGTACTGCACGGTTTTCTGTGCTGTTAATGTGTTGCCCGCTGAACATGTCGATAATTTTTTGCTTCACATTACGCTGTTCGGCTAAATCAAATAGTGCGGTTAGTACTTCTTCATTTACTCGGTTTTTTGAGTAATCAAGGGTGATATCTGCCGCTTTAATAGTGTATTTGTCAGCCCGTGAAGGGTCTTTGGCAAACATATCGCGCATGTGATATCGCTTTACCAATGGCGCGAGTTTCTCAAGGGTAGCCCAAGCTGGCGCGCTGCGTAGTTTTTGCATAACTGTCTCCGAAATTAGCTCTTACATGGGGTATAGGTGATGAACTATAAAACGCGAATGGATTAAAAACGCGCTTGCAAGATAGCCTCAAGTTTAACTTGGTCGGCGGCAAAGTTTCGAATGCCTTCGGATAGCTTTTCGGTTGCCATTGGGTCTTGATTCATATCCCAACGGAATTGCTGCTCACTTAAACGCTCGCTTACCGATTTGGTTTTACCATTGTCTACCAATACTGCTTTTAACTCGCCTGCATTTTGGCCCAGCTCTTCTAGTAAGTTAGGGCTAATGGTCAGCCTGTCGCAGCCTGCTAGTGCAACAATTTCGCCAGTGTTCCTAAAGCTTGCACCCATTACTACGGTATTGTAGCCATGGTCTTTGTAATATTGATAAATTTGACTGACTGATTTCACGCCAGGGTCGTTAGCGCCTTCAAAGTCCTCTCCACTTGTATTGGCCTTGTACCAATCTAAAATACGGCCAACAAAGGGGGAAATTAAGAAAGCACCCGCTTCAGCGCATGCTCGTGCTTGAGCAAAACTAAACAATAAAGTGAGGTTACAATTAATCCCTTCTTTCTCTAGTGCTTCTGCTGCTTTGATGCCTTCCCATGTAGACGCGATTTTAATCAATATACGCGATTTATCTACGCCAGCGTCTTTGTATAACGCAATTAGTTCATGGGCTTTATCGATAGTGGCTTGTGTGTCAAAGGATAAACGCGCGTCTACTTCGGTAGAAATACGCCCAGGAATCACGCCAACAATCTCCTTACCAATTGCAACTGCCAAGTGGTCACAAGCCTTGTTGACTTGCACGGCTGCATCATCTGATTGTGCTTTGCCATAGGCAATTGCTGCGTCGATAAGCGCATCGTACTGCACAAGTGCTGCTGCCTTTAATAGCAAAGAAGGATTAGTGGTTGCATCTACTGGCTGGTATTTTTTAATTGCTTCGATGTCGCCGGTATCGGCAACAACGGTGGTTAATGAGCGTAAAGATTCTAATTGGTTAGACATATTCTTCCTATAGTCGGCAGTTAACTGAACAATCCCTAGAGCATAGCAAGTTCTGTGGTGTGATGACTAGAGATGTAGGCAGATAAAGCGTTATTTCATAAATCATTCATTAATTTTAATAGGTCAGTGTTAATTGATAGGAAGCCCCCTAGCTTGCCTTGTGATATTTTGACCCTATATATCAACTAGCAAATATGATTTGGTCATAAACACGCTTAAAAGCGTATGTGTTTATACATATAATGTGGCCAGATATCGCCAGTTTTAACCCAATTTATGGTAGCGATGATTGTCGTTGCTAAACTATTATATTTTATTAAATACGCTCACTAAAAGGATGGCGCCCGATTATGTTATTGGTAGTTTCACCTGCAAAAAATCTTGATTACAAAAGCTCGGTACCCAGTCAGTTGAGTGCCACGCAGCCGCGATTACTAAAGCAAACAGAAACTTTGGTGGAGACTTGCAAAGATTTATCACCGGCTGATTTAAGCTCACTGATGGGCATAAGCGATAAGCTCGCAACATTAAATGCTGAGCGTTTTAACAGCTTTGAGTTCCCGTTTACTACCGACAATGCTCGCCCTGCAGTATTTGCTTTTAATGGTGATGTTTATGCCGGCTTAGACGCATATTCTCTGGGTGACGATGCTCTTGAATTTGCACAATCACATTTTCGCATTTTGTCTGGCTTATATGGCGTGCTACGTCCGCTTGATTTAATGCAGCCCTATCGCTTAGAGATGGGAATAAAGCTCATCACAAGCGACGCAAAATCGCTTTATGAATTCTGGGATCAAGAAATAACAGAGGTGCTTAACAAAGATTTAGCTCAGCAGGGCGACAATGTGTTAATTAATTTGGCCTCTAACGAATACTTCTCATCGGTCAAAAAGAAAGCGTTGGATGCGATGATAATCACTCCTCACTTTAAAGATGAAAAAAATGGTGCTTTTAAAATCATCAGCTTTTACGCGAAAAAGGCTCGAGGCATGATGGCTCGTTATATTATCGAGAACAAACTGACAAAGGCGAGTCAGTTAAAAGACTTTGATAGCGCAGGTTATTACTTTGATGCTGAAGAAAGCACGGAAACTGATTATGTGTTTAAGCGCAAGGCGCAATAAAATGCCGAGCGGTGAGTAAATAAGATAGTGGGCGCGCAGAGTATGCGCGCCCTATTTTTATTCTTCGTACATCTTTTGTTGAAACTTCAAGTTTTGACTGACATTGCCATCTTTCAAATCAATGTTAAAGCGTAATACTTCTTTGTCATCAAAAGAGACACTGGCTAAGTGATAAATTGCCTTACCCTCTTTTACGGTTGTGAAATCTAGCACTTTGTTAGTGCCCAATAAATTTCGAGCATTACCGCTAATATCAATATCGAGGGCCTCTTTGCTTTGGCTATCGAGTACCGATATGTTGATCACCGCCTGCGTCGTTGAGCGCGTAATATTATTTGCCTTCGCGACTTCGGCGGTTAAAAAGGTGCTTGGAAAGGCAATGTAATGCACCTCCCAATCGCCTAGGGTTTTCTTTTGTTCAGCTTGCACACTTGCAGAGAAAGTAAACAACATCACAAAACTTACCATCAACGTAGCTACATTTTTTGCAGATAACATGTTTTTCTCCTGTCTTTGAGTACTCTTTAAATACGAGCGTTTAAATACCCGGCCCAAAAAAATCACCAATCAAAATCCGAACAAACTGCAGTAATAAAATGGCGATTAATACCGACAAGTCCAAGCCTCCCATAGGCGGCAGAATACGGCGTATAGGCGCTAAAAATGGCTCGGTCAACTGCATCATTACCATTTCCATAGGGTTATTGCCCTGACTCACCCAGCTTAAAATGGCGCGAATAATCAAAATCCAAAACATTAAGCTAAGTATTTGACTAACAACAATTGCAAAGCTGGTGATCAGCAATGCCACAACCGGAGGAAAACCACCGCTGAAAATCATACTCAGCGTAATTACCTTAATTCCCGCAACGAGTAAAGCAAACACCAATGTCGCGGTATCTAAAGAGCCAATAGAGGGAATGAGTCGGCGCAAAGGCCCCACCACTGGCTGAGTGGCTTTTACAACAAACTGGCTAAAAGGGTTATAAAAGTCAGCTCTAACCAACTGCAACCAAAGGCGTAAAATTATCACCATAAGGTAGAGGTTAAATAAGGTATCAATTAGAAAAAAAGTAGCATTCATGCGTACTGGGCTCCGTTAAAATTCTTTGGCCATTTGCACAGCGCGTGTCACCGCAGCCTGCATCGCTTTACTTAATATGTGTGCTAAGTTGTCATTTTGCAAGCTCTCCACAGCCTGCGCGGTGGTACCGCCCTTTGACATCACATTAGTACGCAGGGTTTCGATGGGTGTATCAGGATTTTCAATAATCATATGCGCACTACCTAGCATGGCTTGCTGAACCAGTTTACGTGCATCTTGTGCAGACAGCCCCATATTCTGAGCCTCTTCTTGCATCGCTTGGGCAATTAAAAAGAAATAGGCAGGAGAGCTGCCAGCTGCTGCAATCACGGTATTGATGTCATCTTCTTTATTGACTATCAACGTATCGCCAACGTGGTCCATCATAAAGGCAGTAAATTCAGCATCCGCTTTATTCACCGCGCTACTGGCATAGATGCCGCTCATACCTTTGCCGAGTGAAGACGGCGTATTAGGCATTACTCGCACCACTTGCTCGTGCCCACCAAGCATCTCACTTAGTCGCGCACTGGTAATTCCCGCTGCAATAGAAATAACGAGTTTATTGTCTAAGGATGTATCTTGTAAAAAGGCCTCGCACACTACCTGCATCAACTGAGGCTTAACCGACAACACCACTACTTCTGCAAAGTCGATAGCTTGTGCATTATTTTGCGTAGTATTTATGCCTAAGCTTTCTTGTAACTGCTTTAGCTTAGCCGAGCTCGGGTTACTTGCCATAATATTTTCAGGCGCATAGCCGTTTGCTACCAAGCCCTCAACAATGGACTTGGTCATATTACCGGCACCAATAAAACTAATTTTCTTTACAGTCATGCGACTCCTTAATTTAATGACTTACAAAAGTTATGAGCGAGCACCAAAAATACCCGTGCCAACACGAAGCATCGTGCTGCCATATTCAATGGCTAAATCCATATCGTTACTCATTCCCATGGACAGGGTATCAAAATCAGGGAAGATTTTCTGGCACTGGGTGAATAAGGCCTGCATTTGCTCAAAACTTGCGCGTTGCTGTTGTTTATCCTCGCTGGCTTTAGGGATTGCCATCAGTCCGCGACATTTAATTCGCTCCAAGGTCGAAACTTCCTTAGCTAAATTAATCACCTCATCAGGTTTTACGCCTGCCTTGCTTTCTTCGTTATCAATATTTACTTGAATACAAATGTTCAATGGTTTTTGATAGGGGCCGCGCTGGTCGTTTAAGCGTTTCGCAATTTTTAAACGGTCAACGCTGTGCATCCAATCAAAATATTCTGCGATAAATTTACTCTTGTTTGATTGCAAGGGGCCGATAAAATGCCAAAGGATATCGGAATAGGGCTTTAGCTCCTGAATTTTGTCGACTGCTTCTTGAACGTAGTTTTCGCCAAAGTTTCGTTGTCCGATTTCATACGCTTGCAATATATCAGATACTGGTTTGGTTTTACTTACCGCCAATAAATGAATATCGTTAGCATTGCGCATGCATTTTTTGGCAGCGCGTGCGATAGAATTTTGAATCTGTTGAATATTTTCAGCAATATGTGCAGTTTCCGCTGTCATGGTGTTCTATAATACCTCGTAAAAACTTGGAGAAATCAGTTTGGATATCAACGAATTACTTGCCTTTAGTGTGCAAAATGGCGCTTCAGATTTACACTTAACAGCTGGTCTTCCGCCGATCATTCGCGTAGACGGTGAAATGCGCCGTTTGAATGTTGACGAATTAACACACAAAAATGTCCACAGTTTGATATACGACATTATGAATGACCGTCAGCGTAAAGAATACGAAGAAAATTTAGAAGTGGACTTTTCTTTTGAAATCCCCGAACTTTCGCGTTTTAGGGTAAATGCCTTCAATCAGAATCGCGGTGCTGCGGCCGTACTAAGAACAATCCCAAGCAAAGTATTGACCTTAGATGAACTTGGTGCGCCTGACATATTCAAAAAAGTGATTAACCAACCAACCGGTATTATCTTGGTAACAGGGGCTACCGGTTCAGGTAAAAGTACCACCTTGGCAGCCATGGTCGATTACATCAATGCACATAAACGAGAGCATATTCTTACCATTGAAGATCCCATCGAATTTGTGCATAAAAATAAAATGTGCGTTATTAACCAACGTGAAGTTCACCGCGACACCCATAGCTTTAACAATGCACTTAGAAGTGCGCTGCGTGAAGACCCCGATGTTATTCTGGTAGGTGAGCTACGAGACTTAGAAACTATCCGTTTAGCAATATCAGCAGCTGAAACTGGGCACTTAGTATTTGGAACCTTGCACACAAACTCTGCACCAAAAACCATCGACAGAATCATTGACGTGTTCCCTGCAGCAGAAAAGTCGATGATACGTTCCATGCTGTCTGAATCATTGCGGGCCGTTATTTCGCAGACCTTATTGAAAAAAGTAGGCGGAGGGCGAGTAGCAGCGCACGAGATTATGCTCGGTATCCCTGCAATTCGAAACCTTATACGGGAAGATAAAGTGCCGCAGATGTACTCGGTGATTCAAACCGGTCAGGCGCATGGTATGCAGACTATGGAGCAATGCTTGCAGAAACTGGTTGCGCAAGGGGTTATTACGCAACAAGATGCGGCTGCAAAATCGATAGATAAAACGTCGTAGTTTTATGCCTGAGACTCAAATTATACGTTCAACTACAAACAAAAAAAGAAAAACTGAGAAACCACTATGATGACATTAGATGAATGCTTAAAAGAAATGGTCGCAATGGATGCATCGGATTTATTTGTTACCGCTGGTATGCCAATTAGTGTAAAGGTTAACGGCAAACTGCAGCCAATTGCCGATGAAAAGCTCTCCAAAGAGGATGCTTTATCTTTGGTTCATCAAGCGATGAACGAAGAACAAATCGATGACTTTAAGCATGAAAAAGAATGTAACTTCGCAGTGAGTTTGTTTGATGTTGGACGATTTCGATGCTCAGCGTTTTGGCAGCGTGATGCCGCGGGTATGGTGGTTAGACGTATTGTGATGGAAATACCAAAAGCGAGCTCACTAGGGCTTCCGCCTATTTTGAACGATATTATTATGGCGAAAAAGGGTTTAGTACTATTCGTTGGTGGTACGGGTACCGGTAAGTCAACCTCATTGGCGGCCTTAATTGGTCATCGAAACGAAAACTCTCATGGCCACATATTAACCATTGAAGACCCCATTGAATTTTTGCATTCTCATCGAAATTGTATTGTGACCCAACGTGAGGTCGGTATTGATACCTTATCGTTTGATGAGGCGCTTAAGAGCTCCTTGCGACAAGCCCCTGATGTTATCTTAATTGGTGAAATTCGCTCTATGGAAACCATGGAATACGCAATGTCTTTTGCCGATACCGGTCACTTATGTGTGGCAACATTGCACGCAAATAACGCAAACCAAGCTATTGAGCGAATTATGCACTTAGCACCGCGTGAACTGCACGACAAATTGCGTTACGACTTGAGTATGAATATCCGAGCGATTGTTGCCCAGCAACTGGTACCTACCGTTGATGGTAAAGGCCGCGTCGCTGCCATTGAAATTCTGTTGAATTCACCGCTGATTTCGGACTTGATCCAACGTAACGAAATGGGCGCACTTAAAGAGGCAATGATGAAGGGCCGAGAACTCGGTATGCAAACCTTTGATATGGCACTTTATGACCTTTATAAGCAGGGTCGAATCAATGAAGAACAAGCCTTGCACCATGCCGATTCACCAAATGATTTACGCTTGATGATTAAACTCGATAGCAAATCTTTTGGTAGCCCACTAGGTTCACTGAGCAACGTCTCGATTGATTTAGATTAGGTACTGAACAAAAATTGGCGTAATGTAGGTCTTATAGGTATTACCTGTAGCTAGTTACGCCTTTTTTAGTTGGGGTTTAAATCAAGTGAAGAGGTCTTATGAAGCGTTTTTATAAAGATTTTAATCAGTTTAAAGTGCAGCAAGTTTTTACCCTACTAGACGATGCAGGTATTCCCTGCACCATCAAAAACGAACTTCTACAAGGCGGCAGTGGTGAAATTCCTCATCACGAGGCGCTTCCTGAATTGTGGTTACTCGACGCCGGATGGGAGCCAAAGGCAAAGCAGCTATTAGCAGAATTTGAAAAAGACTTAAGTTGTGATGATATTGACAGCGCGGATTGGATTTGTGGTGATTGTGAGCAAATAAATGAATCGCAGTTTCGTATTTGTTGGCAGTGCCAGTCGCCAAGAAGCTCTGAGCAAGAGCACTTAACTACGCCTAGCTAAAACTTGCTTCTAACCAGCTTTCGTATATCAGGCATGCCGATACGCTATCGACCTTTTCTTTACTTAACTTTTTGTACCCACCTAACTCAAAGAGCCTAGCTTTAGCCTCTACAGTAGTTAATCGCTCGTCTTGATAATGCACGGTGATGTTAAATTTATGCGCTAATCGGCGACCAAACTTTTTTGCATTGTTAGTAATATCTTGAGGCGTGCCATCCATATTAAGAGGCAAACCTACCACCAACGCATCAGGCTGCCAGTCTTTTATTAATTGGGCGATAATATCCCAGTTAGGGATCCCATCTTGTGCTCTTATTGCAGCAAGTGGCGAGGCAGTCCCTGTTATTGGCTGACCCATGGCGACACCAATACTTTTCATACCAAAATCGAATGCTAGTGCATTTTGAGTGCTCATTGGCATATGCCTTTTACTATATGCTTAAGCATGGCCAGACTGCTGGGTGAGCTGCCAGACATCCACCCCGAGCTTATTTACCGCCGCTTGCCATTTTTTGTGAATGGGGATGTCGAATAAAATCTCTTGGTCAGCCTCGAGGGTAAGCCATGCATTTTCTTGGATTTCTTGTTCAAGCTGGCCTGCGCCCCAGCCAGCGTAACCTAACGCAATAATAGATTTGCTTGGTCCTTGTGCATTGCCCACTACCGATAATATATCTTTTGACGTGGTCAGCATGATCTCCGAGTTTAGCGAAAGACTAGACGACCATCCTGTTTGTGCACTGTGCAAAATAAAGCCTCTATCCTGATGCACAGGGCCACCACAGACAACAATCTTTTGGCTGTGCTCATCGTCAATCTTTGCACCATTGTCGGTTTGTTTGATTAGCTCGTGAAAGCTCATAGTAGAGGGCTGGTTAATAACAATACCCATGGCACCATCTTCGTTATGCTCAATAATGTAGGTGAGTGAGCGCGAGAAGTATTGGTCATCTAAAGCAGGCATTGCAATCAAAAAGTGATTTTGCAAGCTAGTGATTTGCTCAATATTAGCCACGGTATGTTTGTTCTCCTATAAACGTTTTTCGATTGCGTCAAACAGTTTTCCGCAAATGTTAACAGGGTACGCGCCTTCGATTTCGCGCACACAGGTAGGCGAGGTAATGTTTATTTCAGTCACTTTATTGCCAATCATGTCCAAGCCTACAAACAAAATACCGCGAGCGGGCATATCTTTCGCGATTGCTTGCGCGACTTGCATGTTTTCTTCGTTAACCGTTTGCGGTACGCCAGAGCCGCCGGCTGCTAAGTTACCGCGAGTTTCATTTGCTGCCGGTAACCTTGCTAAACAATATGGGATAACCTCGCCGTCTACCAATAAAATACGTTTATCCCCGTCTTTTATTTCGGGCATGTAGCGCTGCACCATTGCATGTTTTGTGCCGTTGTCGGTGAGTGTTTCGCTGATCACGCCTAAATTAGTACCGTCGCTCCCCACTCTGAATATTGAGGTGCCACCCATGCCGTCTAATGGCTTACATATAATATCTTTATGCTTTGCATGGAAGGCCTTGAAGTCGTCTTTTTTCGTAGTCACTAGGGTGTCGGGTATAAACTGCGGGTACAATGCGGTAAAAAGCTTCTCATTATAGTCTCTGAGCGCTTGTGGTTTGTTAACCACTAAAGCACCAGCGTTTTCAGCTAACTCTAAGATGTGGGTCGCGTATAAGAATTCGCTATCAAAAGGCGGATCTTTGCGCATTAAAATGACATCCATATCGCCTAAATTTATGCTCTGCTGCGACACTACCTTGTAATAGTCTTGTGTTTGGTCAACAAGCGTTACTACTTGTGATGTAGCTAGCGGCACGCCTTGGTCAATGCTCAGGTCTTTTTGTTGCACATAATGTAGTTCATAGCCACGGCGCTGTGCTTCTAGCATCATCGCAAAGCTGGTATCTTTTTTCGTATTAATTTGCGTAATGGGGTCCATTACAACGGCTAGTTTGCGCTTTGACATGACATTATCTCTAATAGGTTTATCTGTAGTGTGGTGCTTTCGCATAAAAAAACAAGTTAAAGGTCACCATGCAGGGCCTGTAAAACTGAAATACTGCTCAATGCAGCGGTCTCGGTACGAAGGATCCTCGGACCAAGGTTTACTTTGCTATAGCCGATTTGCTCAGCGGTGTACACCTCTTGCTCTGAAAACCCGCCTTCTGGCCCGACTAATAGCTGAAAGCCCTTTTCATGACGTGCCACGCCAGATAAATAGTGCTGACTGCCGGGGGCGAGTATAAGCTTTTTTTGGTCGCAGCGCTGGGCAATAAATTGGCTAAAGCTAAGCGCAGGGTGAAGGATTGGAATATGGTTACGTTGAGACTGCTCACACGCCGATATAATTATTTTTTGCCATTGTTCGTGTTTCTTCTTCCAGCGCTCTTCGTTGAGTTTCACGTTACAAAGTTCGGTGATTACAGGCGTAATTTCACTCACTCCTAGCTCTACCGATTTTTGCAGAGCAAAATCCATACGATCGCCTTTGGATACGCCTTGACCTAAATGAATTGAGAGGGGAGATTCAACATGTAGCGCAATTTGTGCATCTATATACGCCAGGCTATGTTTTTTGTGTGCTTGGCTAAGCTGTGCTGGGTAGTCGGAGCCATCACCATTAAATAAGATAATAGCGGCGCCTTCTTTGAGCCTTAAAACATTACACATGTAGTGAGACAAACTTTCTTCTAAGGTAATTTCGGTATCGACTTGCAGGTCTTGTGAGGTAAAAAATCTTGGAATGCGCATGAGATACTTGGTAAGCAATATATACCTTAAGTATCGCAAATAATGATAGAGGGTGTCGACCAATAAGGCGGAAATTTTGAAAGGGCTAATTGCTTGTTGTTAAAAGGTGTTATCGGGCATGAGTATTTTACAAAAATGCTAAACAAAAAAACGGAAGCTAAGCCGCTTCCGTTTTGTTATTTTTGATGCTGTATTTAGCATTGTAAGACTGTGAAATCGGGTCGTTATTTAGACCGGATTTAACTTCATTAATGTTTGTAAGCTGGCTTTTGTTTTTACGTGCATAAACGGTATTTTTACCGCGTGGCTCTGTTAAACAGAACGCAAATAACCCGAGCACTGCCAAAAACAACAACGTCAGTAAAATGATTGAGAGTTCCATACTCATATTCCTTCGTGCTTCCACTGTGTGAAATTTATACACCTATCAAATTAGCATTGCAAGCAAATGTGTTGCAAATTTGATACACATTCCGTAAGTCTGTGTATTTTTTATAAAAATTTATTGCTTTTTATTCATACAGCTTGCTAATCTCAGGCACATGTCCGTCGCGATGTAGGATAGACTAAGTGACTGGATATTCCTAAACATTTAAACAAAGGAAATGTAATTATGTTCGATTTTACCACCGACGACGCGTCTAAATATCTAGATATGTACGTAATCCCGTTTGCTATTCAACTTGCTGTTGCGATTATTATATTCGTAATCGGTAAGATGGTAGTTAACATACTTGTTAACCTGGTAGGTAAGTTACTTACGCGCGGTAACTACGACAATATGCTTATTGATTTCATAAAGAGTATTGTTAAAGCAATATTAATGCTCTTTGTTATTGTTGCAGCACTCGATCAATTAGGCGTTGATACTACTTCGCTTGTCGCTATTTTAGGTGCAGCTGGTTTAGCTATTGGTTTGTCATTGCAGGGTTCTTTGCAGAATTTTGCAGCAGGCGTTATGTTGCTAGTATTCAAGCCGTTTAAAGCTGGTGATTTTGTTGACGCTGGCGGCGCGATGGGTACCGTTAAAAGTATCGGTATTTTCACTTCTATAATGAATACGCCTGACAACAAAGAAATTATTGTACCGAATGGCAATATTTACGGTGGAAATATCACAAACTTCTCGGCTAAAGATACTCGTCGTGTAGATATGGTATTTGGAATTGGGTATGGCGACGATTTGAAAAAGGCGAAAGCTTTGCTTGAAACGCTTATATCAGAAGATGATCGTATTCTTAAAGATCCAGCACCACAGGTTGCAGTATCTGAGCTAGGCGATAGCAGTGTTAATTTTGTGGTTCGCCCTTGGGTTAAATCAGGAGACTATTGGGGTGTGATGTTCGATTTCACTGAAGCGGTGAAATTACGCTTTGATGCTGAAGGTATTTCTATTCCATTCCCACAAATGGATGTGCATGTGCATAAAGACTCAGAATAGACGGTGCTGTATGCGCTTTTCGCTAAGCTAAATTGAGCGAAAATCAGAACTAAAAAAACCAGTGCTCGTCACTGGTTTTTTTCCTTTATTCCTCTCGTGCTAGCAGCTTGGTTTGTTATCAACTTTTTTAAAGGCTGCGAGCGCACTGGGCATATTCTTCGATAAATTTTCTATTCGACTGGCAGGCGCAGGATGCGTAGATAACAATTCGAGCGGCTGACTTCCTCCGCTCGCCTTATTCATATTCTTCCACAACTCTACTGATTCGCGCGGATCAAACCCAGCTCTAGACATTAAATCTAAACCTATAATATCTGCTTCGCTTTCGTGTAAGCGACTAAAGGGCAGAGATACGCCATATTGTGCCCCTAATCCTAGCGCCGACATTATTACCGGAGCCTCTTCAACATTGCCAATTTGCAGCGCTTGGTTTACCGCCTCTTGACTCACTCCGATTAATGTAGAATGGCTCATGCGTTCATTACCGTGTTGTGCGAGCACATGGCCGACTTCATGCCCAATTACGGTAGCAACCTGATGCTGATTTACTGCCACTTCTAATAAACCGGTGTATACGCCTATCTTTTTGCCGGGCAGAGCAAAGGCATTGACTTGTTCAGATTCAAATACGACTACTTCCCAGTCGTCTGGGTCAGCTTGCTTGTCAAGCTGTAAAATAATGTTTTGTGCAATGCATTGCACAAACTCATTTGTTACGGGAGCTTTAGAAATGGGAGTTTCTTGTTTCATTCCAGCAAACGCTTGCACGCCTGATTGGGCGAGTTGGTCGTCTGAATAAAGCAATACTTGGCTGCGGCCGGTGGGTGAGGTAGCGCAAGCACTTAGAAAGGAAATGGCAAAAACGGAGGCGAGGGCCCTTTGAAAGCTTAATTTCATATAATCATCCTATGATAAAGTGCGCTTGCAGTAATGGTATGCTGGCGTCGATATTCAGCAAAATAAGCTAACAAGCGCATTTAAAGTCTAATAATTATAACTGAGCGTCTTCCCTCAATATAGTCGCCTTGTCGGTTTTCTCCCAAGGGAATTCTTCGCGACCAAAATGACCGTAGGCTGCAGTGGGTGCATAGATACTGCGCTCTAAATCAAGCATTTTAATTAAGCCATAGGGGCGTAAATCAAAATGGCGTTTCACCAGCTCTATAAGTACTTGCTCGCTCACCTTACCTGTTCCGAAGGTCTCAATGTTAATTGAGGTCGGTTCAGCGACCCCAATGGCATAAGATACTTGAATTTCGCAGCGTTGTGCTAAGCCTGCAGCAACAATATTTTTAGCAACATAGCGCGTTGCATAAGCGGCGCTGCGATCCACTTTTGATGGATCTTTACCCGAGAACGCACCACCACCATGACGGGCCATACCGCCATAAGTATCGACAATGATTTTACGACCCGTTAAGCCACAGTCACCCATAGGTCCGCCAATCACGAAGCGACCGGTAGGGTTAATGTGATATTGGGTCTTTGCAGTTAACCATTCGCGAGGTAGCACCGGTTTAATGATTTCCTCCATAACCGCTTCGCGTATGGTTGAGTTGTCTACACTGTCGCAGTGTTGAGTAGATAAAACAACGGCATCAATGGCGACAGGCTTATTATTTTCGTATACAAAGGTGACCTGAGATTTGGCATCAGGGCGTAACCAAGATAGCTGACCACTTTTTCTAAGTTCGGCTTGCTTTTGCACTAAACGATGTGAGTATGTAATTGGTGCGGGCATTAACACGTCTGTTTCGTTGTTTGCATAGCCAAACATTAAACCCTGATCACCAGCGCCTTGCTCTTCTGGACTGCCACGGTCTACGCCTTGTGCGATGTGTGTTGATTGTTTACCAATCGCGTTTAATACTGCACAAGACTCACCGTCAAAACCCATGTCAGAATGGGTATAGCCGATGTTTTTCACCGTTTCGCGTGTAATCTCTTCAATGTCGACCCAAGCGGTGGTGTTGATTTCGCCCCCCACTAAAACCATACCGGTTTTCACAAAGGTCTCACAGGCAACTCTGGCTTTGGGGTCTTCTTTAAGTATTGCATCAAGCACAGCATCCGAGATTTGGTCAGCAATTTTGTCTGGGTGACCTTCTGATACTGACTCTGAAGTAAATAAACGTGCAGTCATTTAATATCCTGATTCATAAATTTTAATCGTACAATGCAAAAAAAGCGCTCAAGGTGCTTATTTTGTTGTGTTCTTTGCTGGCGTCGACATCACTCAGTTTGGCGATAATGATATTAACAGCGATTGCCATGCCTAATACATTGAGTATAATACATTTCCGTCTAGACGTCTAAAAGTCTATTTGAATTTGATGTTAGTACCATTTTAGCGGCTGATGTAGATCACTTTTTTCATTAAAAAGGCGAAGTAGAGCCTAGCGATGGCCGCTACTTTCACGATTAAAAAAAACAAATCAAAAGTGTTAATTAATGATTGAAGTAGCTATAAGGCTACGCCACAATGGTCGACCTTAAAAAGAGACTTAAGCCAAATTTGGTTATTTGAAGGAGATTACATGTCAACACGCCGCGAGCTCGCTAATGCAATAAGAGCCTTAAGTATGGACGCTGTCCAACAAGCAAAGTCTGGCCACCCAGGTGCGCCTATGGGAATGGCCGATATTGCACAGGTCTTGTGGTGCGACTTTTTATCGCACAATCCTAACAATCCAAATTGGGCCAACCGTGACCGTTTCATTCTCTCAAATGGCCACGGCTCTATGCTGTTGTATTCACTTTTGCACCTCACCGGTTATGAGTTACCTATTGAGGAGCTTAAAAACTTCAGACAATTACATTCAAAAACACCTGGGCATCCTGAATATGGTTATGCGCCAGGCGTAGAAACTACCACAGGCCCGCTAGGGCAGGGGATTGCTAATGCAGTAGGTATGGCGCTAGCAGAAAAAGTACTTGCCGCGCAGTTTAACCGCGACAACTTTGACATTGTTGACCACTACACTTACGCCTTTTTAGGCGACGGTTGTATGATGGAAGGCATCTCTCATGAAAGTTGCTCCCTCGCTGGCACGCTTGGCTTAGGTAAGTTAATTGCGTTTTGGGATGACAACGGCATCTCCATCGATGGCGAAGTTGAAGGCTGGTTTAGCGACGATACGCCGAAACGTTTTGAAGCCTATGGCTGGCATGTTATTGCTGATGTTGATGGCCATAACCCTGAACAAATCGCAGAAGCTGTAAAACAAGCTAAAGCTCAAGGCGATAAACCGACTTTAATTTGCTGCAAAACCACCATCGGTTTTGGTTCGCCGAATAAACAAGGTAAAGAAGATTGCCACGGTGCACCACTAGGCGAGGACGAAATTGCTCTCACCCGGGAAGCTCTTGGTTGGTCTCATGGTCCTTTTGAAATACCACAAAGCATTTATGCTGGATGGGATGCGAAAGATAAAGGCGCAAAAGCCGAATCGGATTGGCAGCAAACCTTTGCGCAATATCAGCAGGCACATCCTGAACTGGCACAAGAGTTTATCCGCAGAAAAACTAATGTTTTGCCAAGCAACTGGCACAAAGACGTAACAAAATACATTCACGCCCTACAGCAAAATCCGCAAAACATTGCTACGCGTAAAGCGTCACAGAATACTTTGAATGCATATGGCCCAATGTTGCCGGAGCTGTTAGGTGGTTCTGCGGATTTGGCAGGTTCAAACCTAACTATATGGAATGGCTCTAAAGGCGTAAGCGATAACGACGCAAGCGGAAACTACATTTATTATGGTGTACGTGAGTTTGCCATGTCGGCCATGATGAACGGCATTACTTTGTATGGTGGCTTTAAAGCCTACGGCGCAACCTTCTTAATGTTCATGGAATATGCACGAAACGCAGTACGTATGGCTGCAATAATGAAACAACCCGCTATTTTTGTGTATACCCATGATTCAATTGGTTTGGGTGAAGATGGCCCAACCCACCAACCGGTTGAACAACTTGTTGCCCTGCGTTCAACCCCTAATCTTGACAACTGGCGCCCTTGTGACCAAGTAGAATCGGCTATTGCTTGGAAAGCGGCAATTGAACGTAGTGACGGTCCAACAACGCTTATTTTTACGCGTCAAGGTCTGCCACAGCAACCAAGAGATGCGCAGCAACTAACCGATGCTGAACGCGGCGCTTATGTACTTGTTGATAGCGACGCTACTCCAGACCTTATCTTAATTGCTAGCGGCTCTGAAGTTCACCTTGCGGTGGCGGCGGCTGAGCAACTCAGTGAACAAGGCAAAGCGGTTAGAGTCGTATCAATGCCCTCTACCGATGTATTTGATAGACAATCTGCAAGCTATAAAGAGCAAGTGTTACCTGCTAACATTAGCAAACGTGTTGCGGTAGAAGCATTGTCAAAAGACAGCTGGTATAAATATGTAGGCTTAAACGGCGCGATAGTGGGCATGGACACCTTTGGTGAATCTGCACCTGCTGGTGATCTATTTGAGCACTTCAATATTACTACTGATGCAGTGGTGCAAGCCGCACTAAACTTGTAGGGTGCCGCCAAGCGGTGCCTATACTCTGAATTTAAGGTAGGTACGTGTGCTTCGTGTAGGCATTAATGGGTTTGGCCGCATAGGCCGTAGTGTGTTGCGTGCTTTATACGAGAATGGCTTTAGAGACCGGATTCAGGTTAGCGTAATAAATGAAATTGCGGAGCCTGAAGCGATGGCGCATTTGCTGCAGTATGACAGTACACACGGACGCTTTCGCTATAAAGTCACGCATATGCAATCGGGTGATACTGATCACCTGATTGTTAACCAAGACGAAATTGCTCTACTGCACCACAAGCGCTTAGAAGATATTGACTGGGCTGCGCATCAGGTTGATATTGTGCTTGAGTGTACCGGTATTTATGACAGTGCCGAGGATGCTAAAGTGCATATTGAGCAAGGTACAAAAAAAGTCCTATTTGCCCAACCTTGTGGCCAAGATATGGACATTACCATTATTTATGGCGTGAACCATCAAGCCCTCAATACTGAGCACCAAATAGTCTCCAATGGGTCTTGCACAACAAACTGTATTGTACCGGTGATTCAGGCCCTAGACCAAGCCTTTGGGGTCGAAAGCGGCACCATTACCACTATTCATTCATCCATGCATGACCAGCAAGTCATTGATGCGTATCATCCTGACTTACGCCGTACTCGTGCGGCAAGTCAGTCGATTATCCCAGTAGATACTAAGTTAGCGCGTGGTATTGAGCGCATATTGCCAAAGTTTGCAGGTAAGTTCGAAGCCATTGCGGTGCGAGTACCCACTATCAATGTTACCGCAATGGATTTAAGCGTTACCTTAAGAGATAAAGTCACCGTAAGTGAGGTTAATCACATACTAGCCCATGCATCGGTTGATTTTCCGCCCAGTATTATTGATTACACCGAAGAGCCTTTAGTCTCGGTTGATTTTAACCATGATCCACACTCTTGCATTGTTGATGGCACGCAAACCCGTGTTAGTCATAAGCAATTAGTGAAAACTTTGGTGTGGTGTGACAATGAATGGGGGTTCGCAAACCGTATGATAGATACCGCTTTGTGGATGCATAAAGTAGGTTACAGCGACTAGCAGCATTAAGAACAAGAGTAATTTCCCTAACAGGAAATCGATTAAAACAGGCTAAGTGGCCTAGTGAAAACTAAAAAGGAGTATTCAATGCCAATTAAAGCCATGACTCAAGCTGATTTAAGCAACAAACGAGTATTAATTAGACAAGACCTAAATGTGCCTGTAAAAGACGGCAGTATAAGCTCAGATGCACGATTAAGAGCATCCATTCCTACTATTAAAAAGGCTTTAGAGCAAGGCGCTGCGGTATTGTTGATGTCTCATCTAGGTCGCCCCACGGAAGGCGTTAATGCCCCAGAGTTTTCACTAAAACCTATTGCCGACTATTTATCTGAGCACTTAGATGTAAATGTGAACTTCATCACGCACTATTTAGATACGCCGTCAGTAACGGCACCAGTAGGCGAAGTCACCCTATTAGAAAATGTACGCTTCAATAAAGGCGAAAAGAACAACGATGAAGCACTCGCCAAGCAGTATGCCGCATTGTGTGATGTATTTGTAATGGATGCTTTTGGCACTGCGCACCGTGCTCAGGCGAGTACTCACGGTGTGGCTAAGTTTGCAAAAGAGGCCTATGCCGGTCCATTGTTGGATGCAGAGTTAAGCGCTTTAGGTAAGGCACTTGATAACCCCAAGCGTCCTATGGTGGCGATTGTGGGTGGTTCTAAAGTCTCGACTAAGCTAAGCGTGTTATCGTCTTTAGCTGATAAAGTTGACCAGCTTATTGTGGGCGGCGGTATTGCTAATACCTTTATTGCCGCGCAAGGACATGGGGTTGGAAAGTCGTTGGTTGAAGAAAGCCTGATTGATGAAGCAAAACGTTTAACCGATTTAGCTAAACAAAATGGTGGCGAAATTCCTATTCCCACTGATGTAGTTGTTGGCAGCGAGTTTTCAGAAACAACCCCTGCAACCATCAAAGCGGTGGATGCCGTAAATGATGGCGACATGATTTTTGATATCGGTCCTGACACCGCAGCTTACTTGTCTGATATCTTAAAAAATGCTGGCACCATTGTATGGAATGGCCCTGTTGGCGTATTTGAATTTGACCAGTTTGGTGAAGGCACAAAGGCTATTGCAAAGGCGATTGCACAAAGTGATGCGTTTTCAATTGCTGGCGGTGGAGACACCTTAGCGGCGGTAGATAAATACGATATTGCTGATAAAGTTTCGTATATTTCTACTGGAGGCGGTGCATTTTTAGAATTTTTAGAGGGAAAAGAACTCCCGGCTGTGGCAATATTAGACAGAGATTAAATAGGCAGTAAACGGTGAGCATAACAGGTCGCCGTTTGATGACGTGAGTTGATGACCAGTTTTTTGATAATCAACACTGATAAACACTTTAAGACGAGGACTTACGGGAAATGAGCACACAAGCGCAAAAAGATATGTTGGCAAAAGTAGAGCAAGAAGTAGGTTTTATTGCCGCATTGGATCAAAGTGGCGGCAGCACGCCAAAAGCTCTTAAACTTTATGGTGTGGACGAAACTGCTTACAGCAACGACGAAGAAATGTTCGCTTGTGTGCATGCCATGCGCTCTCGCATAGTGACAAGCCCAGCATTTGACGGTAAACGCGTATTAGGCGCAATTTTGTTTGAAAATACTCTCGATAGAGACATCGATGGTAAATCATCTGCACGTTATTTGTGGCAAGAGAAGCATGTGGTGCCATTTTTAAAAGTGGATAAAGGCCTAGCCGACGAAGAAAACGGCGCACAGGTAATGAAGCCAATGCCGGACTTAGATGCGCTACTCGCCAAAGCCAATGCACAAGATGTGTTTGGAACGAAAATGCGCTCTGTGATTAAACTCGCAAACGCTGAAGGTGTAAAAGCGGTCGTGAGTCAGCAATTTGAAGTAGGTAAGCAAATCCTTGCTGCCGGTTTAGTACCGATAATAGAACCAGAAGTAGATATTAACAGCCCCGAAAAAGCCGAAGCTGAAGCGATATTGAAAGAACAAATTCTTGCGCATTTAGATGCTTTAGCACCGGAGCAAAAGGTCATGCTCAAACTGACTTTACCTGAGCAAGCAAACTTTTATAAAGCGTGTATTGACCATGCTAACGTACTTAAAGTAGTCGCGTTGTCTGGTGGTTATGCACGAGACGAGGCAAACCAGCGTTTGAGCGAAAACAACGGTATGATTGCCAGTTTCTCGAGAGCCTTAACCGAAGGTTTAAGCGCGCAATTGTCTGACGATGAATTCAATACGACACTTGATGCTACCATCCAAGGTATTTACGACGCCTCTGCCACCTAGTTCTTTGATTGAACATGTAAGCCGATGCTTGTTTGTGCATCGGCGTTTACATTTAGAGTCAAGACGCTTAATCGCTTTATGACCCTGTCAGTAATCTTTACGATCCGACTTTTTAATTGCCGTTAATTTCATTTAACTTGCTGATTTAATTGTTTTATTTATTTCGGCGTGAAATTTGCTTTGAAAGGTAGTGTATCGCATTAGACCACACACCATCCTATATTAGGAATAATTCAAGGACAAATAATATGAAGAATATCATGCTCAAAGGCACTATAACTGCCATCATAATTATGCTTAGTAGCTTAGCGAATGCTGCTTTACTTTACGACAATGGGGTCGCAACCGAAGACTCTGGCAGATGTGCGGAAACAAGTGGAATCTGTAATGGTACATGGACAATATTTGATGATTTTGTGATCTCTGCTGATAGTGAAATTACCTCCATTTCATGGACAGCGAATCTCTATGGCGGCCAATCCGATTATAATTCTTCGAATGTTTGGGTATACGATAACGATCCTGTCTTCAACTCAGGAAACTTATTATTTGCATATTCAGCAGTTGGAACGTTAACTGCAAATAGTCTTGGCAGCGGTTTCTTTGATATAACCTTAGGTGGTTTGTCGGAAATACTAAGTGCGGGCTCATATTGGTTAGGAATTCAGCACGACACAACGGCGAATTACGCTACTGTTGCGTCAACCGGCTTCTCCGACAATGCAACGCAGTGGCAAAATGGTGGAGCTGGAGCTCGCTTGTCTGGTCAACCTGAATTGGCATTTACTGTCGATGGAAATGCAGTTGAAGTTTCTGCGCCGTCGGCTATTGCAATTTTAGGGCTTGGCTTACTAATGCTTAGTCTTCGACGATTTAAGAAATAAAGCTTAAAAACTGAAGTAAGTCGTTACGCAAACGCTACTCGAATTGGGTAGCGTTTAGCTACTGTTTTTTTACAGAACTCAAAAATCATTGTGACTTTAGTTTTACCTTTAGTTGCTTTAAATAATGAGTTTCTTTATTAAGATCTGCGAGTAAAAGCGCATTACTGTTCAATAGGCCATCATTAAACGTAAGTTTAATACTCTCTTCTTTTACCTCACACTTTTTTAAAATATCATTACTCACCTGACGATTAACATTCAATAAAATTCCAAGCCGTAAGATAATTAGCATCCTAGCTATACAGGTTTCACTGAACTCAATGACATTTGGAAAATCATCAGGCGCGATTTTTTTGCGATGAAAACGCACCAATGCACTCATGACCTTTTGTTGCTCTTGGTTAAAGCCGGGTAAGTCTGAGTGAGAGAGTATGTAACTCGAGTGCTTTTGAATTCCGCGAGAGTTTACTTGCAAGCCAATTTCATGCAAAAGCGCAGACCAGCCCAACATAAACCGAAACTTAGGGTCGCTTAATCCCCAGTCTTGTTTAATTTGGTTGTATATAAACATACATGTTTTCAGCACTTTGTGGGCATATTGGGTATCTACATCGTAGCGCGTAGCAAGACTTTGAGCGGTACGCACTCTTACATTTTGTGAGGTTTGTTTACCTTGAAGCTCGGCTAACACACCTTCACGAAGCGCTGCTTGCGATATCTCAACTTGTTTGAGCTTCAAAGACTGAAAAATCGCTAACATAATGCACAAACCAGCCACAAAAACCGGTTTGCGGTCTTCGCTTAAACCTGCAAAATCAAGCTTATCTGAGCGCCCCTTTTCAATGCAGCGTGCCAGTAGAAGCTGCAAGTCGTGTTGGTTAAATGGCTGTGTTTCTTCATTTTCGCTGGGGTTAACCACCAAAGCTATGGCTTTTGCAGTCCCAGAGCTTGCAATAGCATGTTGCCAATCAAACTCGCGTAAATTCGCACAAGCGAGTTCTAAGTCTTGTTGGGCAGCGGTAATCGCTTTTTCTACCGCGCTACGGGTAATTTTACCCTCCGAGAAATAGCGTTTTTGATAGCTGACGCAGCCCATTTGTACGCTCTTGCATAATTGCGGAGCGCTGCCTTTGCCCACTGCAAACTCGGTAGAGCCGCCACCAATATCAATAATTAAACGACTACCCTCAATATTCCCATGGGTCGCAATGCCAACATATATTAAGCGGGCTTCCTCTGCGCCGGATATAATTTCGATAGGGAAAGGAAAAGCTTTGCGTGCACGTCGTAAAAAGGCATTCGCATTTTTTGCTCGGCGTAAGGTGTGGGTGGCAACAATTCGAATAGAATCAGGTGTGACACCTCCAACACTTTCGACCATACTCTCAAGAGTCGCAATCCCTCGGTCCATCGCTTCTTTCGACAACTGAGATTTATCATTGAGCCCATCTGCGAGTCTTACCTTATGTTTGACTCGGTTTACCACCTGAACGGCATCTGCGACAACGCGCGCGACAACTAAGTGAAAGCTATTTGAACCAATATCTAACGCAGCAATAGTCTCAGTGGTACGCTGCTCGGTGCTATCAAAGATTTGATATAAATTTTGCAATTATTTCGCCTCTCGTGCCGACAAGTATTGATGAATTTGAATTTGAGAGCGTAATTTTCTGCGATTCCCTCGGTTGACGTAGCGGTTTGATTGCTCATCGTCAATCACGCGTGCTTTTAAGGTATCTTTAAACTGCAGTTCAAGTAAATCTACTATCATTTGGCGTGCATCATCGTCATAAACCGGACAGCCTACTTCAATGCGATAATCCATATTCCGGGTCATCCAATCCGCTGATGAAATATAGATTTTTCGGTCTCCGCCATTTTCGAATACCATAATGCGAGGGTGCTCTAGGAACCTATCTACAATACTAATAATTTCGATATTTTCACTTAATCCTTCAACACCTGGAATCAAAGAGCACATACCGCGAATAATACCGCGGATTTTAACCCCGGATTGAGAGGCGCGATACAAATCATCAATGAGTTCAGGGTCAACCAAATTATTTATTTTAAAGGTGATTTGCGCAAAGTGGCCTTCGGTACTGCGCTGAATCTCTTGTCTTATAAGTGACTGAATTTTGCTACGTGCGTTAATGGGCGATACCTGAAGTCGATTAAAACGTACTTTTTTGTACGGGTTTTGAATCATGTCGATAACTTGTATGGCCTCTAATGCTAATTCTTCATCACAGGTAAATAACGAAAGATCAGTATAAATTTTAGCTGTTTTTTCGTTGAAATTGCCGGTGCCAAAGTGGGTGTAATGTTTAATTTTTCCGCGCTCTTCACGGCTCACAATACACAATTTACTGTGGATTTTTACGCTAGGGTTACCTAACACTACTTTAATACCAGCGTCGGTCATTCTCTTTGACCATGCAATATTGTTTTCTTCATCAAAACGCGCACGCAGTTCGACCACAACAGTCACCTTTTTGCCGTTGTCGACCGCATCTACCAGTGAGCTAACAATGCGTGATTGTGAGGCTACGCGATAAATATTTAAGCGGATATGTTTAACCTGCGGGTCAAAGGCCGCTTGGCGCACAAACTCCGTAAAGTGCAAAAAGTCATGGTAGGGGTAATACAACAGAATATCTTGCTTGGCGATCGCATCAAACACCGTATCGTGCTCAGTAAAACTTTTATTACGCAAACGTGGCAATGGTTTATGCTCAAGATAGGCGCGCCCTACATTTGGAAAAGCGATAAAGTCTTTAAAGTTTCGATAGTGACCGGCACTTTGAATGGTGTCGATATTAGAAATTTTTAGTCGTTTGCGCAGGTCATTGATCATTTCATTTGGCATGCCTTTATCGTGAATAATGCGCACGGGTTCGGCAATTAGGCGCTGCTTCATACTTTCCGACATTTTATCAACGTAACTTTCGTCAATTTCGTCGTTTATCGAATACTCGGCATCACGGGTGATCTTAAAGCTATAGGCTTCAGCACTTTCAAAGCGTACAAAGCCTTTAAAGATTTCGTCGATGCAGAGCTTGATTACGTCATCGAGTAGTATGATTTGTTTTTTCTTTTTACTCGCCTGAGTGGGCAGAACAACAAAACGACTGGTTTGGTTAGTTGGGATTTCAACAACGGCGTACTTAGTATTACGGCCGGGACGATACAGGGCTACATCTAAGTAGACCGAGCTGTCGTTCAGACGTTGGATAAGCTCCACTTTGTTATCAAGTAAAATGGGGGCAATGTGCAACAATACATGGTTTCTAAAATAGTTGGTGACCCACTGGACTTGTTTTTCATCGAGCTGCTGATAACCCAAAATATGAATATTGTAGCGTTTTAGCTCTTTGGTTACTTTTTTGTGAATGCTATCAAACTTCGCAGAGAGTACCTTTACGCGCTGCTGGATTTCGTGTAGCAGTTGCGTTAACTCATCGGCTAGCTCGAGGTTGCCATCGTTTTGCGAAATAGTGATCAGGCGTTTTACGTCGGCAACTCTAACCCGATAAAACTCATCTAGATTATTACTGTAAATACCTAAAAATCGAAAGCGCTCAATGAGCGGGGTATTATCATCGGCAGCTTCTTGCAACACTCTTTCGTTAAACGAGAGCCAACTCAATTCCTTGGGAAAATAAATGTTTTTACTCGACACTGCTTCCTTACCCTCCTAACTACCTATTACTATTTAAATTCCACAACTAAATCATCTGTGATTTGTTCAAGCGCGTCTTTAATTTCGTCTATGTCTAAGTTTGCATCACAGGCGAGGGTCATATTTGCGGTAAATATTGGGCTTCCCCAGTTTGGTGCGCTTTCACAGCTTGTTTCCATCTCTTTGATATTAACATTTAAGTGGGTCAGGCGATGACTTATATCATTAACAATGCCTTGACGGTCGTTACCGGTCACTGTTATATCAAAGAATTGATCCCTCGCTGAGTCATCGATATGTGCAGGTACTAGGGTTATTTGTAAGCTTGAGAGGGTATGGCAGGCCTGAATCAGCGCATTATGGTTTTGTTTTGGTAACATAACCTCCACAAAGCCAGCGAAATGGCCACTTAAGTGACAAAAGCTGCTCTTTAGCCAATTGCCATCTGCTTGGTTTACGCATTGGGCAATCTGTTCAATGAGCCCAGCCTGATCTTTTCCTACTACGGTTAATACCATTGCTTGCATATAAAGCTACCTTTTTAATTGCTTCATCTATCATTATCGCTAAGAATATTGCATCCTTATGAATCATAAATCAAAACTGTTCCTATGCAACCTAATCCGCAAGCACGCGCCGATAAAATTAGATTTCGAGTAGACGCCATCGCGAAACACGTCGTGACAGTATTTGGTTTACTGGTTCTTGCACTGTTTATGCTGCTTATTTTGCACATATTAGGAAATGCTTTTCCGCTTCTAAAAACCCCTAAATTACAATTTGACTCTCGTAATACCGTTAGTAGTCCATCTCCTTTTTTATCTATCCAGCAAATGGGAGACGAGGTCGTTGCTTTGTCTTTTGATAAGTGTCAGGTACAAGTGCATAGTGTAAGCACTGGCGGTGGCGTAAGTGAGGGCTTTAAGCATCCGTGCAATGCTGAATTTGTTGAAATAAACGCGAATCATGGCTATGCCACACACTATGGCATACTAAGAGAAGATGCTTTGGTTGAGCTCTATAGCATTAATAACTTATCAGGGAAGGTACAACGTAGCCTACTTGGGTCGTTTAGCATAGCCGCATTAATAAAGGGGGATGAGCAAACACGTTTTGCGAACCTTGCTTGGCAAATCGATATGTATCAAAACACCCTTATGATGCATGCGCGCCTCGACGACAATGAAGTTGCGTTAATTACGCATAAGCTAAATACTTTGAGTCCTCCTCAACTTAGAGTAATAGAACAGGTGCACTCGCTCACCGCACTGCCCCGCTTTGAACAAGTCCTTGTTGGCTTTGACGGTAGCTTTACTCTGCTCGATAAAAATCTCACGAATATACAAAGCCTACCGAATCATTTTGGGATAAATGCACACGTTTTAATATCGCCAAATCAGCGTAGCGTATACATTCAAAATAAAAATTTCGATATCGAAGTCTGGCACAGCAATAATGTATCAGGACAGTTTTTATTGACTCACGCAGGATATTTAGATAGCGAAACTGTGCAAAAAAATCCTTCAAGCAAGGAGCTGACACCTAGCGAAAAATTGGGTGAAGATGCTCAACAGGGCATACAACAAATCGTATTTGACCGACAAAAAATGTTAGCAATAGCCTTGAATGGAGATTATGCGCTCACCATGTTCAATAGTGCGACTCAAGAGCACTTGAATACTCTTTTTATAGATGAACCCATTCAGCAAATTCACTGGCATAATCAGCAGTTGTACTTATTTTCAGAACATCGCACAGGTCAAATTGAAATAGCCCGATACACTTTGCAAAATGCTGCGGGTATTACAACCTGGAACAGTTTGTTTAATGAGGTGCAGTACTCGGGTTATCAGGACGCGCAGTATATTTGGCAAACTAGTCAGTCTGCAGAATATGCACAAGCAAAGTTTTCCTTAATTCCTTTAATCATCGGCAGTTTAAAAGCATCTGTGTTAGCCCTTTTTGTGGCTATTCCATTATCTTTAGGGGCAGCTATTTACACTGCTTACTTTGCCACGGCAAAATTACGTGCTTGGGTAAAGCCGAGCATTGAAATGATTGAAGCGATTCCGTCTGTGATCATTGGGTTTATTGCCGCTATATGGTTAGCGCCGTTTGCAGAGCGTTCATTGTTCGCGTTATTAGGAATGCTTGTTTGCCTCCCCTTTATTGTTTTAGGCTTTGCTGCTCTGCAAGGTTTAGTCAAGCGAAGTGAAAACTATCAGCAAAAACAAGGCTTGTATTTATTACTCACCTCATTTGCTTTTTTGGCACTGCTGGCAGGCGTATTTCAGCTTTTTGTATTGCTGCAGGGGCTGTTTAGCACAACTCAAGCTGGCTTATTAAGCGGTATGTTTGTCGATATTACATTGAGTAAAACAACGATTGTTGTGGCATTGGCCTTAGGGATTGCAGTTGCGCCAACGATTTACTCCTTAGTTGACGACGCGTTATTTGAGGTGCCCGACGGGGTTAAGCAAGCGGCCTTTGCGCTAGGCGCTACTGAGCTTCAAACCTTAGTGAAAGTTGTGTTGGTGGTTGCCCTGCCCAGTATTATTTCGGCGATTATGCTGGGCTTAGGCCGTGCCTTTGGAGAAACCATGATTGTTCTGATGGTGACCGGTAATACCCCCATCGCCAATTGGGATCTACTGTCCGGTCTGCGCTCGCTTACGTCAAATTTAACTATTGAACTTCAAGAATCAAGTATTGGCTCTGCTCACTATCATATTCTATTTTTAACCGCAGCTATTTTGTTTGCCTTTACTTTTATCATCAATACCATCGCCTCTTTTTTGAAAAGAAAGCTGCAGGGTGACAAGCATGTTTGATAAAGCTTACTTTAATTACAGGCAGTCCTTATCGGAAATCACGACGATGTTGTGCGTTTCGAGCTTGTTGATATTCCTCGTCGCGATGGTGCTCTTTATTGGAGTAAAGGGAGCACAGTATTTTTTACCCCAATCGGCTTACAAAATTACCGTGAGCTTTGCAGACAACCGCCAAGAAGTGTTTTACCAAGGCAGCAACTTCGCGCCTGAGGATTTAATCAGTGATTATGAGAGCCGTTATCGAGGTCAGTTCTTAAGCCAGCCAGAAAATAAACCCAAGGTGGAGCTCACGATTGCTGAAGATGTGTATCAACTTGTGAGTAAAAGTGGGCGAGTCCACTTTGGTGAATTTTATGCGCTATCTTCGCCTAATAACACAGCGCTCTCTTTAAGTGAGCTCGATTCCTTAAAAAATACCGTAGATTTACTGCACAGCAATTTGCATGAAGTGCAGCAAGGTAAGCTTCGAGACATTCATCGGCGAATCGCGGCCTTAAATAATACTGGGGTGAGTAGCGATGCACCGGCAAGAGCGCTACAGATGCAGGCATTTGTGCGCTGGCAACAATATGCCAGTGAGTTAGAGTCACAGATTGCACAATATAGCATTAGCCTAAAACAAGCAGACGGTACACTCATAGAAATTGGACTGAATGACGTAGATTTTCTGCATCAACCGAATCAACTTAGCGCATGGTCAAAGCTCACTTTTACATTAGGTAAAGTCTGGCAGTTTATCTCTGATAAACCTAAGCAGGCATCTACTACAGGAGGGGTGTTTCCGGCTATTTTTGGTACGATTTTGATGGTACTTTTGATGTCGGTAGTGGTGGCGCCTTTTGGCATCATCGCCGCCATTTATTTGCATGAATATGCACCTGATAATCGCTTAAGTCAGCTCATCCGCATAGGTATTAGCAATATGGCAGCGGTACCGTCGGTGGTGTATGGGGTATTTGGTTTAGGCTTTTTTGTTTATGCCATGGGCGGTTCCATTGATGCCTTGTTTTATTCACAAACGCTGCCCTCACCAACCTTTGGTACGCCAGGTCTGTTGTGGGCGAGTTTAACCATGGGCTTGTTAACCTTACCTGTGGTAATTGTATCTGCGGAGGAAGGTTTGCAACGAGTACCTCAGGGCCTGCGTGCTGGCAGTTACGCGCTTGGTGCAACTAAGTTTGAAACCATTATGCGAGTGGTTGTGCCTATGGCAAGTCCTGGCATGTTGACCGGGATCATTTTAGCCATTGCTAGAGCCGCAGGTGAAGTTGCCCCATTGATTTTGGTCGGTGCGGTGAAATTCGCTCCGAATTTACCGGTAGATGCTGAATTTCCCTTTGTGCACTTAGAGCGACAGTTTATGCATTTAGGTGTATTTATTTATGACGGGGCTTTTCATAACCAAACCCAAAGCCAATCAGCATCGCTGATGTTCGCTAGTTGTATGTTGTTGTTAATTATTGTTTTTTTACTCAATATATCGGCAATACTTATCCGTCATCGTTTGCGCTATAAATACGAAACGGCGTCTTAAATGAAAACGTATTATACGTACAATGCGTGTGAGGAATAAACAAGATTATGTTGAAGTTATTTGAACGTGACATTCTTTCGGTAGACGAAATATCGAGCGCACAAACGGGAGTCGATATACGCGATTTGAGTGTGCACTTAAATGGTAAACAAGTGCTCAATAGTATTAGTTTGCGCATCCCAAAAAATAAAATTACGGCGATTATTGGGCAGAGTGGTTGCGGCAAAACGACCTTGCTCAATAGTATAAATCGCATGAACGAACTAAACAAAAATCATCAGTGCAGTGGTGAGGTCTGGATAAACGATCGCAATATTTATGATAAACGTGAACGGGTGTCGGTGTTGCGCACACAAATTGGTATGGTATTCCAGCGCCCGAATCCTTTCCCGATGAGTATTTACGAGAACGTATGCTTTGGCCTGCGTATTCAAGGTGAAAATAATCGTCGCAAACTCGACGACAGCGTAGAGCGAGCGCTGCGCAGCGCCGCGTTATGGTCAGAGGTAAAAGACAGGCTGTTTGATTCAGCTCTATTACTCTCAGGCGGCCAGCAGCAACGACTAATGATTGCGCGAGCACTCGCACTACAGCCCTCTATTTTATTACTCGATGAACCTACCTCAGCACTCGACCCACTCACTACCTTGCATATTGAAGAATTAATTAATGCGCTGAAAAAGCAATGTACACTGGTGATTGTGACTCATAACATGCAACAAGCGGCTAGGGTATCTGACTACGCGGCCTTTATGCACAAGGGGGAGCTAATTGAGTATTCCGACAGCGACTCTTTGTTTACTATGCCGGCAAAACAACAAACTGAAGATTATATTACTGGTCGATACGGATAAATAATACAAACAAATTATGCGCAGACAAATACAATTAAATACTCATATATCAGCAAAATTCAACCAAGAGTTGGAAAGTTTAAAGCACTCTGTACTTACCATGGGCGGGGTTATTGAACAGCAGTTGGTAAACACCTTGGTCGCGTTGAAAGAAAAAGCGCCAAGTTTGGCTGAGCGGGTGGCCTTAAACGATAGCAAAGTCGATGTTATGGAGACCCAAGTTGAGCAGGAGTGTATGCGTATTATTGCCAAGCGTAACCCTACCGCTGGTGACCTAAGACTTATTATGACAGTGTCTAAAGCCGCCACCGACCTTGAGCGCATTGGTGATGAAATCGCACGAGTTGCACGCTTAGTTACCCTAAATAAAATTCCAGATTCAGATCTCGTATTTTCAGGTATGTTGGATATCGGTAATCGTAACGTATCGATGATGCGGGCAACCTTTGATGCTTTCGCGCGTCAGGACGACAAAGCCGCTATTTTAGCGCATCAACAAGACCGTGACATTGACCGAGTATACAAAAAAGTCTTAGAACAAACGGCGGCTGAAATTCAGCAGAATCCAAAAGAGATTAACCAATGGATGGATGTATTATGGGCGATTCGTGCTTTTGAACGGATGGGCGATCGTTGTAAAAACATCTGCGAATATGTCATTTATTTGACCTACGGACGTGATATGAATAGTGCCGCCATGAAAAAAACTGTTAAAAAATTACTTAAATAATAAAGACTTATCCACATCCCCGAAATTAACTTAGTTTAATGTTGGGGATGCGGTTGCACCATTTACCAAATGCGTTTATATTTTTGCACTCCACGAAAGCCATCAAGAATGAATTCTACACAATAGGCAGACCCTTCCATGGATATTTTTCAAAGTTATAGCCTCCTATTGGTTATACTCGCGGCTACTTTCGGTTTTATTATGGCATGGGGCATCGGTGCAAACGATGTTGCAAATGCTATGGGTACCTCCGTTGGCTCAAAAGCAATCACCTTAAAGCAAGCCATCCTTATCGCTATGGTATTTGAGTTTGCCGGTGCCTATTTAGCAGGCGGACAGGTGACCTCAACCATTCGCAAAGGCATTATTGATGCGGGTTATTTTTCTAATGTACCTGAGTTATTAGTGCTTGGAATGATTGCATCATTGCTTGCTGCTGGTATTTGGCTCGTTATCGCTTCTTACTACGGTTGGCCGGTTTCCACGACCCACTCTATTGTTGGCGCCATCGTTGGCTTTACCGCCGTAGGCGTAAGTACTGAAGCCGTTGAATGGATAAAAATAGGCGGTATCGTTGGTAGTTGGGTGATTACGCCCGCGGTATCTGGCTTGGTGGCAGTTCTCATATTTTTAAGCGCCAAAAAACTCATATTTGATCAAGAGCATCCGCTTTCCCAAGCAATTCGCTTTGTACCAATATACATGGGTATGGCTGGCTTTATTATGTCGTTGGTCACTATTAAAAAAGGCTTAAAACACGTTGGCCTCGATATGCCAGCAGCACAAGGTTATTCTTTAGCTATTGGTATTGGTATTGCTGTTGCAATCATCGGTGCAATCGTCATTCGAAAAGTTAATAAAGGCACCGACGATCACTCAGCAGCATACGCTAAGTTATCGGTAGAAGAGCAGCATCAAAAAGTTGAAAAAGTCTTTGCAGTACTTATGGTCTTGACCGCTTGTTGTATGGCTTTCGCGCATGGCTCAAATGACGTTGCTAATGCAATTGGTCCTTTGGCGGCAGTAGTAAGTGTTGTATCAAACAACGGTGTCATCCTCGATAACTCACCCTTAGCGTGGTGGATATTACCCCTTGGTGGTTTTGGTATAGTTGCTGGCTTGGCCTTATTTGGGGCAAGAGTAATGAAGACAATTGGCTCCGGTATTACCCACCTTACCCCAAGTCGTGGTTTTGCGGCAGAGCTAGCGGCGGCGACTACTGTGCTTATTGCCTCCGGTACCGGTTTACCAATTTCTACAACGCAAACCCTTGTTGGCGCGGTATTAGGCGTAGGTATTGTGCAGGGCGTGGCAGCATTGAACGGGAAGGTTGTACGCAACATTGTTGTGTCATGGGTAGTTACCTTACCTGCGGGCGCAGCCTTCTCCATTATATTCTTCTTTATCTTAAGAGCGATATTCGGCGTTTAGTCTGTGCGCTTTCCTAACTTAAAGCATCTTTACTATTTGGTAGTGCTGCACAAAGAGCAGCACTTTGCCAAAGCCGCGAAAAAATGTAATGTCAGCCAATCGACATTAAGCACCGCTATTCAAAATCTTGAAGAAAACGTAGGTCAGGCTTTACTTGAGCGAGAGCATAAGACCTTTGTGTTTACCGACTTTGGCGAATCATTGGTAGAGCGTTCAAAGCAATTGCTGGCACACTCGCAAGACTGGACTACCTTCACTGAATCTTCCGGGGACTGGCGCACAGGTGTTCTCAAGCTAGGCGTGATCCCCACCATTGCACCTTTTATGTTCGAATCGGTGATTACCAAAGTGGGTGAGCATTTACCTGACTTACAACTGCAGCTAATTGAAGATACCACCGACAATTTGCTCGCGCGTTTATCTGATGGTGAAGTCGATTTATTGTTACTCGCTCTGCCAATGACTACGCCCGGTTGCAAACAGTTGATATTAGGCCGCGATCCCTTTCATTTAGTTGCACATAAAAGCCGTCGGCATGAGCTCGCGTCTACTTTTGACATAGATAGCTTACCGAATGACAGTATCTTCTTATTGCAAAAAGAACACTGCTTAACTGAGCATGCAGTGAGTGCCTGCGGCTTAGCTCATAAGGCGCAAGTAAGTTCGTTAACGGCGAGCAGTTTGCATACCCTTGTGGCACTAGTGAATAGTAAAATGGGCTTTTCGTTCATGCCTGAAATGGCGCTGAATCAAGGGGTATTAAACGCAACCGAAGTGGTTGCCATGCCAGCAGAGCACGACGCGTATCGCGAAATAGGCTTAACTTGGCGAATTGGCACAACCCGCATACAACTTTTTCGCAAAATCGCGACGATTATTGCTGAATTACTCCCCGAACCAAGACAAGATTTGTAATCACGCTTTAAAAGCACACCAAAACATCGCTGCAAAGCATATAAGTGATTGAAGTATCGTCACTCTCACTCTAGTATTAAGACATCTGCGAAAGCACGCAATCAGGATTTATAATGCAAAAGAAAATTATTTTGAGTGGGGTAGGGCTGTGGACGCCTCCTCATAGTATTTCAAATGAAGAACTTATTGATTCATACAATGCCTATGCTGATTATTACAACCAAAGCAACAAAGCGAAGATAGAAGCCGGTGAACTAGCTGAAAAACCTCACTCCAGTGCAGAGTTCGTGCAAAAAGCATCGGGTATTAAAAGCCGTTATATCTATTCAAAGGAAGGCGTTTTAGATATACATCGCATGCGTCCGGTACTCGAAGAGCGTGCCGACGATGAGTTATGTCAACAAGCAGAAATTGCGGTGGAGGCCGCCAAAAAAGCGATGGCCTCTGCTAATAAAACAGCAGATGATATTGATGCGGTGATTGTATCGTGTGCTTATACTCAGCGTTCATATCCTGCTATTGCTATAGAGGTTCAAGAGGCCTTAGGGATTGAAGGTTTTGGTTTTGACATGCTAGTTGCATGTTCAGCCGCGACCTTTGGTATGCACAGGGCATACGAGATGGTGAGCGCTGGCACTGCAAAAGCGGTTTTGGTTATCAACCCAGAGTTAGTATCTCCCCAAATTAACTATACTGATCGCGACAGCCACTTTATTTTTGGTGATGTCGCCACCGCCACAATTATTGAGTCAGATGAAACCGCCAAACCTGGACATGGCTTTGAATTACTCAGTACTAAAGCGGTAACAAAGTTCTCGAATAATATCCGTTCAAACTTTGGCTATGTAACACATGCCACTGATGCCGACCCCTATGGCCCTGATAAGTTATTTCATCAAGAAGGGCGCAAAGTGTTCAAAGAAGTATGTCCAATGGCGGCTGAGCACATTACTGAGCACCTTGCTGCGCACGATTTAAACCCCCAAGATTTAAAGCGTTGGTGGCTACATCAGGCCAACATCAATATGAATACTCTTATCAGCAAACGCCTACTCGGTCGAGAGGCGACACTTGAAGAAGCGCCTATTGTGTTAGATACCTATGCAAATACAGCCTCCGCCGGTTCGGTTATTGCATTTGCCTTGCATCATGAAGACCTTGATGTGGGCGATTACGGTTTGCTGTGCTCCTTTGGCGCAGGATATTCAATCGGAAGCTTACTCGTTCAAAAAAGGTAAGTTGTGTTATTTTTTAATTTGGGTTACGGATTAACAGTAGTTGCTTATTCTCTGCTGCTGTTAATGCTTTTTGCCGTACGTAAAGTCGGTATGGCTAAATATTTACTAATATTGGCAACCCTTACCACTACACTGTGGGCTGCAACGCATTTAGGTTATTTAAATCTGGCTCTTGGCCAAGAAAACATGCTTAAGTACGACGGCGCACGCCAGTGGGTGTGGATGCTCTTTATTGCCGCGTGTTTGCGTAACCAATTTAGTAGCTTTTTTAGTTTTGTTAGCCGTCCTGAAACGCTGGCGATTATGCTCTTGCCTAGCCTCTTATTAATCGCGGCTATTTTAGAATTGCTCCCTTCAACTTGGCAGTTTAGCCTACACACCCTTTCTGCTTTACAAGCACTGGTTTTGCTCGAAGTTGTGTATCGTCAGGCCGACAAAGAGAAGTGGGCATTTAAGCCTTTGGTGTTGTATCTCGGTGCCTTGAGTTTGTTTGACTTTGTCACATACGCAAATGCCACAATGGTCAATCAGCTGAGTTGGAACTTCTTTGCCGCCCGTGGTTATATTTACTTAGCACTTATGCCCTTTTTAGTGCTTGCCATTCGCCGAATTCAGCACTGGGGCATTGATATTTTTGTCAGCCGAGAGGTGGTGTTGCATAGCACCTTGTTGTTGGTGGCTGGTTTATATTTAATGATCATGGCGATGCTCGGTTATATCGTGAAGTTTATTGGTGGCAATTGGGGCCTTCCGGTACAAATGGCATTAGTGGTGGTATCGCTGGTGATTTTGATCAGCTTGTTTATGTCGCACCAATTCAGAAACAGTATAAAAGTGTTTATCACAAAACATTTTTATGCCAATCAATACGACTATCGAGCACAGTGGGTCAAACTGACCAAACGCCTCTCACATGGCGAACAATCAGGTACAGACGTCTATCAAACCGCATTAGAGGCCTACCTTGACGGCATTGGGTATGCCCAAGGCTGCTTGTGTAAAATCGCAGGGGAGCGCATAGAAATACTCGCTAGGGTAGATGGCGAGGTGGATATGGAGCCAGACTCTTTTATCCCGACCTTAGGGCCGTTAATCAAGTTCTGCCGACAAACCCATTGGGTTATTGATTTTGACGAGCTGCGAGCCAAGCCAGGCTTATATGAAGACCTCGAACAACGTGAAGCATATATGGGTAGTACGATATATCAGCTAGCGGTGCCAATTTACCAACATGATGAACTATGGGGTATTGTGTTTATGCGCGCTTTAGAGCCTGAGGTGCGACGTTTAAATTGGGAACTCAGAGATTATCTAGCAGCTTTGACCGACCAAATCGCCAACTATATCTTTCATGCAGAAAGCTCTAAGGCCTTGGCTGAAAACGCACAGTTTGCGGCATTCAACCGAATGTCGGCGTTTGTGGTGCATGATTTAAAAAATGTATTAGCGCAAATTAATTTAATTATCTCAAATGCTCAGCAGCATAAATCCAACCCAGAATTCATTGACGATACCTTTGAAACCCTCGAGTATACCCAAGAGCGGATGGATAAAATGCTCAAGCAACTTACCGATAAAAAAGTTGCGGCAAAACAAACAGTGCAAATTACTCACTTAGAAGAAGTGTTAGAAAAGCTCATTGAGCAAAAGTGCTGCGCACAATTACCACATCCTAAGTTAATTATTGAGCATTCTGCTGATATTAAAATAGATACCGAAAAATTTGTAAATGTCATGTATCATCTGATTAACAATGCCCAGCAAGCCACCACCGAAAACGGAGAGGTGACTGTTACGCTCAGTACTGAAACGATGAGTACAAACACCGATAGCGACAAGCAATGGGCGGTTATTTCAATTAAAGATGATGGTTCAGGGATGTCATCTGAATTTATTGCGCAGCGCTTATTTAAGCCTTTTGATACTACAAAAGGCAATGCCGGCATGGGTATTGGCGCATATGATGCGAAGCAGTTTATTCATGAGTGCGGCGGTAGTATAAACGTGCACAGTGAAATAAATGAAGGTACGGAGTTTGTGGTACATTTGCCAATCAATGTAAAGGATTAAGAGTACGTGGATAAGATATTAGTTGTTGACGATGACTTAGGCATTCAAAAGCAGTTGAAATGGGCCCTCAGTGGCGTGGAAGTAGTCTTTGCCGCCGACAGAGCCTCTGCGATCACGCAATTGCGCCGCTTTGAGCCAAGTGTGGTTACTCTAGATTTAGGCCTCCCCCCAGACCCAGCAAATGCTTCAGAAGGACTGCTCGCATTAAAAGAAATACTCACGCTTGCCCCGAGTACTAAAGTCATTGTGGTTACTGGCAACGATGACAAAGAAAATGCACTCAAAGCAGTCGCCCTTGGCGCCTACGATTATTATCAAAAACCTATTGATACCGATACGATTAATTTGATTATTCATCGCGCGATAAATTTGGCTAATCTAGAGCATGAAAATCTACTACTTAGCCGCAATCACTCGGCGATGGGTAAAATCATTGGTAACAGTGCTTCCATTCAAGGGGCTAGCCGCAAAGCTGAAAAAATCGCGCAAACCGATATCAGTGTATTACTGTTAGGTGAGAGCGGTACCGGTAAAGAGGTGTTTGCCCGCAGTATTCATGAGCACAGCGCGCGCAGTAATAAACCCTTTGTCGCCATCAATTGTGCGTCGATTCCGGAAAATTTACTTGAGAGTGAACTGTTTGGCTATGAAAAAGGCGCATTTACCGGCGCTAATAAAACTACTCTCGGCAAAATAGAGGGCGCTCAAGGCGGTACTCTATTTTTAGACGAAATAGGCGATATGCCACTTGGCTTACAAGCCAAAATGCTGCGCTTTTTGCAGGAGCGGGTGATTGAACGGGTTGGCGGTCGCAGCGAAATTGCTGTTGATGTGAGAGTGGTGTGTGCCACGCACCGTGACTTGCAAACCATGGTTGCAGACGAGAGCTTTCGTGAGGATTTGTATTATCGCGTTGGCGAAATAAGCATTCTCATTCCGCCTTTGCGTGACCGCGACGATGATGTGGTATTGCTCGCAAAAACCTTTCTGAATCAATACAGAGAAGAATATTCTGCGAAAGTTAAAGGTTTTAGTGAAGAGGCAGTGTCTGCCATGTTAGCCTATTCATGGCCGGGTAACATTCGAGAGCTTCAAAACAAGTTAAAATCAGCAGTGGTGCTCGCGGAGGGCCAACTAGTACAAGCTGACGATTTAGGCTTAATGGCAAAAAGTAACGACACTGAAGAGCGTGTATTTAATTTGCGTGAAGTAAGAGAAATTGCAGAAAGCCGAGCGATTCGAAATGCCTATCATCAAGCCGAACAAAACATTTCAAAGGCCGCTGAGTTACTAGGCGTAACCCGTCCGACCTTGTATTCGTTAATCGACAAATATCGTTTGGACGATTTAAAAAACCAAGCCTAAAGTAATAGTTTACTTTAGTGCTTGGTTATATAACCACTGATCATCACTGAAGTATTGATCGTGAATCAATATTCTCAACAAACGTGATTTACATACACCTGTGCGCTTACTAATCGTCATCAACTCATTTTGACTTTGCTCAGTAAGTGAGAAGGTTGCATTTTTGGTCTTGCCGCCTTTCTGGCTTACATCGCTTTTACGTTGCAAGCCATAAGCGTATGTATGTGCGCCTTCAATGAAATTATCGATATCGATGGCGCTAATGTTAATGCCGTCGTTACTTGATTGCGTAGACTTTTTGAGATCTCGTAGGCTCATTTGCTTGCGCTCCTG
>CAZUON010000010.1:28995-83127 GCA_964621345.1 uncultured Glaciecola sp. | reverse complement strand
AGCTATGCTCACCACCCCCTCAAGATGGCGTGTCTACCAATTCCACCACTTCCGCGTGTTTTTTAACCCTTAGTTAGGGATATCTGAGGATTCTTCTTTTGGCGCTTCTTCTACTTCGATAGGCGCGACTGCTGTGCCAGGTAAATCAGACTCTGGGGCTTGTTGAAGCATAGGTACTGTTTCTTCAATTGGCACATCAATATTCTGGAAACCGTCTACTTTTTCATTCTTACTAGCTGAGATACTACCAATAACAAGCGATATGAAGAAGAATAACGTTGCAAGTATTGCTGTTGTGCGAGTCATAAAGTTACCTGAGCCGCTTGAACCGAATACTGTGTTAGAACCACCGGCACCAAAAGATGCGCCCATGTCTGCACCTTTACCTTGTTGTATCAGCACAAAGCCAATCAACAATAGTGCTACCACTAAGTAAGATACTAACAACACTTCATATAACATCGTATTTCCTTTTTTAACTCGCCGCTTGGCAAATTATATTAAATTCTTCAACTTTTAAGCTTGCACCGCCAATTAGACCACCGTCTATATCTGGCTGGGCAAATAATTCAGCTGCGTTTTTCGCATTAACGCTGCCGCCGTATAAAATCTGCATATTATTGGCAAGCGCATTGCTCTTCGCTAAATGACTACGAATAAACGCGTGCACTTCTTGTGCTTGCTCAGGCGATGCGGTTTTACCCGTACCAATCGCCCATATCGGCTCATATGCAATAACCGCTCGTTCAAAAAAGGCATCGCCACAGAGCTTTACAACCGCGTCTATCTGGGCTTGAACAAAACTGAACACTCCGCCCGACTCGCGAACCTCTAATGGCTCACCAATACAAAATATGGGCGTTAAGCCTTTATTCAATGCGTGCTGCACTTTTTGAGCGACTAACACATTGCTTTCGCCATGGTCTTGGCGTCTTTCAGAATGCCCGAGAATAACATAGTCTATGCCTACATCATTCAACATATCTGCCGAGATATCACCTGTGTGAGCGCCTTTTTCGTGCTCGCTAATATTTTGTGCGCCTACTTTAAAATGCGCTCCTTTAGCCAGGGGCAAATAAGTCGCAGGAGGACAAATAACAACATCGGCTGTAACCGGTACTTTAAGGTTCTGTTTAAACTCGTCGATTAACGCTAGGTTGCCGTTCATTTTCCAATTACCAGCTACCATTTTTTGACGTGTTGTGCTCATTCAAGAACTCCTTAAATGCCGCGGTACTTAAAGCGGCGCTGATATTAACTAACCATAGCCAAATATACAAGCGGCTAATGCGAAATTTTTTGCTATATTCTGAGATTGTTTACACGGCAACAGCGCTGCTCTAACCATGCAATTTTATTCATGCAACAATACGTCGCCTAAAAGCTAAGCGGTAAATGCCTTTACTTCGTCGGCAATCTTATTCGCCCAAGAATCGGATACTTCACTTTCTTGCGCTTCAACCATAACCCGAATAAGAGGCTCGGTGCCGCTTTTACGCAGCAATACTCGCCCCGTGGAACCCATGCTATTCTCGGCGGCCTTGACTGCTTTTTGCACCGCATCGCTGTCTAAAGGATTTTGCCCGGCATCGTTATACTTAACATTCACCAGTTTTTGCGGAAACTTTTTAAAGCCAGAAGAGATTTCACTCAAAGTCATATGAGCTCTTAGCATTGCCGCTATTACTTGCAAACCAGCTACAATCCCATCCCCTGTAGTGGCATATTGTAGGTTGAGAACGTGACCTGAGTTTTCGCCACCAATACACCAGTTATGGCGGTTCAGTAGCTCTAAAACATATCTATCGCCCACATCAGCTCGTTTAAAGGGTACACCAAGTTGCTCAAGCGCTAATTCCATGCCCAAATTAGACATTTTTGTACCAACTACACCGCCCTGCAAATTACCTGCCTTCAATGCGTCTCTGGCAATGATAAATATTATTTGGTCTCCGTCTATCACCTGGCCTTTTTCATCAACCATCATAATGCGGTCACCGTCGCCGTCCAGAGCAAAGCCAAAATCGGCATTATGCTCTTTGACCGCAGCTACGGTAGCCCGCAATGATGTGGCACCAACCTGGTGGTTAATATTAAGGCCATCAGGTGCAGTGCCTATTTCAATGACCTGTGCACCAAGCTCTGATAATACATTCGGCGCAATGTGATACGTAGCTCCGTGCGCACAATCTACTACAATTTTTAAGCCTTTTAAGGACAAATCTGAGGGAAAGGTACCCTTGCAATATTCAATGTAACGACCAGCAGCGTCGTTGACGCGTGTGGCTTTGCCAAGTTTGTCGCTATCTACGCAAGTCATCGGCTGTTTCATTTGCTGTTCAATCGCAAACTCAATATCGTCGTCGAGCTTTTGTCCAATCGAAGAAAAGAACTTAATGCCGTTGTCATAATAAGGGTTGTGAGAGGCACTTATTACAATGCCCGCCTCAGAGCGGAAAGTCTTAGTTAAGTAAGCGATGGCAGGTGTTGGCATTGGCCCTAATAGACCGATATTGATGCCAGCTGCGGAAAGCCCAGCCTCTAACGCCGATTCCAGCATGTAGCCGCTAATACGAGTGTCTTTACCTATAAGGACTTTATTTGTTCCAGTCCCAGCAAGTACTTTGCCCGCGGCCCAGCCTAATTTGGTAACAAACTCTGGATTTATTACGCTTTCGCCTACTCTGCCGCGAATACCATCAGTACCAAAATATTGTCTTTTCGACATGCCCTACCCTTTATTTTAATTGATTTATTTTTTCTATTATACGCGCCACATCCATGGCTTCTTTTACATCATGAACACGCAAGACACTGGCTCCGGCCATTGCCGTTATGGTATTAATGCTGATGTCTCCCGTAAGGGTATTATTAACGTCAACATTTAGCAATTTACTAATCATCGATTTGCGCGATGTACCTGCTAATACCGGTAAATCGAATTGCGTAAAGTGTGTGAAGTATTTAAGCATTTCATAGTTGTGGTCAAGGGTTTTGCCGAAACCAAAACCTGGGTCAAGCATAATCTGGTTGTAGGAAAAACCGGCATTAGTAAGTCTTTCAATCTGCTGCGTAAAAAAGCTATTAATTTCATCTACAACAGAGTCGTATTTTGGCGCATCTTGCATGTCTTCAGGTGAACCTTGCATGTGCATAATACAAGTGGGGATATTATGTTCTTTGGCTAACTGAGCAGCCGTTTCAAGTGCTCCTGGCTCTCGTAGCGCGCGCACGTCGTTAATTAACGTTGCTCCATGATTAGCCGCTTCTTGCATCACCTGTGCTTTACTCGTATCAACTGAAATGACCACCTCTAGCGCATTGCTAATTGCATCAATAGCCGGAATAACGCGCTCTAGCTCTTCATCTAACGACACTGGTGTCGCGCCGGGGCGAGTGGATTCACCACCAATGTCAATAAAACTGGCACCCTGCTTTACCATAGCTTCAGCTCTAGCAAGAGCTGCATCTACCTGATTGAATTGACCACCATCAGAAAACGAGTCTGGGGTAACGTTTAAAATCCCCATTATTTTTGGTGCGTCAAACACAATAGTTTTATTTTTGAATATCATCATCTGTTGATTGCCCCAACAACAAAGCTAGCGCTAATCATAACGTAATTGCGATAAAAATTAATACTCACACTAGTAAAAATTAAAAACGAATTGGCTGAAGGGCGTTACAAACAAAAACACCGACTAAGAAGTCGGTGTTTTATACATCATGTTATGACTAGCTTGATGGCGTTGTTTCACCTTCGCCGTCAGCTTTTGGTTCATCTTCACGACCAACGTCTAGTTTCTCACCGCCAGATGGTGGGGTAGAATTTGAACGGTCATCTTTGTCCCAATCGGCAGGCTGACGAACCTCTCTTCTTGCCATGAGATCGTCGATTTGTCTGGCGTCAATGGTCTCATACTTCATCAACGCATCTTTCATCGCGTGGAGTATGTCCATATTGTCGCGTAACATTTTCTCTGCTCGCTGGTAGTTTCTATCAATTAATAGCTTAATTTCAGAGTCGATAATACGTGCTGTTTCGTCAGACATGCTCGATGATTTACTCATTGAGCGACCTAAAAATACTTGACCTTCTTCTTCAGCAAATAACTGTGCTCCTAGCTTCGACGACAAGCCCCATTGAGTAACCATCTTCTTAGCGATGTCGGTAGCACGTTCTATATCATTTGACGCACCTGTTGTTACCATTTCTTCGCCGTAAATAATTTCTTCAGCCAGACGCCCACCGTACAAACTAGATATCATACTTTCGAGATGGCGCTTGTTGTAACTAACACGATCTTGCTCTGGCAGGTACATGGTAACACCGAGCGCTCGTCCGCGAGGAATAATAGACACTTTATAAACAGGGTCATGCTCTGGCACAAGTCGACCAACAATAGCGTGCCCAGCCTCGTGGTAAGCCGTCATAGTTTTTTCTTCTTCGGTCATTACCATGGACTTACGTTCAGCGCCCATCATTATCTTGTCTTTGGCTTTATCGAACTCCTCCATCGATACTACACGACGATTCGTTCTGGCAGCGAACAACGCAGCCTCATTGACCAAGTTGGCTAAATCTGCACCAGAGAATCCTGGTGTACCTCGAGCAATTACCGATGCTTCCACATCGTCGCCTAATGGCACTTTACGCATATGCACTTTTAATATTTGTTCACGGCCACGGATGTCCGGTAAACCAACAACTACTTGTCGGTCAAAACGACCAGGGCGCAATAACGCAGGGTCAAGTACGTCTGGACGGTTAGTCGCAGCAATCACTATGATGCCCTCATGACCTTCAAAGCCATCCATTTCTACTAGCATTTGGTTAAGCGTTTGTTCACGTTCATCGTGCCCACCGCCTAAACCAGCGCCACGTTGGCGACCTACTGCATCAATCTCGTCGATAAAGATAATACACGGTGAAGATTTTTTTGCTTGCTCAAACATGTCACGTACACGAGATGCACCGACACCAACGAACATCTCAACAAAATCTGAACCTGATATCGCAAAGAACGGCACTTTTGCTTCACCGGCAATGGCTTTGGCAAGTAAAGTTTTACCCGTTCCTGGCGGCCCCACCATCAAGATGCCTTTGGGGATTTTGCCACCTAATTTTTGAAATTTGGTAGGGTCACGTAGAAAGTCAACAAGCTCGGTTACGTCTTCCTTTGCTTCGTCGCAACCCGCAACATCTGCAAACGTGGTTTTGATCTGCTCTTCATTTAGAAGCTTAGCTTTACTTTTACCGAAGGACATAGCCCCTCGCCCACCCCCACCTTGCATTTGACGCATAAAGAATATCCATACACCAATCAATAGCAACATTGGGAACCAAGAAATAAAGATTTGAGCAAGCCAATTTGTTTGCTCTGGCTCCTGACCAAATACCTTAACGTCATTTTTCACCAAATCCGACATTAATTGGTCGTCTCGGTATGGAATGTAAGTCACAAAAGGTTCGCCGTTGCGCTTTAGGCCTTTGATTTCATTTTGACTTATAGTGACCTCGCGAATGTCCCCGCGCTCCACTTCGGTTATGAAGGTGGTGTAGTCAGTTTGTGCTCTGACGGTTTCCTGTCCAGAAAAATTCTTGAAAACCATCATTAGCACGACTGCTATGAATAACCACAAGATGAGATTTTTTGCCATATCGCTCAACGCTACTTACCTCTAATCAATAAGCTTATTTAAAATTTGGATGTGATTCGCCATTTTAACGACCACACTTAAGACTACTATATATTGCCTAGCTACGCCACCAACCACCTATCAATGTGACGATAGCCAAACTTGATTGAATGCTGTTGTTTTTGTTCTATTAAATTACGTTGCTCAACGTAAATTTGCTCACTCACACTTTGAAAATAAAAGTAAAGTGTATAAACAAGTGTAAAAAAAAACCTCCACGAGTGACCTAACAGCTTGATTTAACCTTACTTTCACAAAATCATAATAGCAAAAACAAATGGATAATAATGCTGTACTAGGGCCCGTTTGTTTCCACAATACATCACAATGCGTCAAATAATTGTGTTTAATACGGTTACAAATGTCGCATTGCTATATAAGTGAAGGTAGAATGCTGGAATTCAAGGTTTGTTAACATCTAAAAAGCGAATAAGTCGCTGCAAGTGTCAAACAAGCTCAATTATTCTTTTAAAAATTAGTCAGGTTCATGAATTTAACAACAAAGCAGAAGCAGTATTTAAAAGGCTTAGCCCATCCTCTCAAGCCAGTCGTGCAACTTGGTGGTAACGGACTAACTGAAGGCGTTGTCGCTGAAATCGAAAATGCACTCAAGCATCACGAGTTAATTAAAGTAAAAGTGCCATCGGATGACCGTGAAGAAAAGGCCCTCATTATGGATGCAATTGTGGGCGAAACAAAAGCACACAAAGTGCAAACTATCGGACATGTTCTGGTTATCTATAAACCAAGTGAAGACAGTAAAATCACCCTACCTCGCCGCTAAGCAAGCTCAGGAGACCCCATTATGCTAACAACTGCAATTGTAACGGGTGGCTGTTCAGGCTTAGGCTATGCCACAAGTAAAAAGCTCATCGAGGCTGGCTGGCATGTTGCTATGCTCGATATTAACGAGGAAGCTGGTGAGGCACGCATTGCAGAGTTTGGGAGTGAACAATGTAGCTTTTACCAAATCGATGTAACCAGTGAGCAGGCCGTCGACGATACCATAAAACAAGTGTTTGCAGACCGCACTAATATAAGACTATGCGTAAACTGTGCGGGTATTGCCCCCGCCAAACGCAGCCTCGACAGAGAGGGAAATCCCATGCCGTTGGGTGACTTTGCAAAAGTCATTAATATCAACCTAGTTGGTTCATTTAATGTTGCAAGAGTTGCCGCATCTCACTTCGCGAAGAACGAAGATGACAACGGTGAGCGCGGCGTCATTATCAATACCGCATCAGTTGCAGGTTACGAAGGTCAAATTGGGCAAACAGCGTATGCGGCAAGTAAAGGCGGCATTATTGGTCTTTGTTTACCCATGGCACGAGACTTAGCACCTTTAGGTATTCGCGTCAATACTATTGCGCCGGGGGTTATGGGTACGCCAATGTTGCTAGCTATGCCGGAAAAAGTACAAGATGCACTATCGGCAAACGTACAATTTCCAAAACGCTTGGGCTTACCAGAAGAGTTCGCGAAGCTCGTACTACATATTTTTGAGAACAAATACCTAAACGCAGAAACTATTCGCCTTGATGGCGGCTTGAGAATGCCTCCTAAGTAACTGCAAGCAAACAACTCGCATCGCAAACGGTTAATAAATGCACGTGGCCGCGCTAATCGTCGTGGCCACCATTGACAGTTGCATAAATCGAGAATAAGCGATGCACCGCTCGCTCATGTACTGAATGTTTAGGAAATCTGCCACGGCTATTCAATACACCCGCGACTTTACCCGTCATTATGCTGAGCGCTTGATCCACATTATCCACTGTATAGATGTGAAAACGTCTTTCTCGAACTGCATTGATAACTTCATCACTTAACATCAAGTTCACGCGATTTGAGTACGGAATAATGACACCTTGCTCGCCACATAAGGTGCGGCTTTTACATAATTGAAAATAGCCTTCAATTTTTTCATTAATACCACCTACCGCTTGCACTTCGCCCAATTGGTTAATTGAACCGGTGATGGCGACACTTTGTTTCAAGGGAATATCGGTCAAGGCCGAAATTAGCGCAATCAACTCTCCTAAAGACGCACTGTCCCCATCGATATATCCATACGACTGCTCAAGGGCAATGTTAGCAGACAAGGTCAAGGGGAAGTCCTGCGCATATTTATTACCTAAATAACCGGTAAGTAGCAATACGCCTTTAGAGTGAATCGACTGACCTAACTCAACTTCTCTTTCAATATCTACCACACCACTGCTACCAGCGTATACGGTGGCAGTAACTCTTGCAGGTGTGCCAAAGGCAGTATCGCCAACCTCTAATACAGTTAAACCATTTAGCGTACCCACAGCGTCTCCACCCGTGGTGATAAGTACGTGACCCTCTTGAATATCTTGCAGGAAGTTATCAGCCACGCGTCCGGTACGCATTTTCTTGGCGCTAAGAGCGGCTTCAATATCGACCAATAACAAATCTGTGCGCTGGGCGAGGTCGCAAAAATATTTTGCCTCGTGTATTAGCTCTAAAATATCGGCAAAACGGGCGCTAAGCTTGCTTTGGTGCTCAGCAATTTTAAGACTTTGTTGGATCAGTTTTTCTGCGGCGTCCTGCGAGATTGATTGTAAACCAAGTGAATGGGCTTCTTTGGTAATACGCGCAACAAAGTGTTGTAAATTGTGAGGATTAACGTCAATTTCATTTTCGAAATCGACTAACACTCTAAACAGCTCCGGAAACTCATGATCGTAGTCTACGAGTGCGTAATATAAATCTCGCGAGCCTAACAATATTAGCTTACAGCTTAAATCCATTGGTTCAGGGGTCTGCGTAATTGAGTTGACCATGCCTACTTCTTGTTGCGGCAATTCCAACTTTATACGACCAAACTTAAGTGCCAATTTCAACGCTTCCCATACATGGGCTTGCGACAACAGCTTGTCTGCATCAAGCACTAAATAACCGCCGTTTGCACGATGCAATGCGCCCGCGGTAATCATGCGATAGTTTGTGTAGACAGAACCTTGCACACTGGTATATTCAATTTTACCAAACAAATTCTGATAGCTTGGATTTGCCTCATAAATCAAAGGCGCTTGCGCTTGAGGTTTATTGCTCACCATACAATTGGGTGAATACATGTCGATGAGCATATCGCGGCGGTCAAACTCGTCTTGTTTATCGTCTTTATGCTCTTCTGAAAGTGTTTCAATCACGGTGTCGACTATGTGCGATTTTAGTTGTTTTAAGTATTTTAAAATCGGAATGTTATTATTGTGTTTCTGCTCTAAATTTTTGATCAGCGGGCGGATCCCCTGCTCTGCCATTTCGATTTTCAACGCTTTTTGTTGTTCAGCTGACTCACGCTGCCAACCTGGCAATTCAAGTAAGGCCTCGGTCAGAGTAACTTCTAAAGCATCGATTAACTCGTAGTAATGTTCTCTAGTTTGGTCTGATTGCCTTGAAAAATCTGCATCGCTTACAGGCTTTCCCTCTACGATTGGCGCAAAGCTCACGTTGTTACCCTCTTCAACTAAGGCTATTCCTTTTTGAAAAGCGAGTTTTTCAACTTGGTCGATGGCTTTATCGTATTTTTGCTCAAAATGCCGCGTAATCGCAGCTTTTCTTCTCTGATAACCAGGATTTTCGTAAGACGCTGGGAACGTAGCCATCACCTCGTCAATGAAGGTTTCGATGTCGCGGACAAATTCAGCGCTGTCTCCCGCCGGTAAACGCAATACCTTAGGTTCACGCTCGTTTTCCAAATTGTTTAAATACAACCAATCGTAAAGCTCGTTCTGCGCCGATGTGTGTTTTTCAATATATTCTTTTATAAGCGTGTAACGCCCGGTCGCCTGCTCACCCATAACATACATGTTGTAGCCAGGAGAGTTCACGCCTAAACCAAATTCAAACGCACGTTTAGCACGCTCTTGCCCGATTAAAAGGTCTGACACATTTAGTTCGGTGTCTGCACTTGTAGCGACATCCGAAAGCGAAATGCGTGCGGAGAGTTGTTCATGTGAGAGGCGCGTGCTTTGGGCAACGTCTTTTATTGTCATATATCGGCTTTTATGAAGGTTAAGGTTTACTGAAACAGGCTATACTATGATTTATTGCACGCTACTATATCTCATTATCAGCTACCAGCGTGCAAAAATTTATATTGACTACGTTTACTGCCTATAAAAACTTGTGATGTATGGGCTAGCCAAGGTATTCTATAGGGCTAATGTTATCCCAAAAATGAGAATCGCAAAATAGATGTCTAGCTACGACGAAAATGCGGCCAGCACGCAACACCAATACGACCCTCAGAGCATTGAAGCGCACGCGCAAACACATTGGCAGCAAAGCAAAGTCTTTGAAGCCAATCAAGATGACAGCAAAGAAAAATATTATTGCATGTCGATGTTCCCCTACCCCAGTGGACGTTTGCATATGGGGCATGTGCGCAACTACACCATTGGTGACGTAGTAAGCCGTTTCCAGCGTATGCAAGGTAAAAATGTACTGCAGCCGATTGGTTGGGATGCTTTTGGTTTGCCTGCTGAAAATGCCGCAATAGAAAATAAAACTGCGCCGGCAAAGTGGACACTACAAAATATCGAATACATGAAAGGCCAACTCAATGCCCTGGGTTTTGGCTACGATTGGCGGCGCGAAGTCACCACCTGCGATCCTGAGTATTATCGCTGGGAGCAATGGTTTTTCACTCGTTTGTTTGAAAAGGGCTTAGTTTACAAAAAACATGCAACCGTAAATTGGGACCCAATCGACCAAACAGTGCTTGCAAATGAGCAGGTCATAGACGGTCGCGGCTGGCGCTCGGGCGCTCTAGTTGAACAAAAAGAAATCCCCCAGTGGTTTATAAAAATCACTGATTACGCCGACCAACTACTCAGCGATTTAGATAAATTACCCGACTGGCCAGCACAAGTTAAAACTGCTCAGCGCAACTGGATTGGTCGTTCGGAAGGGGTAGATATTAGTTTTGATTTGTCAGAGCAAAGTGCAGGTTATAGCGAGATTGAAGTATATACCACACGCCCTGATACCCTCTATGGTTCTACCTATTTGGCTATTGCTGCACAACACCCTATTGCGTTAGCGGTTGGTGAAAACAATCCAAAGGTAGCCGATTTTATTGAACAATGTAAAAACACAAAGACCGCCGAAGCCGATTTAGCGACCATGGAAAAGCTTGGAATGGATACTGGTTTAACCGCCATTCATCCTCTCACCGGCGACACCATGCCTATTTGGATTGCTAACTTTGTACTAATGGGCTATGGCTCCGGCGCGGTCATGTCGGTACCAGCACATGACCAACGCGATTGGGAATTTGCGACAAAATACACACTTCCAATCAAGCAAGTGGTTGAGTTTAAGAGTGATGATGGCGATGCCGACATCAGCAAAGCGGCATATTGCGAAAAAAATACAGTGATTAATTCGGGCGAATATTCGGGTATGTCCTTCGAAGACGCCTTTAACGCAATTGCCGACAAGCTCGCCTCAATGAACAAAGGCAAAAAGACGGTGAACTATCGTTTACGAGACTGGGGGGTATCGCGCCAACGTTATTGGGGAGCACCTATCCCCATTGTTAACGATGAAGAAGGAAATTCTCATCCAGTTGCTGAACAAGATTTGCCCGTACGTTTACCCACCGATGTGGTCATGGATGGTGTAACCTCGCCAATAAAGGCTGATCCTGAGTGGGCCAAAGCTCAGCACAACGGCGTGAATATGCTACGTGAAACCGACACCTTCGATACCTTTATGGAGTCCTCTTGGTACTACGCACGCTATGCATCAGCGCCATCTGATGCCATGTTAGCGCCGCACGAAGCGAATTATTGGCTGCCAGTAGACCAATACATTGGCGGTATTGAACATGCTATTTTGCATCTTCTATATGCTCGCTTTTTCCATAAACTGCTGCGCGATGAGGGCTTGGTAAACTCCGACGAACCCTTTAAACGTTTACTCTGCCAAGGCATGGTATTAGCAAATGCGTTTTATTCAAAAGCCGATAATGGCAAAGAGATATGGCATGCACCCGATTCCATTGAAATTGAGCGCGACGACAAAGGGCGCATCATAGGGGGAAAAGTTATTGAAAGTGGTGAAGCCGTCGAATACGCGGGCATGATTAAGATGTCAAAGTCTAAAAATAACGGCATCGACCCACAAAAAGTTATCGACATTTATGGCGCAGACACCATTAGGCTTTACACCATGTTTGCTGCTCCACCTGAGCAAGACCTAGAGTGGATAGAATCTGGTGTAGAGGGTGCCAATCGCTTTTTACGCCGATTATGGCGTTTGGTGAGCGAGTTTGTAGAGCGTAATATGCAACAACAGCTTGCTGCAATCGATGCATCTGCGTTAACAAAAACGCAAAAAGCGCTACGTAAAGAAGTTCACAGTAAAATTGAGTCAATTACCGATGATGTCGCACGTCGACAAACCTTTAATACGGCAGTTGCCAAGATGATGGAATTGCTCAATGCCTTGCAAAAATATGAAATCAACGATGAGCAAGATGCGGCTGTTTTTTACGAGGGCGTTGTTGCGCTGACAAAAATGCTAAACCCATTTACGCCACACATATGTGAGGCGCTATGGTCATTGCTAGGTCAAAGCGATGCTTTACAAAGCGCTGATTGGCCAACTGCTGATAAACGTGCAATGGTAGAAGACGAAAAGCTAATTATTGTGCAAGTGAACGGTAAGCTTAGAGCAAAATTAACCGTCGCAGCCAACATTGACAAAGCCTCACTTGAAGCGCTTGCGTTAGCACACGAAAACGTCAAAAGCTTTACCGATGGCAAAACCGTGCGCAAAGTAATTGTTGTACCTGGGCGCCTAGTGAACATCGTGGCTAACTAGCGCATAGTGGCCGAGCCTAGCTTTGATGCTATGGCTCGGCAAAGTGACCTGAAAGGAAAAGAAGCTTTGAGCTCGATAAAAATAAAGATGCTTAGAATAATATCTCTTGGCCTTATCGCCGCCATGGTGAGTGGATGTGGTTTCAGTTTGCGTGGCTCTCAGGCCTTGCCGACACAACTAAATACTGTTGTAATTAATGCATCTTTGCAATACAACCCGCTCTCCCGTTCACTTGACACACGTCTACCGGTATATCAGCTTAATAGCTTGAAAGCTGACTCTGAAGACGCCCTCACGTTAAAACCCAGTGAAACAGTAATGATAAACTTACAACCAGAAAATGTTGAGCGGCGCTTGCTGTCGGTATTTTCAAGTGGGCAAGTGGCTGAATACGAACTTATTTATTCGGTCGACTATGAGGTGATCTTTCCCAACGCCCAGCCTATCAATAATACCATGTCTGTAACGCGAGAATATCAAGACGACCCACGTCAGATTCTTGCAAAGGCGAGAGAGTTTGAGTTGATTATGGAAGAAATGCGAGATGAAACCGCAGACCGTATTATTAGGTTATTGTCGAGCCAATATTCATTAGCAGTATCCCAAGCACCAATCGAATCGGGCGCAAATTAATGCAATTAAAGCCCAACCAGTTTACTGCCCATCTTGCCAAGCATCCTCTGCCTCCCATTGTGCTGCTGTTTGGGGATGAACCTCAGCAAAAGCAAGAAATCATAGATGCTGTGCGTCAAAAGGCAAAAGACAACGGTTTTGATGAGCGCCAGACACTGAATGCTGATAGCGACTTTTCGTGGAATGAGTTAGTTGATGCGACCCAGGCCATGTCTCTGTTTTCAGACAAACAATATATTGAGCTAACACTTCCTACGGGCAAACCCGGAGCAAAAGGTGGCACAGTATTAAGCGATGTTGCCAGCAACATTGGCCCTGATACTTTATTGCTCATTCAAGGCCCTAAAATTGCCCAAGATGTGCAAAAAGCAAAGTGGTTCAAACAAGTGTCGGCTAACGCTTGGTTTTGTCACTGCTATGAATTGCAAGGCTCACAACTTAAACAATGGCTGAAGCAAAAAGCCCATGAGCGAAAAATCCCCCTTACCAGCGATGCCATCAATACCATTGCTGACTTAAACGAAGGTAATCTACTTGCTGCCAACCAAGAACTTGAAAAGCTCGCCTTGTTATTCCCAAATGCTAGCAGCATAGATGCAGAGCAAGTTACAAAGGCCAGTGTTGATCAATCACGCTTTACCGTGTTTCAGTTCAGCGATGAAGTACTTGCAGGCAATATGCGACGAGCAATTAAAATACTCTACCGTTTGGAGAGTGAGGGGTTGGAGCCTAATATCATTTTGTGGTCTTTAATTCGTGAAGCTCAACTTTTAGAGCAGTGTTTAGGCTTCCGTCAACGAGGGGAAACGATCCCTTATGCAAAAATGCGAATCTGGCAAAACAAACAGAGTTTGTATAACAGTGCGCTGATGAGATTAAGTCCTGCGCATATCAGTATATTAATTACACATTTGCAGCAAGCTGATGCCGTTTTAAAATCTGAGAGTGTACAAAAACCTTATGTATTGCTCAGTCATTTAGCCCTATTGTTTTTACCGGCCCCCCTAGAGCACTTCTCATTAAGCGCGTAATGAAAGACTCCTCCAATGCCTCCAAAATTGATCTTAAATTGATTTTTGGTGGAACCTTTGACCCACCACACAACGGCCATATTCTTCCTTTATGTGAGTTGTTAGACCGCCTTAAAGTAAACGAGTGCGACTTAATTCCTAGCCATATTCCCGTGCACAAAAATACGCGTATAAGTTCGCAACACCGCCTCGCCATGACAAAACTGTTGGCAAAACAAGATTCTCGTCTTCGTGTAAATGAAATTGAAATATCGCTTGATGCGCCTAGTTACAGCGCCCACACACTTGAGCGCTTAAATGCCCAAAACCCTGAACAAGCTATTTGCTTTGTAATGGGGCTTGATGCGTTTTTAGGCTTGAGCACATGGTATGAAGCAGAATCAATTTTGTCGCGATGCCATATCATTGTACTAATGCGCAGTGATTCAAAAACAGGCACTGACCAAGCCAGCAAAAACGAAGCTCAGTTCGTACAGTATTTTAAGAGCCAAACCCAGAACCGTATTTTCATAAACGACTTTAAAACATATGCAAATAATTCAGAACCCTATAAATCCTATGATAAAGCGACATCAAGCTATGAAGCTGAAGGGTATACACCACAACTACCAACAAAATTATTAGCATTATTGCCAAGCACGGCACATTTATTAAATGAATCGACACAAAATGCGCAAAATAAGGATATAAACGGTATACTACGTGCATCTAAACACGGGGAACTGGTGTTTTTTGTTAATGACACTGTAAGAGTATCCTCGACTATGGTTCGCCAAGCCTTACAGCAGGGTGAATCGGTTAACGATTATTTACCGCCAGAACTCATTCAATACATTCAGGCGCACAATTTATATTAAATGCCATAAAAAATGGCACACATCTAAGCACAGACAGAATATAGGTATAAGATTGAAAGAAGATACATTTACACAATTTGTTATAGATAAAGTAGAAGACATGAAAGCCCGCGACGTTGTGGTCATTGACGTGTCTGAAAAAGGCACCGTAACCGACACTTTAATCATCTGTTCAGGCAACTCAAAGCGTCACGTCGCCTCCATTGCTGAGAACCTAATAAAAGAGAGTAAAGCGGCAGGCCATGCGCCATTAAGTGTCGAAGGTAAAGACGTAGGTGAATGGGTGTTAGTCGATTTAGGTGATGTGGTTGCCCATGTTATGCAAGACGAGACCCGAGACTTTTTCCAATTAGAAAAGCTCTGGCAATAAGTTTAGCAGCACATGCATATTCAAGTGGTTGCCGTGGGGAACAAAATGCCCAAATGGGTAGTCGAAGGGACGAACGAATATATCAAGCGTTTCCCAAGCGATTGTAAAGTCACTTTTACCGAAATCACACCGGGCAAACGAACGAAAACGACCAACATCGAAAAAGTCACCTTTGAAGAAGGCCAAAAGTGCTTGCAAAGTATTCCAAAAGGTAATCGAATTGTTGCCTTGGAAGTTACGGGTAAATCTTGGTCCACAGAGGATTTAGCTGGGCAAATTGAACGTTGGAAGATGGATGGCAGAGATGTCAGTTTGCTAATTGGTGGCCCGGAAGGTTTATCGAATGAGTGCAAAGCAGCGGCGGAGCAAAAGTGGTCGTTGTCAGACTTAACACTGCCCCATCCGATGGTGAGGGTGATCGTTGCCGAAGCGCTGTACCGCGCATGGTCAGTTACGCAAAACCACCCATATCACAGAGAGTAGATAGGTGAAGAAACGACAAACAATTCGTGATCACTCCGCCGAGGCAAATCTTTTTGCTCGTCGTACCTTTGTCTCGATGCTCTTTGTTGTTATCTTTTTAAGCCTAATTATCGTGAACCTGTATCATCTGCAGGTAAATCAATTTGAAGACTACCAAACCCGCTCCAACGGAAACCGTATAAAGGTTCTGCCGATTGCGCCTAACCGCGGCCTTATTTATGATCGCAACGGCGTAATTTTGGCCGAAAACAAACCTGTTTTCACCTTAGAAATAGTGCCTGAAGACGTCGAAAATTTAGATGAAACCTTGGCACAACTCACTGATTTAATGTCTCTGACCACCGACGAGTTAGACGATTTTCAACGCGATAGAAAGCGTCAACGCAGATTTAAACCGGTGGCTTTAAGAAAGCAGCTAAGCCAAGAAGATGTCGCAATATTTGCCGCAAATCAATACCGTTTCCCGGGTGTTAGTATAGAAGCTAGGCTCTCTCGTTATTACCCGTTTAAAGATACCTTAACGCATATGCTTGGCTATGTAGCCCGCATTAATAAGCGCGATCTGAATAAACTACAAGAAAATGGCGAGGCAGCTAATTATGCTGCAACTCACGACATTGGTAAGCAAGGGGTTGAGAAATACCATGAGCAAACACTACACGGCTCGGTGGGTTATCAGCAGGTAGAGGTAAATAACCAAGGGCGAATCATTCGCGTACTGGACCTTCAGCCTCCTATTCCCGGCAAAGATATAGCCTTAAATATAGATATTGAATTGCAAAAACAAGCACAACTACAACTCGCTGGCAGAAGAGGTTCAGTGGTCATTACAGATACCCGTGATGGCGGAGTATTGGCGCTCTATAGTAGTCCAAGTTACGATCCGAACTTATTTGTACATGGCATTAGCCAAAAAGAATACTCTAAACTGCTTAACTCCAATCACAGCCCACTACTGAACAGAGCCACGCAAGGGCGATACCCGCCGGCGTCCACCGTAAAACCCTTTCTCGCCTTAGCTGGCCTTGAAGATAAAACTATCACTCCAGAGTACACGATTAAAGATAATGGAACCTTCCGTTTACCTAATGTGTCGCATGTATGGCGTGATTGGAAAAAATGGGGTCATGGTGATGTCGATGTGACTCGGTCGCTTGAAGTGTCGTGCAATACCTTTTACTACGAACTTGCGAGTAAGCTTGGCATTGACCGCATTAACGAATATATGACTGAATTTGGCTTTGGCCAATTTACCGGCATTGACTTGTATGAAGAATCCAGTGCCATATTGCCCTCGCGTGGTTGGAAACGCGCACGGTTTAATGAACCTTGGTATGTTGGCGATACTATTTCAGTAGGCATCGGTCAGGGTTATTGGAGTGCCACCCCCTTGCAGCTTGCGCAATCTCTTACATTTTTAGTAAATAAAGGACAGCGGCATGTACCAAGACTTATGCGCGGTTACATGGTTGAGGGCAACGTTGACCCACTTCCTGTAGAGATGAAAGCCCCCATTCCTATTATAGATGAAACCAATTGGCACGTTATACTCGATGCAATGTACGGCACAGCTAATAGACCTGACGGCACAGCCCTAAGAGCATTTGAAGGCACCGACTATATCGCAGCAGGTAAAACTGGGACGGCTCAATTATTTACAGTTGCTCAAGACGAAGAGTACGAAGTTGAGGAAGTATCAGAAGAGCTTAGAAATAACGCGGTATTTATTGGTTTTGCTCCTTACGATTCGCCACAAATTAGCGTAGCGGTCGCGATAGAAAATGCCGGCGGCGGCGGAGCAAATGCAGCCCCCGTTGCTAGAAACGTAATGGATTTTTATTTTGGTTCACAAGCAAATAAAATAGCGCAAGCCAATGTAAACTCTGAAGAGACTGCCGAGCAGGATAGGATGCAATGAGTAAGGCCTTTACTCCCGCGAGACGCTCTATTTTAGAAAAAATTCATATTGACGGTTTTTTGCTGTTTTCTTTGTTGTGTTTAATGTTGGTAGGCCTACTCACAATATATTCTTCTGGTGGTCAAGATTGGGATTTGGTCAATCGTCAGTTGGTTCGACTCGGCTTGGCTATCACAGTAATGGTAGTGCTAGCGCAAGTGCCTATTATGCTGTATCAGCGCGCATCAATTTACTTCTATGTGGTAGGCGTACTAATGCTTGTTGCGGTGTTACTGGTAGGTGATATGGGTAAAGGTGCACAGCGTTGGCTTGATTTTGGTTTTATTCGTTTTCAACCCTCAGAAATCCTAAAACTAGCGGTACCTTTAATGGTCGCATGGTATATAAGCAGAAAGGGACTTCCCCCGCGAAACCGCGATATCCTAATTGGTTTTGTGTTGGTATTTATTCCCACCATATTGATAGCAAAACAACCTGATTTAGGTACTTCTTTGCTGATTGCCTCTTCTGGTATATTTGTGTTATTTCTTGCTGGAATGGCTTGGAAGCTCATAAGCTATATTGCGCTGCTTGGTGGTGCATTTGCGCCCATTATGTGGTTCTTTTTGATGGCCGATTATCAAAAGCAACGTGTCATCACATTCATGAACCCTGAGAGCGACCCGCTAGGATCTGGTTATCATATTATTCAGTCTAAAATCGCTATTGGCTCAGGTGGCATTGAAGGTAAAGGCTGGTTGCAGGGTACCCAATCACAACTGGAGTTTTTACCTGAGCGCCATACAGACTTTATTTTTGCAGTATACAGTGAAGAATTTGGTTTATTAGGTGTTGCCGGTTTATTGATCATGTATTTGTGCATCATTTTGCGCGGATTATACATCGCAAACCGGGCGCAAGATGCGTTTAGTAAGCTACTCGCGGGCAGTATAACCCTGACCTTTTTTGTTTATGTATTTGTGAATATGGGCATGGTATCTGGTTTGTTACCCGTAGTGGGCGTTCCTCTTCCCCTAATCAGTTATGGTGGTACGTCTATGGTTACCTTATTAGCCGGTTTTGGTATATTGATGTCTATAAGCACACAAAAAAGACTATTGTCACGGTAGATGAACATTGGCAAACATAAGCACTATATAATAAATTTAAGATAATAAATTTAAGGTTTGAGTATTTAAAAGGGAAAGCTAACTATGACTAGGGATTCTCGTTCAACGCTACTATTTATCGTTATTTGCTCGTTTTTTTTACAGGCGTGCAGTAGCAGCCCGACCTCAAGCTCTCGTTACTCACAAAAACAAGACTCTGCTCCCAAATTTGAATATGGCGAACTCGCCTTTGTCGAACCCACTCCTGTATACGAACCACATAATGTGTGGACAAGTCGTCCTTATACGGTGCTTGGAGGCTATTACACTCCCCTTCAAGACAGCAAAGGATACCAAGAAGAGGGTTATGCCTCATGGTATGGGCAGAAATTTCATGGGCATACTACCGCGAATGGCGAGACCTTTGATATGTTTGCCCTCACCGCTGCCCATAAAACACTTCCCCTGCCCTCATTTTTACGCGTGACTAACTTAGAAAACAATAAAACTACAACAGTGCGAGTAAATGACCGCGGCCCCTTTCACGACGATCGAATTTTAGACCTTTCCTACGGTGCGGCAAAAAAGCTAGGTTTTCATAGCAAGGGAGTTACCCGAGTTAAAGTCGAAATTATCCATGTTAGCAAAGACGGTATAGTAACTATCGGTAATAATACTCAAGCTGAAACCCGTTTAGCTGCTAACGACAACAACACAGACAACCACACTCTGCAAACAAGCGTTGCCTCCAGTACGATTGCCAATAACCGAAGTACTTCTGAACTAAGAGAGAGTATGGGTAATGGCCCACAAGTGCTTGAAGAATCGTTAGATGACACCTTACTTTTTGTGCAAGTTACTGCCACCTCAGACGAGAGTAAAGCACGCGATTTAGCCACCGGTTTATCTAATCTACTACAAGTTCCCAACAGTATTCCTAAGCTCGATAACATCTATCGTTTACATTTAGGTCCTGTTGAAAATGAACAAAGTGCACAAAAACTTATCCAAGCTTTGCAAAAGATTGGATTTGATACTGCCTTTCAAGTTGAGCTTAATCCTTAACTAGCCCAATTTCGCATAAGAAAGCACCTAAAATCCTGTTGTTACGATTAGCAATACGCTAAAATTCGCACATAAAATATTAGCTCCGTTGTATCGAGCACATTCATAAGAACAAGACGACTAAAAAGGTAGCCTTAACACCATGCGCTTATTCACCCTTATTTGTACCCTAGTGATGTTCAGCTTTGCACAAGCAGCTGTAGTCATACCACCAGTACCAAGTGTTGCAGCAGGTGGTTTTTTACTGATGGACCACCACACAGGCCACGTTATTGCCGAAAAAAACATAGACCAGCGCTTAGCACCTGCAAGCCTTACAAAAATTATGACCGTGTATGTTGTAGGTAAAGAATTAAAGGCCGGCAATATCAAATTAACCGATGAAGTTACCGTATCTGAGAACGCTTGGGCAAAGAACTTCCCTGACTCCTCTAAAATGTTTATTGAAGTCGGCACAAAAGTGAGTGTTGATGAACTGCTTCAAGGCATAATGGTGCAATCAGGTAACGATGCCTGCGTTGCCATCGCAGAACATGTGGCAGGCTCTGAATCTGCCTTTGCTAGCATGATGAATGCTCATGCGCAAAACCTAGGCATGAGTAATACTAACTTTGTAAACAGTCATGGCTTACACGATGCCGACCATTACACGTCGCCCCGCGACATGGCGCTTTTATCCAAAGCACTTATCGCTGAATTACCAGAGGTATATGCGTATTACAGCCAACGAGAGTTCACTTACAATGGAATTAAGCAATTTAACCGTAATAGCTTATTGTGGGATAAAAGCTTAAATGTTGATGGTATCAAAACTGGGCATACTTCTGACTCGGGTTACAGCTTAATTACTTCGGCTACACAAGGCGATATGCGCTTAATTTCAGTAGTAATGGGTACCGAAAGTGAGCGTGCTCGCAAATCTGAAAATAAGAAATTATTACGCTACGGATTTCGTTTCTTTGAATCGGTAACGCCATACACTGCTGGGCAAAGCTTTGTCGCTCACCGTATATTCATGGGTGACAAAGACACTGTAGAATTAGGCATAAATGTTGATACCCCCATCACTATTCCCCGCGGCCAAGCTGCGCAGCTTAAAGCCCATTTTGAGCTCTCTGAAAAACTAGAAGCGCCCATTAGCAAAGGCAAGGAAGTGGGTACCCTGAGCTTAATGCTTGAAGATGAAACAATCGCTACTTATCCTTTAGTAAGTCTAGAAGAAGTACAAGAAGGCGGTATCTTTGACAAAGCAATGGACTGGGTGAGCATAAAGCTAGGCTTTGACGAATAAGGGTTGAATGAAAAATGGAAACACGTTTTGACGAGCTACTAGACTTTCCTTGCTCACAAACTTTTAAGGTGATGGGCATTGCCACACCAAGCTTGCCTGAAAAAGTCGTTGAGTGCCTACAAATTCATGCACCGGGCGACTATTCACCAAGTATAAAACCAAGCAGTAAAGGTAATTATCATGCAGTGTCGGTTAGCGTGATTGTGACAAGTAAAGAGCACATGGAGACAATTTATACTGAGCTGGCAAATATCGACATTGTAAAGGTAGTGCTGTAGTTGAGTGAACATGCCCCCTCTGCTACTGCAACAACGCCAAACGTGCAAGCTGAGCTAACCACGGCTTTTAAACTGCCGACCATTGTGCGTAACCTTGGTCAGCAAGCGTATTTACCTATATTTCATAAAATGCAGGCATTTACCGATACCCGCGATACGCAAACCGCAGATGAAATATGGTTTACCGAACACCCCCCTGTGTTTACCCAAGGTCAAGCAGGTAAGGCAGAGCATGTGTTGTTTCCGGGGGATATTCCGGTAGTTGAGGTAGACCGAGGTGGACAAGTGACGTATCACGGGCCAGGTCAGCTAATGATGTACATCTTATTGGACATTCGCCGCGCAAAGTGGGGTGTGCGTGATTTGGTTTCTGCATTAGAAAACTGTATCGTAGCGACCCTAAAAGAGTATGGCACTGCGGCTTACGCAAAAAAAGATGCCCCAGGTGTGTATGTAGATGACAAAAAAATCTGCTCCGTGGGTTTACGTATTCGAAAAGGCGCGTCTTTTCATGGTTTAGCGTTTAATGTCGATATGGACTTAGCACCTTTTCAGCGGATAAACCCCTGTGGCTATGCTGGTCTTGAAATGATAGATTGCAACAATGTAGCCGGACCTAAATCAATGCAAGAAGCACAAGAGCATGTTCTTAAGCATTTTTGTGAAGCTTTAAACATCAAACAATTCGTTTTTAAAGAAGGTTTTAATGAGTAACTCTCGAGTACAAGCTGGCGTAAAATTAAGAGATGAGGATAAGCTTAAGCATATCCCAATCACGATTGTCCCTACCGAAAAGGCAGAGATGCTGCGTAAACCCTCGTGGATTAAAATTAAGTTACCGCGCACTACCGACCGTATTGAGCACATAAAAAGTACTTTGCGTAAAAATAAACTTCACTCAGTATGCGAAGAAGCAAGTTGTCCTAACCTTGCCGAATGCTTTAATAAAGGCACGGCAACCTTTATGATTTTGGGCGATATATGTACACGACGTTGCCCATTTTGCGACGTTGCACATGGCAAACCTCTACCGCCAAGCGCCGAGGAGCCTGAAAAGCTCGCTAAAACCATTGCAGAGATGGGGCTAAATTATGTTGTGATCACTTCAGTTGATCGCGATGACCTTCGCGATGGTGGCGCGCAACATTTTGTGGATTGTATTAACGCCATTCGTGAACATAGCCCGAACACAACTATTGAGGTCTTAGTGCCCGATTTTCGTGGTCGAATGGACAGAGCCTTAGAAATACTTAAGAACGGCGTACCAGATGTATTTAATCACAATCTAGAAACGATTCCGCGCTTGTATCGCGAGTGTCGCCCAGGTGCGAATTATAAATGGTCTTTAGAGCTACTACGTAAGTTTAAAGAGCAACACCCTGATGTACCCACCAAATCTGGCTTAATGATGGGAATGGGCGAAACCAACGAAGAAATGCAAACTGTGCTAGATGATTTGCGTGCACATAACGTGAACATGCTTACTCTTGGCCAGTACCTTCAACCGAGCAAACACCATTTCCCGGTGAAGCGATATGTACCGCCAGCGGAGTTTGATGCTTTAGGCGATTATGCCAAAGAAATCGGTTTTACCCACGCAGCATGTGGCCCGATGGTACGCTCTAGCTATCATGCCGATAAACAAGCCTTAGGTGAAGAAGTTAAGTAAGCTTATGCTAAATAGGTGTACATCATAAAAAAGGCATCGTGTAAGATGCCTTTTATGTTTTATCAGTCATAATTTAGCTTACGCATAAACAGATTCCTCTTATATTGCCTGTTTTATAGAAACCAAATACTCTTCCCCAGGGTCAACAAGAAAATTTCCGCTTAATGCCTCTCGACCTAACAACATCAGGTGTGTCATGGAGGAGCGGTCTGTTAACGTAAGCTCGATGTCCCAAGTTATCTCCCCTATTACCGCTTGAGTTTGAATCACATAACGTCGCTCACGCTCGCCATTTGAAGACTTAACCCAACGCCGAGCGTATATTGCTGCATCACAACGTATGGTTTTATCGATGTCATGAAAATCTGGATGAAACTCAAAGCTGACCCGTTGTGCTGCCTTATTTACAACAATATGGTCAACATGAAGCGCAGAGGTTTGGGCACCAGTATCAATTCGGGTGTTGATGCCATGCAAGCCTAAAAGGGGTAAATCTATACTCTCTACCACCCCAACTAAAGGGCGTTCGCTTAATAATTCATTGCTCACTGGTACAAGGTCTCCACATGTTCAGTCGAAGTGACTAAATTTTCTTGAAGCTGCTCAATGTTATCCGTTACCTCATTATGCTCTTCAAAGTTAGCAATATGGAACATCGCATCACCCTCCTGAACTAGGGGAATATTTTGTTTACCAATAATCACACCCGATCTAGGTGCTTTGAGCTTTTCAACAAAGGAGCCTACGGGGCTGCATATTTCAGCCAGCACTTCACCACCTTTAACATAATCGCCCAAGCGCTTAATGTCTCGGACCGTGCCCGATGAGCTTGCCCTGACCCATGAAGAATTATTGGCAATAAAGGGGTCTACTGATACTGACTTTGAGCGCCGTTTACGCACAAGTCCTAAGTGCCCCAGCACATTCAATACCCCCTTTAAGCCAGCTCTAATAGATAACTCATCAAAACGAAGGGCCTGACCTGCTTCGTATAATAGTACTTTTACCCCGTGCTCAGATGCTGCTTCTCGCAACGAACCGTCCCGTAGGCTCGAATTTAATAGTACAGGTACACCAAACACTCGTGCCATAGCCTCGGTTTCTTCATCGCTTAGATTCGCTCTAATTTGCGGGTAATTACTGCGATGAATCGCACCTGTATGCAAATCAATACCGTAATCACACTTACTCACAATTTCTTCAAGAAACAAATGGGCAACGCGGCCTGCCAGTGAACCTTTTGCTGAGCCAGGGAAACATCTATTTAAATCTCTGCGGTCAGGCATATAACGAGATTGATTAAGCATTCCATAAACATTCACAATTGGCACTGCTATAAGCGTACCGCTTGATAAACGCAAAGACTTCATAGTCATCAAGCGGCGTATAATCTCAATACCATTTAGCTCATCTCCATGAATAGCAGCGCTAATAAACACAGTGGGACCTGGTTTTTTAGCCCGAATAACTTCGACCGGAATGGATACTTGAGTATCGGTATATAAATTTGCCATCGGCAACTTCAGTTTGACTCTTTCACCCGGTTTGATTGTGGTATCGCCAATACTCAGCAGGTCCAACATTCCAGAGTTCATTGGCTTAACCCTTTCCTTTTGTGCGCGTATTGTGAGGGCGCTGATTACTCTCTATAAACTGATATATCATACTTGCAACGTCTTTCCCGGTTGCAGTCTCGATGCCCTCTAAGCCTGGCGATGAATTTACTTCCATCACTACCGGCCCTCGATGTGACCTAAGCAAATCTACGCCACACACATTCAAACCCATTGCTTTTGCTGCTGCGACGGCAGTAGCGCGCTCAGCTGCTGAAATTTTGGTGATTTGGGCTGAGCCACCACGGTGTAAGTTAGAGCGAAACTCTCCCTCCTGGCCTTGCCGTTTCATAGCGGCAACGACTTTACCACCCACAACTAAGCAACGAATATCCGAGCCACCAGCTTCTTTAATGAATTCTTGTACTAAAATATTGGTATTAATCCCCATGAATGCTTCTATCACACTTTCAGCGGCTTTAGACGTTTCAGCTAATACAACGCCTACGCCTTGCGTACCCTCTAGCAACTTAATGACTAGTGGGGCACCACCAACATTTTTAATCAAATCTTTAATGTTGTCGGGGCTATGAGCAAAACCTGTGCGAGGTAAACCAATACCTTTTCGGGACAACAACTGCATCGAACGCAGTTTGTCACGAGAACGAGAAATGGCCACCGATTCGTTGACACTAAATGAGCCTGTCATTTCAAATTGGCGCACCACCGCAGTACCATAAAAGGTTACCGACGCACCAATTCTCGGTATCACCGCATCGTAATGCGGCAACGATTGCCCTTTAAATCTGACGACGGGTTTAGCACTCGTGATATCCATATAGCAATGCAGCGTATCGATGATATCAACCTCATGGCCTCGAGCCTCACCCGCCTCTTTCAAGCGGCGCGTGGAATATAAATTTTTGTTGCGAGATAAAATCGCGATTTTCATGTGTTACAACCTTAATAAGATGCTTTCTTTCGCTACTTTGTTAATAGAAAATGTGGTTAAAAAAGCACCATAACAAAAAAGCAAGCGATGTGTATGAGCTTGCAGAAATTTCATAGCACAGGTTGTGTATCAACGACGCCCTAGGCAACTATGAATTATTTCGCTTTGTACGCGATTTTTGTGAATAGATAAACATATTCTTTCATTAGTATTAAAAATAAATTCAGTTATTATATTTGTAATTCTAGTTTCTGAAAAAAGTTACTGCAAACCAAGACTTTATATTCATCGGAGAATGCATATTTATGGCAGAAAAACTTAACGCGTTTCTCGACCAACTTTATTCCATAATTAACTTCGTTTTATTTACCTACGGTGAGTATGAAGTCACCATTGGCGAGATACTGATTGTACCGACCTATGTTTTTGTTGGCATATTTCTAATATCTTGGCTTGGTCGCTTTATTTTTAGTCGCCTAAAAGCAAATAAGGTTGAGCCCGATGTTGCGCATTTAGTTAAGCGTGTTTACAACGTTGTAGCCCTCATACTGTTATTTATTACTACACTAGATTTAATTAACGTTCCCCTTACCGCTTTTGCTTTTGTTTCAGGTGCAATCGCGATTGGTGTGGGTTTTGGGGCGCAGAACATTATCAACAACTTCATCAGCGGTTGGATTTTAATGTGGGAGCGACCAATACGTATCAATGACTTTTTAGAAATTGATAACGTATCGCGTGGAAAGGTTGAAGCCATAAATACTCGCTCTACTCGTATTCGCCGTATAGATGGTGTTCACATGCTGATTCCTAACAGTAAGTTGCTCGAAAACACCGTAGTAAACTGGACCTTAATCGACAATATGATACGTACATCGGTGCGTATTGGGGTAGCTTATGGCTCTCCTGTAAAAACGGTAGCTAAGCTGATTGAGCAATCAGCTAAAGAACAGGCCGATGTGGCAAGCGATCCTGTTCCTCTTGTTATTTTTGATGACTTTGCTGATAGCGCATTGGTATTTGAAGTATATTTTTGGGTAAATGCGACGGTTGAGAAAGACTTACGAGTTATTCGCAGTAATATACGATTTAGAGTTGATGAACTGTTCGCTGAAAATGACATTGTTATCTCCTTCCCGCAGCGAGATGTGCACTTAGATGGCTCACTTACTATCCAAAACGCAACTTCAGATACACTGAGCATAAAGCAAACTGATAGCAGCATTGGGCCAAATGAGGTGTCGGCAAAACCCTAATTTCTAAATTGAGTTAAGGTTCAGGGGCTAGCTAGACATCAATAAACTGGTTAAGACGCCCTAGGCAAATATTTAGTTTTATAAGGAATCAGCATGTCAGAGCAACTCCCCGACTTAATTGATGAAATTGTATCTGGGCCTGATCAACAAAGAGTGGATGAATTAAGCTCAATTGTTGCCAGTCAAGATGAAGATGATATCGCATTATTACTCGAATCGATTCCCTACGAGCAGCGCCTTAATGTGTGGCGTGACATTCCTCGCCACAAAAAACTTGATGTATTGGTTGAAATGCGCGGCGATGCTCGTGAACCACTTATCGAGGAAGTCGACTCCATTGAGTGGGAAGCGCTCTTCGCCGATGTCGACGCTGAACAGCTACTTGAACTATCAGACACTCTCCCTAATCAGTTAGTTGATCGCGCCTATGCGGCAATGGATAAACAACAACGACAATACTTTAAAGACGCCAGCCAATACAGCGATGCACAAATTGGTCATTGGCTAAGTCACGATGTATTAGTACTGCCACTTAACGCACGAGTAAGGGACGCGTTAAGGCTTATACGCAGAGAAGTACCCGATTACACCGATTGTATATTTTTACTGAACCGCGCTGGACAGTTTTCTGAAGCAGTTAAACTGACAAAGGTATTCGGCGCGCCTGAACACCTACCTTTAGTGGATTTAAGTGAAGATGAAATCGATATTATTCAAGCAGAAGATGATTGCACTCAAGCCGCCAGAGTGGTGCAACGTTCAGGTTTTGCATCACTGCCGGTAATTGATGATAACAAGCAGTTTTTAGGTCGTATCGATATGCTCATAGCAAGTGAATTGGTGAACGAATTTTACGAGCGACAAGTGATGGCCAGCGCCGGTATGGATGAAGACGAAGATTTATTCTCACCAGTGCGTAAAAGTGCCCGAAATCGAGCTGTTTGGTTAGGTATTAATTTGATTACAGCATTTTTAGCATCATGGTTTATTGGTTTATTCGAAGCCACCTTACAACAAGTTGTCGCGTTGGCGGTATTAATGCCGGTGGTAGCAAGTATGGGAGGTATTGCTGGAAGCCAAACGCTTACTCTAATTGTACGAGGCTTAGCACTAGGACAAGTCACAGGTGCCAACCGCAAAGCATTATTAACCAAAGAGTTGCGTGTAGGCGGCTTAAACGGAGCTGTGTGGGCGTTGGTCATCGGCATTGTGGCATACTTTTGGTTTGCCAACCCGATGCTAGGTTTAGTCATTGCGCTGTCGATACTACTTAACATTATCGCTGCAGCTGTGGCCGGTGTTACCTTACCGATTCTGCTTAACAAGCTTAAAATAGACCCTGCACTGGCTGGCTCGGTTATTCTTACCACAGTCACTGACATTGTTGGCTTTGTTGCATTTTTGGGCTTGGGTACGCTTTTATTATTATAATTTTGTTAAACTAACAATTTTGAGTGTACAAGCGTACGCTGAAATCGTAAATTATAACTTTGAAGCAAACAGGCAGCATAATGTTACCCTTAAAATCTGACGCAATGGATCACAGCACCTATTCTGTTAGTGAAGAAAAACTCAATTCTCTGACCCATGCCCTCGGTGCAATTCTTTCATTCGTTGGCTTAACACTGCTACTACAAACAGCTTCAAGCTCATTTGGCTTGCTGGTCGCTTGGGTGTACGGCCTAAGCCTTATTGCAATGTTTGTTTCATCCGCGATTTACCATGCCACAGTGGACCCAGTGCGTAGACTCTGGCTAAGAAAAGTCGACCATATTGCCATTTATTTGCTTATCGCTGGGTCTTACACTCCGTTCATGGCGATTGGTGTGGGCGGTACAATGGGTATGGTGGCGCTCATCGTAGTTTGGGCGATTGCTGTAGCGGGGATATTTTTTAAGTTATTGTTGGGCCACAAGTATCCAAAAATTAGTATCGTGACATATGCAATTATGGGTTGGTTGGCTTTATTTCTGATTTACCCTATTTACCAGTCTTTAGTTATACAAGGCTTTATTTTACTGGTTGCTGGAGGGCTTTGTTATAGCGCGGGCATTCCTTTGTATCTGTTAAAGAGTCGCCATTATTCTCATGCGTTATGGCATTTATGCGTAGTTGCTGGTGCAGCATGCCATTTTTTTGCTATTTACTTGTATATTTACTAAGCGCTTTAGTAGCAAATAATCAGTATCAAATTAGCGAACACGCAGTACGCTAAACTCATCAATAAAAAAGCCCGCATATGGCGGGCTTGAATCAAGTTTTGACTCGTACCATGACTTACATAGTTGTTGCTGGAAAGCCCGCAAGCGTGACATTTACAGCCGCATTAACAAATTCAATCGTTCCAGCCTTTTCGACTTCAGATAAAGTTTTAGATGATACGCCGTGCCACACTGGCGCTTTGCGGTCTATATCCATTACGTCGATTGCCAAGGTACCCTGCGAATACACTCGTGTTGTTTGTGTATAACCGGTCATGCCATAGTATTGGCCGCCCCAGCGCCAGTTAGTTCCCATGTACATATTCGGCTCAGAGTAGGTACGGATTTTATCTCGCGCACCAATGGTAAACGAAACTGCCATATCGGCACGTCCACGGTCTTCAGTAAACACATAACCTTTGTTTTCTAGGTTAGAGATGATCGCGCCCATTATGCGCTGCTCTACCAAAGGACTAATTGTGTATTCGCTTTGAACCATCATTGGTTTTGCAGATACCCAAGTAAAGGTTTTATATTCAGAAAAGTCTTGGTCTGGATCAAAGTCTGTAAATACTTTAGGTTTTGAAGCGCAAGCCACAAGCAAAAAGCTCGCTAATATTGCAACTAAGGCTAATTTTTTATTCATTATTTTCTCCACAGAAAGGGGGTAGCTAGTTCTTTTGAAACAGATTTTAAACTTATGATAAGTATAATATCAGAGAACCACAAAAAAGTAGACTTAAGACTGCGCATATTTTAGAAGGTTCTAAACTTTGTGGTTTATGGCGTAAACTAAACAAATTCAGTAAGATAGGGAGAAGTAAGAAATGGTCGGTGTGATAGGATTCGAACCTACGACCCCTTCACCCCCAGCGAAGTGCGCTACCAAGCTGCGCCACACACCGACTAAGCTGGGCATTATATTGATTCTTTGATTTTATTCCACTTTTTTTAGCATTATTGCGTTTGTCTGTTTGAATATTCTGCAATTTTATTCTGAGCTTGGGTTTTGATGGAGATTCACGCATACTCTTTATAGTCACCACCAACTATATTTAAGAAGTACCTGCTACCGTGTTAACACTGCTACTCCTAACCAATATTGCTGCTACCATCGCCTTTGCGATTTCTGGTGCATTGGTTGCTGCCCGCCATCGGCTCGACTGGGTTGGCTTTGTGTTTATGGCTTGTATTACCGGTATAGGCGGCGGTACGCTGCGCGATACAATATTGGACGTCCCAGTATTTTGGTTAGACGATTACCATACGATCATTGTGTGCAGTGGCGCGGCGATATTGACCTACTTTGCCGCCCAACATATCACTCGGCGTTCAAAAGCACTTTTGTGGGCTGACGCTTTAGGTATGGCTTTGTTTTCGGTATTGGGGGCCCAAAAAGCAATTGCCCTTGGTATGAATATTCCGGTGGCAACAATTATGGGGGTTTTTAGTGCGTGTTTGGGCGGTATTATTCGGGATGTAATAGTCAATGACGTACCAGTGGTGTTTCAGCGCGAAATCTACATCACCGCTTCGTTGTTAGGCGCAAGTGCATATTGCGTGATGCATACCTATACGCCGATTTCAGAGGGTATTGCACTTATGCTCGGTGGCGCAATCGCTTTTACAGTAAGAGCGTTGGCCATTACGCGAAAATTAAGTATGCCCGCGCACAAAGGACTCGATTAGCTTGGCTTACTTATTTTTGTTTTTTGTGTTCTGTTAGAAGCTAAGTCTACGAGTCGCTAGTTTGATCATCTCCGCTGATACGACTTGCAATAGCGCCATCTTGATTACGATACTTCGCATCTTCTCTTGAATTATAAGGTCTTTGTGCCTCACCACTTAACATTTCAAAACTAATCGCACCAATTTTCATACCCGGCTTTAGAGCTAAAGGCAGCTTTCCTGAGTTGTAAAATTCAAGCACGATATTGCCAGACCAACCTGGATCAATTCGATGCGCGGTCACATGCACCATTAAGCCTAAACGTGCTAAGGATGAGCGGCCATCTAACCAGCCCACAATATTAGCCGGTAAACTAACCGACTCATGCGTGACTGCAATAGCAAGTTCACCAGGGTGCAAGAAAAAAGATTCGTCTTCACCAATTTCGATTTCATCACTCATTACTCGGTCTAGCGCAGCTTGCACTTCGACTTTAGGGCCGCTTAAATCAATGTAAGGGGCGCCGTGTTCTTGAAAGACTCGGAACTTGTTTCCTAGTCTGACATCCACAGTGACTCCACTGATTTGGTCATGCTCTGGTGAAGGATCAATTTTAATTTTGCCATCCACAATATACTGCACAATATCTTTGTCACATAAGCGCATACAAACCCTTTATTTTATTACGTTTTACTTATAAATGTTATGCGCGAATTATGCGCACTCTGTGAGTCCTTGGCAAGCGTTTACATTGCCAATGTTGTGCTAGCTATAAAAAGCAGAATTAAAGCTGAGTAATATCAATTTGCGCCTGTTTTGCAAGCGCAGATACCTCTAACTGCTCACTCATTTGTTTAGACAGCATTCGTGCTGCCTGTAAGTAAATTTGCGCTACCCCATGCTCAGGTGCTTCGGCAAAGATAGAGCGGCCGCTGTCGGCATATTCTCTAATGATAGGGTCAAGTGCAACCTCTGCTAGCATTGGCAGTGCATATTTTTCAGATAGACGATGGGCGCCATGATTGGCAAAAATATTACTTCGATGCTGACACTTAGGGCATTCAAAGTAACTCATATTCTCGACCAAGCCTAGTACTGGCACCTCGAGTTTATTAAACATCGCAATACCCTTTTCAGCATCAGACAAAGCAATATCTTGAGGTGTAGTCACTACAACTGCAGCGGTTAAAGGAAGCTGCTGGCACATGGTAAGCTGAATATCGCCCGTACCTGGCGGCATATCTACAATTAGGTAATCGAGCAAGGGCCATTGCGTTTCCATAGTCAGTTGCGTTAGCGCTTTGCTTGCCATTGGGCCACGCCAAATGGATGCATGGTCATTTTTGACCAAATAACCAATGGAGTTTGAGACTAAACCATGGGCAGATATGGGGAGCATGTGTGTGTTATCTGGACTTTGCGGTGATGCTCCCTCGGTACCGAGCATGAGCGGTACGCTAGGGCCATAAATATCGGCATCTAAAATCCCCACTCTTGCACCTTGAACTTTAAGTGCTAAGGCTAAATTTACCGCCGTAGCTGATTTACCTACGCCGCCTTTGCCAGAAGATACGGCAATAATGTTTTTGACATTTTTTACGGGCGCTTTTTTCGCGTTAAAAATAGGAATGTTGTATTCGAGTTGAATACGATCTGAACTTAGTGCTTCAAAGTTCGCGCACAAATGCCCGATAAGCTCCGCGCTATACTCTCCACAAATAAAGCCTAAATGAATAGTAAAAAGCCCTTCTGTGCTTTCAGTTACCTGAACATGCTGACTTTGCTGTAAATCAAAAAAACGAATACAAGCGGCTTGAATATCGCCGCAAAGACTAGGCTTTTCAGCACTTTTTTTACTACGAAAAAACATAGAGCTCCTAAATTATTTTTTATTGCGCAAAATATTACTGATTTGCTTGCATTTGCGGGTGCAAAAATGCCCACTTTGGGCTAATATTCGCGGCTTATTCTTGTATTCAAACAACCAAAGGTTAACCTTTACATGCAACAAGCTTCGCGCCGAATTTTGGTTACTAGTGCACTTCCTTATGCCAATGGTTCTATTCACCTTGGGCATTTGCTCGAACATATTCAAACTGATATTTGGGTGCGTTTCCAGCGCCTACGCGGGCATACTTGTTACAGCGTATGTGCCGATGATGCACACGGTACGCCGGTGATGCTAAAAGCACAAGAGCTTGGTATTACGCCAGAGCAGATGGTGGCGCAAACACGCGACGAACACCATCAAGACTTACTCGACTTTCATATCGATTATAACAATTATTATGTGACTCATTCGCCAGAAAACAAGGCATTTTGCGAACTGATTTACAATCGTTTAAACGAAGCAGGCTATATTTCTAAACGCTCAATCAACCAGTTGTTCGACCCAGAAAAACAAATGTTCTTACCCGACCGTTTTGTAAAAGGCACCTGCCCTAATTGCGGAAGCGAAGACCAAAATGGCGATAATTGCGATAATTGCGGCGCCACTTATTCACCCACAGAGCTCAAAAACCCACGTTCTGTAGTCTCTGGCGCAGAGCCGGTAATGAAAGAGTCAGAACATTACTTTTTTGACCTGCCTCAATTTGAAGGCATGCTAAAAAAGTGGATAGACGATGGTGCCATTCAAAAAGAAATGGCGAATAAGTTCAACGAATGGTTTGAACAAGGTCTTCAGCAATGGGATATCAGTCGTGATGCTCCCTATTTTGGATTTGAAATCCCCGGTGCGCCTAACAAGTTCTTTTATGTTTGGGTAGATGCACCAGTGGGTTACATGGCAAGTTTTAAAAACTATTGCGATGCACAAGGCATAGATGACAGCCCCTATTGGTCTGCGGGCAACGACACCGAGTTGTATCATTTTATTGGCAAAGACATTAGCTACTTCCACTGCTTGTTTTGGCCTGCCATGCTCGAAGGTGCAGGGTTTAGAAAGCCAACCGGCGTAAATATTCATGGCTTTGTGACCGTTAACGGCGCAAAAATGTCGAAATCTAAAGGCACTTTTATTAAAGGCCGGACTTATTTAGAGCACCTTAACCCCGAATATTTGCGTTATTACTATGCCAGTAAACTTAATGATAGCGTGGCAGATATCGATTTGAACTTAGGTGACCTTGCGCAAAAGGTAAATGCCGATTTAGTAGGTAAAGTGGTAAATATTGCCTCACGCTGTGCTAGCTTCATCACCAAGCGCTTTGACGGAAAATTGTCTGATACTGTTGAAAACCCTGAATTACTCAAAGAGTTTCAAGACGCACATAGTGCAGTAGCAGAAGCTTTTGAGTCGCGTCAATACAACAGAGCGATACGCGATATTATGGCACTTGCCGACAAGGCAAATCAATATATCGATATGCATGCGCCATGGGTCACAATCAAGGACGAAAGCAAACAAGCATTTACGCACGACGTATGCTCTATGGGCATTCATATGTTTAGAGTATTGATGGTGTATTTAGCGCCTGTATTGCCTAAATTGGCTGAGCAAGCTCAAACCTTTTTGAACGATGACTTTACTTGGGAAAGCACGCAACAAGTGAAAACTGGGCATGCCATAAACAAGTTTAAAGCCATGATGCAGCGCGTAGACACCGATAAAATAGACGCAATGGTTGAGGCCAGTAAAGAAAACCTAAAAGCAAACGAAAAAGAAAGCAAAGCGAAAGCAAAAACCGAAGCGTCGATATCAGAGCCGGCCTCTACTGGGTTAGAGCCTATTAGCGAAACTATAAGCTTTGAAGATTTCGCTAAAGTTGATTTACGTGTGGTTACCATTGTAAATGCTGAAGCGGTCGAAAAGGCCGATAAATTATTGAGACTTGAATTAGATTTAGGCGGTGAAACACGTCAAGTCTTTGCTGGTATCAAATCAGCTTATGACCCCGCTAGTCTCATTGGCAAGCAAACAGTCATGGTGGCTAACTTGGCTCCGCGTAAAATGCGATTTGGTATGTCGGAGGGCATGGTGCTTGCAGCTGGCCCCGGCGGCGACGACCTCTACATTTTACACCCCGATGATGGCGCAAAAGCTGGCATGCGAGTGAAATAAAGCACGTTTAGTGATTAGTTAGTGCAGACTGAAGGCAACGCTTTTAGTCTGTCACCCTCGCGCTTGTTCGAATACTCGCCCCTGCGGCACTAGAACTAAATTTAGGCTTAAGTTTCCAACGCGGTTTAATGGGCGATAGCGGCACCTCTCGTTTTCGCGCAACAATTACATACATCGATGAAAACCACGGCAAATAACGCTTACACCAACGCTGTATTTTGTTTGCGTGTTTGAGCCTACTTCGCATAAATAACGCAGAATAAATTACCTGCTCTTGCTGAATAATTTCAAAATCTAGTAACTGTAACCAATCTTTGATTCTCGCCGCGGTAAAAAAGCGCCCTTCATGCAAAATGTTCTGTTTGTTAATAGGCAGATACTTCATGATGCCAGCAAGGCTAAACGGGTTAAACCCAGCAATCACTACATGGCCATTGGCGGTAATGGCGCGGTCTATTTCTCGGATGATCTGATGCGGGTCTTGCGCAAAATCTAACTCAGCCAACAAAACAAATGCATCTACACTGTTGTTTTGCAGTGGTAATTGGCAGGACTTTGATTTGATATGTGTTTTGGCCGGATTATCGGGACCTACGCTTTGCGCCACATTAAAACTTTGTTTGATAGGGCACGATTTTAGCTCAAGCTCGGTGCTCAAATTACCAAGTTTGACTAAATAATACCCAAAAATACGCTCCATAATAGGCGCCAATGCCAATTCTAGTTCATCGCGCACATTTTCGCCTTGGCTCAAAGAGTGCCAATTTTCAGGATACCTGGGACGCGTGTGTATACGCGCTTCTCGCATCAACATTTTCTTTCCATTAACATTGTTCTTCCATCAACATTGCCCTTCTAAAGAACTGCTGTGCTCGCATGTTCATAAAGTTATCGTATAATGGGTAAAGGTCAATAGATTTCGAGAGTTACATATGTCAGACAATATTCACATTAGCGCAATAAAGGCCTTTGACGATAACTATATTTGGTGTATCCACGACCAACAAAAAGCGGTTGTGGTAGACCCTGGCGATGCAGCACCTGTGCTTGCATTCTTAAATGCCGAAAACTTAGTCTTAAGTGAAATATTAATCACGCATCATCATTACGACCATACCGGTGGTATTTTAGCACTGAAAGAGCAGTATCAAGATTTACCTGTGATTGGGCCTGCAAACAATAATATTAAAGGGCTGACACAACAGGTAGGCGAAGGCGACACAGTGTCCATTTTAAATAAAGCAGTATTATTTGAAGTGCTCGAGACGCCAGGACATACGCTAGACCATATTGTATTTTATAACCCGCAGTGGTTGTTTTGCGGAGATACACTCTTCTCTGCCGGTTGCGGGCGCATGTTTGAAGGCACACCAGAGGTATTTTTAGCCTCTTTGGATAAGCTTGCGAAGCTAAACGCAGACACAAAAGTCTATTGTACTCATGAATATACACTCGCTAACCTTCGATTTGCCCGCTCATTATTGCCACAACATCAAGGTTTAGAAAAATATGAGCAATGGGCACAAAAACAAAGAGAACAAGACCGTATTACCCTGCCCTCGAGTATTGCAGAGCAGCGCCTAATTAATCCTTTTCTGCACTGCCACGATGAGGGTTTTCAGGCCGATATGGCAAATAAATTGCAACAAAGCTTAGACAATGCGGTCGATACTTTCGCTGCAATACGAAGCGCAAAGGATAATTTTTAAATCGCCTTGGCTTCACGTATGATTGCGCGTCACGTTTCGCGCTTACCGTTGTTGCCGATAATTCAATATCGGCAACAACGGTAAGTGAGGATTGAATCGAAACTCTATAATAATAATTAGGTTGCTATGAAGTATTTATGTTTGTTTTGCCTGCCGGTTCTTCTCAGCGGTTGTGCTCTTATTCCTACTGAGAATGATAGCGATATAGCAAATAACACTGCGATTGGTATGAGCGAAAACGATACCCACAGCGCGTTAAACATCAAAGCCTGTGAATTCAGTAGTGCCAACTCACAAGCAACACAACACGATGCTGAGCGTTGTGCTAGCTATCAAGAAGGTGTGGCTGATTTAGTTCACCCAGAAGCGCCCGTAGATGTCCCTCTACCTAAAAAAGAGCCCGCCCTACCCTCTGAACCCGACGATGTTTGGCAAAAGATTGCCCAAGACCTTGCTTTTACGATTCCTTCAGAGCAACCCCGCTTAGATGCACAAAAGAATTGGTATTTGAAACATCCAGGCTACATGAGCCGCGTGGCCACGCGCGCGCGCCCATTTTTGTACTACATTGTTGAACAGCTCGAAGCAAACGACATCCCCCTGGACATCGCGCTCTTACCCATTGTAGAAAGCGCATTTGATCCCTTTGCCTATTCTTCAGGTCGTGCGGCGGGTATGTGGCAGTTTATTCCTAGTAGCGGTAAACGTTTTGGCATGCCTCAAAATTGGTGGTACGACGGGCGCAGAGATGTTGTTGCTTCCACCCAAGGCGCCATTGCATATTTGAAGTACTTAAACAATATGTTTGACGGTAACTGGATGCATGCACTTGCAGCCTATAATAGTGGTGAAGGTCGTGTTGCTCGTGCTATCCGTAAGAATGAAAAATTAGGCAAAAGTACTGATTTTTGGTCCTTAGACTTACCCAGAGAAACCCGTGCGTATGTGCCTAAGTTACTTGCCTTGGCAGATATTCTTAAAAATTCAGACACTTATAATTTTGACTGGCCTGCAATTGATAATGCCCAAGTCATTGATGTGGTCGATGTTGGCTCGCAAATCGATTTAGCCATGGCAGCACAAATGTCAGGCTTAAACCTTGCAGAACTACAAGCACTCAACCCTGGTTTCAACAAGTGGGCAACACCGCCAGAAGGGCCGCATTTACTCGTACTCCCTTTAGATAAGGTAGAAAGTTTTACGTTAGCGTTAAGCAACACTCCCGAATCTGAGCGCCTAAACTGGGAGCGACACAAAGTGAAGCGCGGCGAAAGCATTGGTTTGATTGCCCAGCGTTACAATACTAATATTGATGTCATTAAACGTGTAAATAACATGAGCAATAATACGATTTACGCCGGCGACAATTTACTGGTACCCGTAGCCTTAAATGAATTAAATGACTATGCGTTAAACGTTGCACAAAATAGCTATCATTCCGCGCGTAGCACACAAAACAAGGTCAAAATTTATCATACAGTAAAGTCTGGAGATACTTTGTGGGATTTATCTCGTGCGTACGATGTGAGCGTTCGTGAATTAAGCCGTTGGAACAGAATGTCGGTGAACGACCCACTCAAACTTGGCAAGCGGCTGGTAATGTACTCACCAGACACTGCAGACAAGAATGAAGCAAATACCACCCGTTCATTATCTTACAAAGTCAGAAGCGGCGATTCGTTATCACTCATCGCTAGTAAGTTTAATGTCAAAGTGAATGACATATTGCGTTGGAACGGCTTAAATAAAAACAAATATTTACAGCCTGGTCAGCAGTTAAAACTAAAAGTCGACATGACAAAAAGCTAACACCAATTGCAGCAAGATGACGCGCGGCTAAGCATATATGAGACAACCACCATTATGCCGCTCACCACTACCATAATACCGCTGACAACCACCGTCATGCCGGCGAAGGCCGGTACCTCCCTCAAGCAATTGTGTTCATTTTGGGAGGTCGTGGCCTGCGCCACGATGACGGCTCTTCGACGGTAGCACAATCATGGTTCTTCGATGGTGCCGCAATCACGTTTCTTCGATAATTTCACGTCTGCAGGCTGCTTTGCGATAAAACTTATTTACAAAACACGGCGAAGCTAAAGTTTACGCCAAGACGTACCACCAGCACCATCTTCTAACACCACACCTAAAGCATTTAGCTCGTCTCTGGCAGCATCTGCATTGGCCCAGTCTTTGTCTTGACGGGCTTGGTTACGTTTTTGAATTAAAGCCTCTACTTGTTCAGCAAAACCATCACTGTGGCCAGCATTTCCTTGTAAAAATGCATTAGGTTCGCTTTGCAGTATACCCAAAATATTGCCTAAGCCTTTTAGAACACCGGCAAGCTTTTGTGCTTCGTCACTGTTGGTATCAAGGCGATTGATTTCTTTAGCGATATCAAACAGCACAGAGAAGGCAATCGGCATATTAAAGTCGTCGTTCATAGCGCTTTCAAAGCGGCTCAAATAACCGCCATGCGCTAAATCGACTTGCTCATCCGCCTCTACATCGCGCAGTGAAGTATATAAACGCTCAAGTCCGGCTCTCGCTTGATTGATGTTATCTTGTGAATAACTTAATTGGCTACGATAGTGCGCCGACATCAAAAAAAAGCGTAACGTTTCTGCATCATGCTTTTCAAGCACATCGCGCAAGGTGAAGAAATTACCCAAAGACTTGGACATTTTTTCATTATCAATTTGCACCATGCCCGCATGCATCCACGTGTTTACATAGGGCGTATCAAAAGCGCAGCAAGACTGTGCGACTTCATTTTCATGATGCGGAAAGATTAAATCAGAGCCCCCACCGTGAATATCAAAATGTGCACCTAAGTGCTTATGATTCATTGCAGAACACTCAATATGCCAACCTGGGCGCCCATTACCCCATGGCGATGACCAACTTGGCTCCGTAGGTTTAGCAGATTTCCATAATACAAAGTCTAGCGGGTCTTGTTTGTCAGAGGTTGTTTGAACACGAATACCTGCTTGTAACTGCGAGAGGTCTTGTTTCGACAACTTACCATATTGCTCAAATGCACTGACATCAAACAACACGTCCCCCGAATCTGAAATATAGGCATAGTTTTTATCCACCAAACGCTGGATAACATCTATAATTTCCGGCATGTGCTCGGTTACTTTAGGCTCTATATCGGGCTCTAATAAATTCAGTGCAGCAAAGTCTTCATGCATCATCGCAATTGTGCGCTGGGTAAGCTCGGCGGGCGTTTCGTTATTTTCGATAGCGCGCTGAATAATTTTATCATCCACGTCGGTGATATTGCGCACGTAATTCACATCAAAGCCAAGGTGACGCAAATAACGCACAATGGTGTCAAAGCTTAAATAAGTGCGCGCGTGACCCATATGACACAAATCGTACACAGTAATGCCGCACACATACATCCCCACTTTATTTGGCTGTAGCGGGATAAACTTTTCCTTCTTTTTAGTTAAGGTGTTATATATGTGCAAATCACTCATGCTTAGTTTCTGTTCTCTACGTAAAAAAGTTGCTGAATTCTAGCATCTGCTATGGCTTTTAGGCTACCATTGGCGCCTGATAATTTTAGCTAAAAGCGATTGACGGTTTATTAAAACACTTCGTTATTGAAACCCAAGTGTATTGATTAGACCTGCCACTCACCTTAATTCATCGATAAACTGCGAGACAAACATGGTTATTTTAGAAACAAATTTCGGCGACATAAAAATCAACCTTTTTGAAGATAAGGCGCCAAAAACGACTGCAAACTTTAAGCAATACGTAGAAGATGGTTTTTACAGCAATACGATTTTTCATCGCGTGATCAGCAACTTCATGGTGCAAGGCGGTGGTATGGAGCCTGGCATGGAAGAAAAAACCACTCGAGCGCCCATCGAAAACGAAGCAGACAACGGATTAAGCAACAAAGTTGGCACATTAGCCATGGCGCGCACTAACGACCCACATTCAGCAACTGCGCAGTTCTTTATTAATGTTAAAGATAATAACTTCTTAGACTTCAGCGCACCTAATGCACAGGGCTACGGCTATTGCGTATTTGCAGAAGTGGTTGACGGTATGGATGTGGTTGAAAAAATGAGAACCGTGAAAACGGGTAATTCTGGTTATCACCAAGATGTACCGGTTGAAGATATTATCATCACCAGTGCCCGCATCGAAGATTAGTACTCCCTAAGCTCCCTCGCGATGGCGATGACTTATTTTATCTCCGATTTACATCTAAGCGCGCAGCGAGAAGACATCACTGCGTGCTTTTTGCGATTTATGAAACAAGAAGCGATACAAGCAGAAGCACTCTATATTTTGGGTGATTTGTTTGAAGTGTGGATTGGAGATGATGATATAAGTGAGTTCAGCAACACCATTGCCGATGCCATAAGACGCGTGGCTAAAAAGATGCCAGTGTATTTTATTCATGGAAATCGCGATTTTGCCATTGGTAAAACCTTTGCGAAGCGCAGCGGCATGCAGCTTTTACCTGAACAGGCAGTGATTGATTTATATGGCCGCAAAACCCTAATTAGTCATGGTGATGAGCTATGCACTCGGGATGTGGAATACATGAAATTTAGGAAAAAAGCGCGTGGCTGGTGGTGGCCTAAACTGATGCTTGCCCTACCCCTAAGGCTACGCAGACACATCGCGAACAATGGCCGCAAAACAAGTCAGCAAAATCATAAAGTTCTAAGTGCGGAAATAATGGATGTGACGCCCTCTGAGGTAGACCGCGTAATGCGCGAATTTGACGTGGAGTACTTTATTCATGGACATACGCATCGTCCCGATGTACATAAATTTGATGTTGACGGCGTTGAGCGTAAACGCATCGTATTAGGAGACTGGTACGATCAAGGCTCTATATTACTTGCAACTGAACAAGCACTCTCTCTGCAAACTCGGCCTTTTTAATCTCTACGAGTAAATCGTCTACAAGTAAATCGTGAGTTGACCTGTACAACAAAAATGAAATAAACGTTGAAACATCATACAAATGATGAATAATTAATCGCCACTGCTTATAAATAGATTGATAATCTGCAAGTAAGCTTAACTTGTCAGCTGCAACAAAAAGGATTTTCGCTTGTTTGAGCGCAGTATCAAATATATTGTTTTATTGGTGATCAATGTCATCGTGTTATTTGTGTTGTTCTTTCAATCCGATACCGAAGAAACCGGTGTATTCGATACGCAATTTATTCTTTCATTAATACAGGAGCGTGATGAGCTTCAATCAGCCCTAACTGATGCTGAAATAATGATTTTTGATTTAGACAAGTTACAAAAGGCACTCGAAAGCGATATTAGTAAATTAACATCACAACGCGGAGAGCTTAGCAACGCATTGCTTCGCTGCGAACAATCGCTGTCATCTGCTCAAGGCTTAAGCAAACAACAAGCTGCCCAACTAGAAGTGTTTGAGAATGCCCCAAGCACGGTAATCAATTGCGATGCACAATCGGCTAAACTGAAACTCGCACGTCAAGAGTTAGCCGCAACTCAGGTATTACTCAAGCAACAAAAAGACAAAGTCAAAGGACTTGAGGACACCATTGCATCGCTAACAGAGCAAGAGCAAGCGCCAGAGGTGATCCAGCTCATTGAAAAACTTGAACGCGAGAATCGGCAGCTAAAAGCAGATATCGAAAATCCTATTTACTTAAAAAGTGTATATATAAGCGGACAAAAATGTGAAAAACCGAGCTTTGACGAATTGGTATGTTTAAGCGAAATACTAGTGCGCCCCACCTTTAGCAAAGCGCCAACCAGCAAGGTTAAGGTTAGAGTGTTTAATCAAAACAAACGAGAAATTACCAGCGCTAGTTTTAGCTCAAAACGTGCCCAGTTATATCGTTTGCCATTAGGTCGCGGCAGAGAGCTATTGGCCGGTGACTTTAGCGCTACCTTTGAAGTTGAAGGCGAGCTATTGCGCAGTGAGGGTCATACCATTGTACATTAGCTCAATTATGTAGGCGCGCTAAGCCACATTACTCTGAGTAGCGTTTAGCTGTTCCCTCTCTTGCAGCTTCCCTTTTTCAAAACATGGTACGCCGGAGTGGAACTTAAAATCTTGATCAGCTGAAGTAATTAAATCGGCTTCAACAGCAGCAAAAAAAGCGATGCGTTCATCCACCTCTTGCTCTGCACTTTTTCGTGCCTTCGCTTTTGCTGTAGAAGTCGCAATGGAACGTGCAAGGGCTAGATAGTCTTCAAAGTGTCGCGCCTCTGATCGTAATAAAGAAATATAAAAGGCACTCAAGGAAGCATCCAAATAGGGCGCAATTTTAGCAAAACGCTCACACGAACGAGCCTCTATAAAGGCCCCGCATATTAACTTATCAATAAGTGCGGCCGGCTCATGAGTTCTCACATGAATCAACATACCCTTTGCATAGCGGCTCGATGAAATGTTTTCGTATTCAATACCATAAGCCTCCATCATTTCTAGCACCTGATAAAAATGATGCAACTCTTCTTTTATGAGTAACACCATTTTGTCGACTAAATCTTGTCCATACTTTGAGCCCGATTTCACCATCATCGATTTGCTCAAACGTTGATGATTTTTTAAAGCTTGCCAGTCACCTTCTTTACGATAAGTAAATTTTTCGTAAGGGGCGAGCCACTCAAGTAAGGCTTTGGCGCTATCAGCATCTACCGCATATCGACGAATTAAGAACATGGCAGACTGTGCTGCTTTTAATTCACAAATCAAATGATCAGTTAAGAGCACCTTTAAATTTTCGGTTTTAATCGCTTCATCTACCCAGCCCTGCGGGGTTTCGCATAATAAAAAGCGATTAATTGGAGTGAGCAACTCTTCTGTATTCATTGATGACCTATGTACTTAAAAATGTATGGTGTATTAAATATAAGATGTACTAATGGCATAAAACGCCTTAACCATGGGTATTATCCGTCAAAAAAGCCCTCAAAAAAAGCACATGTAACTATATCATTAAGACTTTATTATACCTGCGTTATGTGAATACTGTACACTGGCGTAACATATATAAGAAGCGATACCCTACACATGAAAATTTTAGTTCGTAAACTTGCCAGAGAAACAAGCGAAAGTTCATTAAAAGCAGCATTTGAGCAGTTTGGTGCCGTACAATCATGTAACGTGGTTATGGATAAAAACAGCGGCGAATCGAAAGGCTTTGCCTTTGTTGAAATGCCTAAAGTAGGTGAAGCTAAAGTGGCTATCAGCATGCTTAACGATAGCGAATTTGAAGGCAGCAAACTGCGAGTGAAGAAAGCCGATATTGCAGCAAACAAACAAAGCAACACCGATAACGATGAGTGAAGCAAATACTAACCCTGGCAGCAAAGACCCTTTGCACGGCATAACCCTCAAAACTATTTTGGAGGAGCTCATTGATAAGTATGGCTTTGATGAGTTAGGCCAACGAATTAATATTCGTTGCTTTACACATGACCCAAGCCTTAAATCAAGTTTGAAGTTTTTGCGCAAAACCCCATGGGCCCGAGCAAAAGTGGAAGCGTTTTATTTACAATCAAAGCGCTGGCTATAAATAAGCCGTTTTTTTGCTTTCTAAACTCATTTTAAATAGTTTCTGCAATACTTTTAAATATAAAATTAAAAGTCGCAAGCGGCGATAATAACGCACGATTCAAATCAACCAAGATGCGGATAGCTCGTAAGCATCGTCTAACATGATTTTCAATAAGGACGAAAAAACAGTAAAAATGAATATACAAAGAAAGTTAGAAAATGAAGTGGTAGCTAAAGCAAAAGGTATTCGAAACGAAGACGAGCTTGCTAAATATACGCAAAAATTAGATGAGGACAATGCTCTTGAGGACGATAAATATGAGGCGTATTTAGTTTGCTTTTCATATCATCGACGCATGAAAAACGTTCGCAAATGCATGGAGTTATACGATAGGTTTAAGCACGATCTGGCAGACCAATTCTTAGTTGAGCACTTTTATGCAATTGCTTTGCGAGCAAAGGAGTCTAAACGGAATATTAAAGAAGCAATAAGACTCGCAAAAAAATGCAGACAGCAAGACACTTCTCATTCGGGAGTCCTACACAACTTAGCTGGAGCAATGCACACATTCGCAACAAAGTATGAAAGCGAAGCGGCCAAGTCGCATGAGTTACTTATTGAGGCTAAAGAAGTTGTCAATGAAGCAATCGAACATGAAAGTGACTACCCTAGGTTTTATGCAACTAGAGCGTCCATTTATATAGATCTTGGCGATTTCAGTCATGCTGAACAAGATATTGCTACTGCAATTGAAATGGAAGATAGCTCATCGAACGATTATCCGATTCGGTTAAACGAGTATCTAGCAATAAAAATGGATTTAAAGTTTAAGAAAGAGCTTGAAATTGCTTTAAGCAGAACCGAAACGAAAATGGCAAATAGCGCCGAAATGGTAAAAGACGAATTAAAAACTAGTTCTATCGATATAAAAAAAGATATCGAGCATATTACTCAAGAGGCAAAAAAATCAAATATTGAAGTACTGACATTTTTTGTTGCCGTAATTTCATTCATTATTGGTAGCCTGTCCATGCTAAGTGGATTGTCAGTTCAAGATTCTGTTAAAGTAATTCTTATTCTCGCAGGAGCTCTGTTGTTCTCAGTAGCAGGTTTCTGCTTGTTGTTTGACAGTAACAACAAACTTAAGAGATTTAGCCTAAGCGCTTGCACTGCAATATTTTTGTTTGCAATTGCTCGATACTCTAATCTTATATTTTTTTAATTACGCGATATGACGTTAACCATTCTCGAATCAATTTCAAATGCAGGTAAAGCCAACTATAGCAATGAAGATTTACTTCTTGTCGACGATAATTTGGCACTCATTTTTGATGGCGCAAGCGGATTAAGTAAAAACCGCTTAGGCGCGGATGGCTCTGATGCTCATTGGTTTGTTAATCAATTATCGGAAAAACTCCGCGAAAACTGGAGGCGAACACATAATTTCTCATCATCCTTAAATGACGCTTTCAAAAGAACTTTTGATTGTTTTCTAAGTTTAAGTGCAAATCAGAGGCTTCTTCCATACGAATACCCGTCTTCAGGAATGATCGCAATCGCCGTTGAGCATAACGTTCCCTGTCTATACCGATTAGGAGATTGTAACGCTTTTCACGTTGAGCAAGATATATCCCCAGTATTCCCGATAAGCGAACTTGAGCGACTCGACGAGCGCTCCATAGCTGAGATGCTTGGCTATTTAAATGACAATAACCAAGCAGAAGAGGCTCGAACAAAACTAATTCCAACATTGCAAAAACATAGAAACTTAATAAATACTCCCCAGGGCTATCAAGCGCTAAGTTTAGGTTCAGAAAAGATAGGGAAGATGGAGCGCCTGAGAATTCGAAAGAGCACTAATAAAACACAGTATTTATTAGCCTCTGATGGTTTTTATGCGTTGTTTAAACAATACTATACCGACGAGCGTTATAAAGCTTTTAGTAAAGGTTCTTTTTCATTGAGTAAAGCAATAGATGTTTTGCGTTCCATAGAAAATGACGACCCTAATATGAAGAGATTTCCGAGACTAAAGCCACATGATGACGCTACAGCAGTTTTAGTTGAATTAAAATTCAACAGCTAAAACTTTCAGTCACATTAAATGACAACATCTTGTTTCGCTCTGGTTTGAGCGCAAATGTTGCCGTTGGGTGCAAATGCGCTAGTAAACCAAGCAATATTGAGTCTAAGCAGGTTTTTGCCTTCTAAACTCATTAGGGATAACCCCGGCAATACTTTTAAATACGCGATTAAAGGTGGCAAGCGACGAAAACCCGCTATCGAGTGCGACACTTAAAATACTCCAGTCCTTAGCTTCCTCACTGAGCAATATTTGCTGTGCGCGTTTAACCCGATACTGGTTAATAAAGAGGTTAAAATTAGCGGCTTTGTAGTGGTATCGAACAGCACGACTGACTCTGTATTCTGGAACCGAAAGTGCTTGCGCTAAATCTGAAAGCTTTAGGTTATTTTTGAGATATAGCTGCTGAGTATTCATTAGCTTATCAATAGCGGCAATTAACTGCGGCGCGACATCAACCGTCTCTTGCTCTAGAGTGTCGTGCTTATCGATAGCAGAGTGACAACCTCTCTGTTTTTCTTGCAGCACCATAACAATTTGTATTGCTATTGTAATCAACAGCGCTGAAGACACAATGATAAACGGGTTATAGCGCTGTATTTCAGCCGCACTAAAGATAAAGTTAGGTAATATACTGGCATTAAACACCGCAAGAAAATAAGCGCTAGCGAAAATAATAGACTGGAACTGTTGTGAGCGGCCTTTACCCTTGTAAGCCCTTACCGCTTCCCAAAACGATAACACCAATATACAAGACGAAAGCAAGCCCGTAATCTCGTTCATGCCCTGTTTTAGGCGCCACATAATATGACTCTCGGGTAAAGGTTGAAGCTCAAGACTTACTAGGTAGTGCCATGTTTGGTTAAACATAATTAGGCCAGCAATAATGGCAGCAAGGCTGATATGAAGCGCCGATATTGGCTTATGCTCTCTAAACAAAGTACGTGAAATTAACCATACAACATTGCAGGTCGCACAGGTAAACAAGCCAATAAAATATTGATACGACCCTAAGCTTTGTGCGCTTAGCTTTTGCACACCTACCATGCACAACGAACCACAAAATATTACGAACAGGTAGTGAATGAGCTGCTTGTCTTTTTTCAAAGCGTTGAACAACATTAGGCCCATACAAATAAACACAAGTAGGTAGTAAGGTGAATTGTCTTGCATCATATTTTGCGCCTTGTGAGAAAAAGTTGAATATTTAGCAGTCCAGAGAGCATCTTACAAATTAAGACTAAGCGCCGCAAAAAGACTTTGTTAACGAATGTGTCAGAGGCAAATGAGTCAGGGCAAGTCTGTGTGAGTAAAAAAAGAGAATATTTCGTTGCTCAAATTTCGAATTTGAGAGGAAATAAACACCTAGACCACTATATTTGCGCTATTAGAGAATACTAAATGAGCGCCTTTATGTCCTCCCAAAAGATAAAAAGAATACCTTTACCCCTTCTGCAACATAGTAAAAAACTGTGGTTTGTTTGTTTACTCATTGCACAAAGCTGCTTTGTGACCTACCTCATACTTGGTTATGGTTTAACAGGTGCAAGCAGTGGGTTGTCTGGATGGAGCCAGTTAAACACCACCGCTTATGTAGCAAACGATACGCCAGGCAACCTCATGTATGCTGCCCATGTATTACTTGCAATTATTATGATTATTGGTGGTAGCTTACAATTAATCCCCTCGTTGCGAACAAAATACAAAAACTTTCATCGCTACAACGGGCGCGTTTTTGTTGTATTGGCTTGTTGCATTTCTATGGCCGGAATGTATCTCATAATTATGAGAGGTACGGTTGGCAATACGCTCATGCATGCACTTACTATGTTTGGTGGTTGTGTTGTGATTGTATCAAGTGTCTTTGCAGTGTTACACGCTAGAAAACGCGATATTAGTCATCATCAGATATGGGCAATACGTTTGTATCTTGCCGCAAATGGCGTTTTATTTTTTCGGCTGCTTATTTTTGCATGGTTTTTAATCTTTGGTACTTTGGGTGTTGATACTAAAACCTTCACAGGCCCAACCGTAATTGCCATTAGTTTGTGTTCTTACGTTTTACCTCTGTTAATTGCAGAGCTTGTTAGGTATGCAGCCAAAACAAAAAATAGCGTTTTAAGCTTCTCTACAGCACTATTGATGATATTAATATCCGGAGTATTTTTAGTCGGCTTATTTGGTGTAGGCGCTAGTCGTTGGTACCCTGCTGTTGCAGGCTGAATTGTGACCGTTCAAATCAATTAGAATTGCTTCGCCCTGCTAATGCAAGACCAGGAACCTGTTCCGCAAAGCTTTGTGCACATGCTCAGCGCTTTGGGAACTGGTAACAGACAAAGATTTTCATAGCTATTTCTGATTTTCTCTTTTGTTTATAAAATCAGGTGTAAACTCAGATGTAATACAACGTTGGTCCCCGTAGTAATTATTACTGTAGTTACAGTATGTGTGCTCGGCATAGATTAACGAGTGCTTGTTTTGAGAAAAGTGCTTTAGCGCGTATTTTAAGTAGTTCATATTGGTATCCTCGGTTCGCTTTTTCGATTAGTACGCTTTTTTCGCGTCCTATAAAGTTAGAACAAAACCAAAGATAGATAAAACGATTAAAATAAATCAATGCAATCGCATTTTGCGATTAAAAGGTAGTGTGTCGTTGTGAGATTAAGAGGTAATTCTGCCCATACATCTAATAGCGAATCAATCGATGCTCTCATCAGCAAAGATTGTCTTTAATTCGACAGCATCAAGCAGTGCAAATTGACGATGAAACAGCTCACCGTTTGTGTCAAAAAATAAAAGCTCAGCACTTTCAGCATTATATTGTTTCATAATTTTATCAGTGGCTGGGTAACCCGTGCGTGCAACGAGGTAATTGACCGCATCGCCAAGCCCTTCTTTAGCCTTATTTATTTCAATCGTTTGCTGATTACTCACAACTCGATTAAGGTCGTATATAAAAACCACCGACATTTTACCATTGCCAATTTGGCTCAAATCGTTATCAATTGGCGCGGGTAATGACCAAATAAACGCTGCGACAAAAACAGCAATTAGCCCAATAACGCTCAAGGATTTTTTCATATAGCTTTTATTTTCACAATTTTCTTAATTAAAGGTTAGGATTATAACGTTAACCATTGAGGTATCAATCAAAAGGCACTGTATTGTTGATACACTCACGAAAGTTTTTTAGAAACTGTGTTTTGAACTTATGCAATATGAAATTAGTTTGTGGGATTTTAAAGAGGCAAGTAACAACTGCCATTAAGACCCATGTCAGAATGGCAATTGTTTGGCAAACGTTCTGCTATTTTAGTCTTCAGAAGCTAACAATTGGACTTCTTTGTTTCTGAAGTTGCGTACGAAACTAGAAATATACTGGTCGTTACAAATGACAGGACCATCTATATTATGTCTAGCGCGAGCTCTTGACTCACCTATCATTACCGCGTCCAAACACAACTGTGACTCTTTGTTTGGCGTACTTGCGACAAGCTTAACCACTTCTGTCTCTTTATTTTGTGATGAAGCGTCAATAACATCTTGCTTTGCAAAGCTCTTAGCAAAATTGCGAAGACTCATGTCGTTACAAGATACCGAATTTTTGTACAACTGGTAGTCAAGATCCTTGCTCTCTACGAGCGTTCTAACCGCTTCTAGGCCATCAGTAGCGGCTATTATACACGTCTGAGTTGCAAGGTTGTTGTCAGTAGCTCTGAACACTACTTCATTTGCAAATGAGCTTGCACAAGCAAGAGTGAGTGTTGCAGTAATCGTTAAAGTAGATAATTTCATGATGCTCTCCAATGTGTAATAAAATTACTTATTTTCTTTATTCACAACTATTATCGCCAAAAAAGACTAAAAATAAAGCAATTTATGTAATTTTATTTCATAAATATGGAATTAATTTTATATTTTACGAATTTTATGTAATTAATTTACACTTTGTGTATTTTAGTATTCTTTTGGTTGACAGGTCATTAACAATGAAGTGTTAAAGTTCACATTTTGTGTTTGTGCGCAAAGGTGTTTTTAAGCATTAAAAAGCTGGCATTTTGTAAAAACCGGTGACAAATCGACCTTGTGTTAGGGGTACCATGAGACTTTAATAAAAGGCCTCGAAAAAGCACAAGCTTCCCAACGAGCTTATTTAAAGGACTTAAAACGATGAATAGTATCATTAAGTTTTCATCTAACCGTGTTTGGCGCACTTACTAAGGTGGTAGGCAACTCGACATCATTGAGGGAATGCAAGAACCCGCAGACTCTAGCTTCTCAGAAGATTGGATTGCTTTAACGGTAGAAGCACGCAATATCGGTTTGAAGGGTGTATGGTTGTCGTTGTAGAGCCTCGTTACATCATTTTTACTTACACGTTTTATTACAAATTGCCCTTACCCAAAAGGATAGTTTTAGGGTATTGTTATCTAGTTATCTAAATTTTTAAGCGGCTTAGTTCATCACGTATATGCGAGCTATTTGGCCGTTTAGCCTATCTCATAGGAAACATATGAAAGTTTTTGCCTGCTCACTTAGTCTTGCGTTGCTCAGCTTTTCTAGCTTTGCCGAAGTTACCCCAGAATGGATGCGATACTCAGCAATTTCACCTGATGGAAAAACCATTGCGTTTACTTACAAAGGCGATATTTATTCGGTGCCAAGTAGCGGCGGTGAAGCTGACCGCTTAACGTTTCACAAAGCACACGATTATAAACCTGTATGGAGCAACGACGGCGCTCAAATAGCCTTTGCTTCAGAGCGTTTTGGCAATTTTGATGTGTATGTAATGAGCGCACTTGGTGGCAAAGCCACCCGTCTTACCTTTCATTCAAACAATGAAGAACCAACAACATTTAATGCCGACGATACCGCTATTTTGTTTCAAGGTCAGCGTATGGATACCGCGGCTAATCGCCAGTATCCCTCTTCCCGCGTGGGAGAGCTATATTCGGTTCCGGTGAGTGGCGGACAAGTTAAGCAGTTATTAACTAGTGCGGCACAACAAGTACAAGTTAACTCAACCGGCTCTACCCTGCTCTATCAAGATTACAAAGGTACTGAAGATAACTGGCGTAAACATCACAAAAGCGCGGTTACCAGAGATATCTGGACCTACGACACAAAGAGCGGCACTCACACTCAAGTGACTAACTTTATAGGCGAAGACCTTAATCCAGTTTACGCCCAAGATGACAACAGCATTTATTATTTGAGCGAACAAAACGGTAGTGCCAATGTATTTAAATTGGCTCTTAGTGCTAACAGTCAACCTGAACAAATCACCGACTTTAGTGTGCATCCGGTTCGCTTTTTGTCGTATGCGGGAAATACCCTTGCGTTTACGCAACATGGTGAACTTTATACCCAGGTACCCGGAGCAGACGCAACAAAAGTACAGGTCACTATTCGCACTCAAGACATTGATAACAGCCAAGAGATGATGAGCGTAAATGGTGAGATTTCACAGATGGCAATATCGCCAGATGGCAAAGAAATCGCCTTTATCTCTCGTGGAGATGTATTTGTGAGCGACAGTGAAGGTGCATTTACCAAGCAAATTACCCAAACCGCTGCCGAAGAAGCTTCTGTAAGTTTTTCTCCTGATGGAGACTACCTTGTATATAGCTCTGAGCGTGATGGTAAGTGGAGTATTTACAAAGCAGAAAAGGCACGTGAGCAAGAGCCTTTCTTTTATGCAGCTACTTTAATCAACGAAACTGCTTTGCTGACTAATAATAAAGACAACTACCAACCCAAACTATCACCAGACGGCACAAAACTGGCCTACGTTGAGGATCGCCGAACCGTTAAGGTAATGAATCTGGACAGTCAAAACAGTAACACAGTCATTCCTGCGAATCAGACTATTCACATGTCTGATGGCGACCAAGATTTTACATGGAGCCCAGATAGCGCATGGATTTTATTTGAGCATAACAAACTACTAAATAACTCTGATGTGGCTATCGTGAGCGCTGAAGGCACCGAGCCCATGCGCACGCTTATCCCTAGTGGTTATTACGACCGTTCACCTCGCTTCGCCAATGACGGCAAACAAGTTATTTGGTTTAGCAACCGCGAAGGTTTGAAAAGTTATGCTACCAGTGGACGCAGTGAGTACGACGTATATTCATTATTCTTCGACCAAGATGGTTGGGATAAATTTAATTTAAGCGAAGATGACTATGCGTTAATGCAAGCAATTGAAGAGGCCCAAGAAGAAGCCTCTGGCGAAGATAATGACGATAAAGATGCCTCAGATGATGAGTCTAGCGACGAGCAAAGCGAAGATGAGAGCGTAGAGCCGCTTAATATTGAATGGGACGGCTTAGACCGACGTATTGCACGCCTCACTATTCATTCATCACGACTAGGCGATGCGGTATTAAATAAAGACGCCGACACCCTTTACTATTTATCTCAATTCGAAGATAAATATGACCTTTGGGAAACTGACTTACGCAGCCAAGAGACCAAGAAAACCCTCTCATTAGGTGCTCGCAGTGGCAGCCTTATGTGGGATCCAGAAATGGAGAACCTGTATTTGCTCAGCGACGGCAGCATTGCCAAGCTTAATCTTGATGAGGGCACTCAGGAAGGAGTTGGTATTAATGAGCAAATGCTGGTTGACCACAACGCCATCCGCCAAGCAGAGTTTGACCATGTGTGGTTAAGAAGCTCTAAAATCTTTTATGAGCCCACCTTCCATGGCATTGATTGGCCTATGATGCGCGAAGCATATAAAGCAAAGGTGACTCATGTGGGTAATGGACATGAATTTGCAGAGCTACTGAGTGAAATGTTGGGCGAGCTTAATGTATCTCATGCTGGTGCGAGATACCGTCCGTCAATGCGTAATGCAGATTCAACTGCTTCGTTGGGTATTTTTTACGATTTTGCGCATAAAGGTGAAGGCGTAAAAATCACTGAAGTGATAAAGGATGGTCCTTTAGATAAAGCGACGATTGATGTAAAAGCTGGCGATGTAATCCAAAAGATTGATGGCCACAGCATCGATCAAACGTTCGATTGGGCTAGCCTACTGAATCACAAAGCCGACAAATTTGTACTCATAGACATATACAGACCAAGCACAAAATCGAACGAGCAAGTAAGAGTAAAACCTATTTCGTTGCGTGAGCAAAGTAGCTTACTTTATCGTCGTTTTGTTAAAAATAACGAAGAGGAAGTACTTGCAAGGAGTAACGGGCAACTAGGCTATGTGCATATTCCAAGTATGTCAGACAGTCCTTATCGCAGTATTTACAACGATATTATGGGGCGCTTCTTTGATAAAAAAGCTATGGTTATTGATACTCGTTTTAATGGCGGTGGGGACTTAGTAGCCGACCTTGCCATGTTCTTTACAGGCGAGCCCTTCATTACTTATGAGCGCGCTGACCAAGTGGTAGGTGGTGAGCCAACCTCCCGATATACCAAACCCGTTGTTTCAATATTCAACGAGGCTATGTATAGCGACGGCCACTGTTATGCCAGCGGCTACACTGACCTTGAAATTGGTAAATCGGTTGGTATGCCAGTACCCGGTACCTGTAGCTTCGCCGGTTGGGAGCGCCTTTCTGGTGGATTGGTATGGGGAGTTGTGCCGGTGAGTGCGAAAAACAAAGCCGGAGAATGGATGGAAAACAACCAAACCTCACCCGATATCATTATTAAAAATACTCCTAGCTTGATGGCCGAAGGCCGTGACCAGCAGCTAGAGGCATCAATAGATACCCTGCTCGAACAGGTTAAATAGTTTTAACAGCATTATTTCAGCGCCGGTATGACCGGCGCTAGCACCTTTTATCTCCCCCCCCGTCATTCCTGCGCAGGCAGGAATCTCCTTGTGCAACCACTGTTGTTTTTTTGG
>CAZUON010000010.1:0-28895 GCA_964621345.1 uncultured Glaciecola sp. | reverse complement strand
ATCGACTTGTTAAGCATTTGTTAATGTTTTATATTGAATGTTAACGGGCGTCTGTTAATTAAGCGGATACCCGAACTTACTTAGAGACACTTATTTGTGCACGATGGGAAGCATTACAAATATGAGCTTCTAAGATTTCTGTAATGTTACAACTAGGAGCAACGATTCGTGATACTTAACCATCTATGGGGAATATATACCGCCCCAAAAGAAGAATGGCAGAACATAGATACAAAGCATGAGAGTTACTTTTATGCCCTTAGCCACACACTAATTATCGCTTTAATACCTGCATTTATGGCTTATTATGCCTCCGCTCACATCGGTTGGGATATTGGCGCTGGCTCCACAGCTGAAACCATCACTCTAACCCAACAAAGTGCAATGGCGATGGCGATTGCGATGTACTGCGGCCTTATTTTTGGTGTGAGTGCCCTGGCGGTACTTATTCATGAACTCGCTAAGCCCTTTGATGCAACGCCGAGTTACACACAATGCCTTGAAATTGCTGGCTATACCGCTACACCACTTTTTATGGCAGGTTTTAGTGCTTTTTATCCAGAGCTTTGGTTTATTATGTCGGTAGTATTAGTCGGCATTTCTTACTCAGTTTACTTGCTGTACACAGGTGTGCCTATCATGCTGCATATACCTGAAGAAAAGGGCTTTATCTTCTCAAGCTCGGTTGTAACATGTGGCCTTGTATTGATGGTGATATTAATGGTCGCTTCAGTCATTTTATGGAGCTTAGGTTTAGGCCCACAACACGGTTAAAAAATACCAACACACTTAACGACAACAACAAGAGCTTTGCTTACCAAAGTCAGCAGCACAATATAAAAAAGGGGCATCTTAGATGCCCCTTTTTTTGTTTTAAACTTATGATGTTACTCTTTTTAATAAAGGTAGCTGTTAACTTTCCATGTTATGCATTTCAAGATTACTAAGCTCAGCTTGTATTCTAAGCGGTGCTTTTGACGACTCACTGCGAGCGTGGTCAATGCGCTCTAAATAATCTTGGTCAACATCGCCAGTAACGTAATTACCATCAAACACGGAGGTTTCAAACCGTGTAATTATTGGATTTTCCTCCGATACGGCGTCTACCAAGTCATGAATATCTTGGAATATTAACCCATCGGCTTTAATGCACTCACAAATCTGTTCGATTTCTCTGCCATACGCAATCAGCTCATTTGCCGATGGCATATCTATACCGTACACATTCGGGAAACGAATTTCAGGCGCTGCTGAGGCAAAATACACCTTGTTGGCACCAGATTCACGAGCCATCTCGATGATTTGTTCTGACGTTGTTCCGCGTACAATACTGTCGTCTACCAACAAAACATTTTTGCCTTTGAACTCAGATGAAATCGCATTGAGTTTCCGACGTACCGACTTTCTACGCATCTTCTGGCCAGGCATGATAAAGGTACGGCCAATGTAGCGATTTTTCACAAAGCCTTGTCGATACGGAAGATTCAAAGTATTCGCAATTTGTAAGGCAACGTCCATCGAGGTTTCAGGGATAGGAATTACTACATCGATATCGAGGTCATCCCACTCTCTTTTTATTTTTTCACCTAATTTTTTGCCCATATTTACGCGCGAAGCATATACCGATACGCCATCAATAAAGCTGTCAGGGCGAGCAAAATATACAAACTCAAATATACATGGGTTACATGTTGGGTTTTCAGCGCATTGCTTGGTAAACAATTCGCCACTTTCGGTAACATAAATTGCTTCACCAGGCGCGACATCGCGAATAAAACTGAAGCCTACAGCATCAAGGGCAACGCTTTCGGAGGCGACCATGTACTCATCTCCTCGCTCAGTTACACGCTTTCCTAGTACTAATGGGCGAATACCGTTTGGGTCTCTGAATGCAAGCATTCCCTGCCCTATTATGGCCGCAACAACCGCATAGGCACCTTTTATCTTCTTGTGAACCTTTTCAACGGCAACAAAAATTTCTTCAGGCTGAATGGTTAAGCCAGCAGCTTGTTGTAATGCGTGAGCAAGAATATTCAGTAGAAGCTCTGAGTCAGAGGTCGTATTAATATGACGACGAGCAATCTTAAATACTTCGTCTTGCAGCTGATGAGAGTTGGTAAGATTACCATTGTGGGCAAAGGCAATTCCGAAGGGGGAATTCACGTAAAAAGGCTGAGCTTCAGCTGAGCTTGAGCTGCCTGCGGTAGGATAGCGGCAATGACCGATGCCTACATTACCCGTTAAGCGCTTCATATGACGGGTATGAAATACGTCTCGCACCAAGCCGTTGTCTTTGCGCAAATTAAACATATTATTTTCAATGGTCATGATCCCAGCGGCATCCTGCCCACGATGCTGCAATACCATTAACGCATCGTATATAGATTGATTAACAGGTTCTTGGCCTACTATGCCGACAATACCACACATACTTTTAACACCCTTATATAGCGTCTGAAAGAAAGCTTGAACTTTCTTTTAAATATTCAAAAAACCATTCGATAATAAATGTAAATTCTGGAACTAATAGCGATTGCGCCCACCATGTTGAAGACGATGCTGGCGTAAAAGTATCTAAAAAGAATAAAGCAGCACTGACCACTAGCACACCCCTGAGCGCGCCGAAAACTGCGCCTAACACCCTATCGGTACCCGACAAGCCCGTTGCTTTGACGAGCTGCGAAACCACATAGTTGATGAGTGCTCCGGCAACTAAAGTACCAATGAATAAAATAGTAATGGCGACGCCGTTGCGTAACATGGTGTCGTCGATTCGAGTAAGGTATTGGGCTAAATTGAGATAAAACTGACTGGCGACAAAAAAGGCCGTTAACCATACGACCAAAGAAATAGCTTCTTTAACAAAGCCTCTCACAACGCTGATGACCGCAGAAAATACGATGATACCTAGGATGGTAAAGTCAAACCAGTTCATGTGCGAAAGTAGCTCCAATGAATATGTGAGCGTTGTACTCGAATTGGCGCGCAGTTTAGCAAATTAACTTATTGAGCGCTAACCTCAAATGCAGTTATTTTTCCTTTGAGTTGCGTCACCTCTTGTAAATGAGGAAGAGCCTGCTCTAGCTTGTCTCGTTCTAACTCGGGCCCCACAAATACCTTATTAAGCACACCGCTGCTTGTATTTACCGGGCGCGTGTAGGCTCGATAACCCGCTTGCTTAAGTTTTGCGATAAGTTCGTTAACGTTTTTCTCGTATCTAAAACTACCAAGCTGCACCACCCAGCCAGAGTCTTTGACTTCTATTTCCACTTCTTTTTCTTCAGCCACTTGAGCTTGAGGCTCTGTGGATGCACCCAAAACAGGTTCAGCTGGTGACGCTGATACCGTGTTTGTAATAACCTGAGCCATATCAGACGAAGATGCATTTGTGTCGTTGTTAGACTCTGGTTCGTCTAAGGCAACTTCGTTTACTACCTCAGCAGGCCTTAAGGCTTGTTCATCTAACGTTTGTTGGGGGAACTCATCCGCTGGCTCCACCACAATGGCAGAAGGTGCTGGAGGAATATCAACAAAATCGAGGCTGCTTTCGCTTTTCTCACCATCGAGTATTTCCGGCAATACAATCACCACTAAAGCAACGACGATAATGGTACCAACTAATCTGTTTTTTAAAGCCGAGTTCATATTTATTAAACCATGTTTAAAGTGGATGCTGTTTAAGGTATTGCATAGCCGTAGCGACAGTCACAAATGACCCTACGATTACTATCATATCAGTATTTGATGCACGTTTAATAGCGCTAGATATTGCAGTCTCAACACTACGATAAGCATGTGCCTCCAACGCAGTGCCAGATTCGTTTTTCTCCGGTAGAGCACAGAGCAGTCGCTCAGACACCTCTCCTCGTTTTCCCGCCAAGGTCGCACAATACCAAGTCGCCTCTATTGTACTCAAACTACGTAGGGTATCTTCGATATTTTTATCTTTGAGCATCCCTACAACAACGTGGCAATGCGTAAAGTTAAACCCTTGTATTTTTTCAACTAAATAATCAGCAGAGGCCTCGTTATGAGCGACATCGAGCATAATAATCGGCTGTTGACAAACCAGCTGAGCGCGACCGCTTAAAGAGGTGGTGTCGATAATTCTCTTAAATTCAGACTCATTTGCCAATAGCCTATTTAAGGTATGGCCATGAGCGCTCAATCCACTGTGACGTTGCGCCTCAGTTGCCAAAAACCATAAGCCTGCAATAGCCGTGATCACGTTTTGCGCCGGGATGTCAGAAGCTTGCCAGTGGTATTGATATTGCTGACCAAGGTAGCTAATTGAAGCGTTGTGGCCTTCGTTTGACCGATTGTGGCTAAAGTCCTGACCTCGCCTGAGAACGCTGTTATTTTGCGAAGATATCCATTGTTCTGCTTTAGCATAACGCTGCTCAAAGCCTATCACAGTTGATTTATTTGCTTTTACGATACCCGCTTTTTCTCGCGCAATATCGCCGATGGTATCGCCTAAATAATCTTGGTGATCAAGGGCAATCGTGGTCAGAATATTGATATCGGCATCAACAATATTGGTGGCGTCGAGTCGTCCGCCTAAGCCGACTTCTAATATGACTATATTAAGCTTTTTAGCGTTAAACAAATGCATTGCAGCTAAGGTAGCATATTCAAAATACGTTAGACTGGTGTTTTGTTTTGCGAGGGTAATTGCTTCAAAGGCAGAGCATATTTCAAAATCTTCGGCGTCTGCGCCATTAATACGGATACGTTCGTTAAAATTAAGCAAATGGGGAGAGCTATAAACCCCTACGGAAAAGCCTGCGTCAATACATGCTTGTTCAATCAAACGACAAGTAGTGCCCTTGCCATTGGTACCAGCAACCGTTATGACAATTGCCTCAGAAAATTTGATGTTCAGTGCACGAGCTACCTCCTCACAACGAGATAAGCCCATGTCTATTTCAGTGGGGTGACCGGCCTCTATTTGAGCAAGCCATTGCGCCAGAGATTTCATACTGTTTACTACACCAAAGGTTAGAGAAGTATAATTACTCTATTTTTAACTGGTCGGAGTTAGGCTCACTGCCCTGATTTTTACTCTGATGCATTTTGCTTAACAAACGATAAAGCGTATCGCGCATTTCGCGTCTATCAACAATCATGTCGATGGCACCCTTTTCTAGCAAAAACTCACTGCGCTGAAAACCTTCAGGTAACTTTTCACGAACAGTTTGTTCAATTACTCGAGGGCCTGCAAAACCAATTAAAGCCTTTGGCTCAGCAATATTAATATCACCTAACATGGCTAAACTTGCTGACACACCACCCATGGTAGGGTCAGTAAGCACTGAAATGTATGGCAAGCCTTTTTCACTTAGCTTGGCAAGCGCCGCACTCGTTTTCGCCATTTGCATCAGCGATAGCAAAGCTTCTTGCATACGCGCGCCACCACTGGTCGAGAAACAAATAAGCGGCGTGTTATTTTCTAAACAGGCATTGACCGCAGCGACAAAACGGGCGCCAACTACAGAGGCCATTGAACCGCCTAAAAATGCAAATTCGAAAGCGGCTACTACTACCGGCATACCGTTCATTTTGCCTTTCATAACAACTAAAGCGTCTTTTTCATTTGTCGCTTTTTGCGCGGCGCTCAAACGGTCTTTGTATTTCTTTGAATCTTTGAATTTAAGCACGTCTTGAGGCTCAAATTGAGCGCCAATTTCATCTCGGTCTGCACTGTCTAAAATTGAGTTGATTCGTGCTCTTGCCGTGATACGCATGTGATGATCGCATTTTGGGCATACTTCAAGAAGCTTTTCTAATTCCGTTTTATAAAGCACGGAATTACAAGAGCTACATTTAGTCCAGATTCCTTCTGGCACATTACTTTTGATGGAAGATTGCGTTTTAGGCAGTATCTTTTCAATCCAGCTCATTAAATCAGTCCTGTTATTCTTATATTTTGCGATTAATCGCAGTAAATTCCGGCCATTAAACCATATTCGCGCCGCGGGAAAAACTAAAAACGTTGAATCAGCGACAACTCAGATGAGTGGCGCCAACTTGTGAATATACTAGTTATCTTCAAGAAATAGGGGCCCCAGCGGAACTTGTGGTAATTCAAAGCTATCCGGATAGAACACTTTAACCAAATACAGACCATTGGGTTTGGCGGTTGCCGCAGCTTTTGTGCGGTCTTTAACATCAAGCAGATGCTGTATCCAATCAAGAGGTTGTAGCCCTTCACCAATTAACATTAACGAGCCGACCAAATTTCGAACCATGTGGTGTAAAAAGGCATTCGCCTTGATATCAACAATAATAAAACGGCCTTGGCGCGTCACGCTGATATGCTCAACGGTTCTCACCGGCGATTTTGACTGGCACAACGACGCTCTAAAGGTCGTAAAATCGTGTTTGCCAACCAAGCATTGCGCTGCCTCATGCATTCGCTGTGCATCAAGTGAATTATAACAATGTGTTAAACCCGAATGAAATATACCTGGACGCAGAGCATCATTAAAAATCACATAGCGATAACGACGAGCCACCGCACTAAAACGTGCATGAAAATCATCGGCAACAGGTTTAACCCAAGTGATGGCAATATCGTGAGGGAGTAAGGTATTCATACCACGGTGATATGCCTTCATAGGGCGCTCTACCTCGGTATCAAAATGCACCACTTGGCCGGTGGCACTGACCTGCGCATCTGTTCTACCGGCGCAGGTAGTTTTAACCTCATGACGAACAATTTTTTCTAAGCACTGTTCAATGTGCATCTCCACGGTAGGCGCACTCGATTGGCGTTGCCAACCTCTGTATGCAGCACCCTGATATTCGATGCCTAAAGCTATTCGCATAATGTATTTATCTTATTTTTTAGGCTTAACGCGCTGACGATGAGACGCCACTTTATTCGTTTTATGTTTACGTACTGAGCGGCGCATACGACTGAGCTTTGTATGATCGAGCTTATCAATAGTATGCACTTTGGTTTCAGTCTCGTTTGGTAGTTGTACCATGTTACGAATGGAATTCACGTTATCTAAATCCAATTCAATCCATGCGCCTTGAGGCAAACGTTTGAACATCTCGAGGTTACCGTAGCGTACGCGCATCAGCCGGCTTACCTGTACACCCTGGGATTCCCACAAGCGCCTTACTTCACGGTTTCGACCTTCCGACAAGGTCACATTGAACCACTGGTTCATTGATTCATCATCAGTAGGACGGACGTGAATATGATTGAATTTTGCTGTGCCATCGTCTAGCTCCACGCCTTTACATAAAGTTCTGAGCATGGCGGGGGTGACCTCACCAAAAATACGCACCGCATATTCACGTTCGACCTCATGGGAAGGATGCATCAGTCGATTCGCCAGTTCACCATCGTTAGTAAACAGTAATAAACCACTGGTATTAATATCTAAACGTCCTACTGCAATCCAACGCTCGCCTACAATCACCGGTAAACGGTCAAACACCGTTGCTCGCCCTTCAGGGTCGTTACGAGAGCACATCTCGCCTTCAGGTTTGTTGTACATCAGTACCCGGCAAGGCGATTTTTCTTTACTGCGCGATACAGGGTTGCCGTCTACTCTTAGCTGATCTGTTAGCTCTACGCGATCGCCCAAGGTCGCAACATTGCCGTTTACCGACACGCGCCCCTGTTCTATCCACTTTTCCATTTCGCGTCGCGAGCCAATACCATTGTTGGCCAAGACTTTTTGTAATTTTTCACTCATGTTAGTGCAAGGTTCCTGAGTTGTCGCTGTCGTCCTCACCTGCTACAGACGGGCTAAGCGTTGCTGCTTGCGCAGCTAATAATGATTCATCAAACAAATCTGCAGAGGGTAATTCCGAAAGGGATGACAATGCAAAGTAGTCTAAAAATGTATTGGTTGTTGCAAACAATGCGGGGCGACCGGGTACCTCTTTGTGCCCAATCACTTTTATCCATTTGCGTTCAGTGAGCGACTTAATGATTTGACTGCTCACTGCCACCCCTCTTATTTCTTCAATCTCGCCTCGAGTAATAGGCTGTTTATACGCTATTAACGATAATGTTTCGAGCATCGCTCGTGAATATTTGGGCACGGTTTCTTGCCATAAACGACTTAAAATTTGCCCTAAACCAGAATCAGACTGAAACCGATAACCTGATGCTACTTTGATCAACCTTATCCCTCTTGGTGCATAATCGAGGGTGAGTTCGTTTAAGATTTTATTCAACTGTTTGGTAGACACTGTAAGCTCACTGAGAATAGTGGCTCGCATTTTCTCCACCGAGAGAGGTGCGTCAGCCACAAATATTGCCGCTTCAACTAGCTGTTTTAATTGAGTGTCTTTAATTTTGCTCATTTAAGCGCTCAGCTCTCTAACTCGTCGCCCACAAGTTTAACATGGATATTGCTGTAAGGGTTTGCCTGTTGCAACATTACTAAGCCCTCTTTTACCAATTCGAGAATAGAAATAAAGGTCACAACCACACCAGCTTTGCCCTCATCTGAATTTAGCAGGAGCTCTAAGCCCATGTAGTCGTGTTGCTTTAGCTGTGTCATTAACTTGCTCATACGCTCGCGGGTCGACAGTGTTTCTTTTGCAATGTGGTGGTGTTCAAATGCATTTGCGCGCCGCATAGCATCACTAAAAGCGAAGGCTAGCTCTTGCAGCTGCACCTGAGGTAAAAACTTGATTGCTTGCACGTTGTCACTAGTATCGGCTCGCGCTGCAAACATATCTCGCTGCATACGTGGCGCACTGTCTAGTGCTTGAGCGGCATTTTTGATTAATTCGTATTCTTTGAGGCGACGAATTAACTCCGCCCGCGGATCTTCTTCTTCCTCTTCATCACCTACTACCTTAGGTAATAACAAACGCGATTTAATTTCTGCAAGCATCGCAGCCATCACTAAATACTCACCTGCCAACTCTAATTTTACATCGGTCATGGTTTCTACGTATTTCATGTATTGCTGGGTAACTTGCAAGACCGGCAATTCAACAATATCGAATTTTTGTTTACGAATTAAATAAAGCAGTAAATCAAGTGGTCCTTCAAAGGTTTCAAGAATGACTTCAAGTGCTTCAGGGGGAATGTATAAGTCTTCGGGTTTTTCAATGAGCGCTTCGCCGTTGACAAAGGCCAGCGCGAGGGGCTGTTGAACCGTGGGTGAATTAAGTTCGGCTCTGTCATCATTCACAGGCAAACACCCACTTCTTGCCAATTACAGCTCGCCATTGATAAATGTCTCAGCTACTCGAACGGTGCGGGGTCGCCGCTACCATGGCGAATAATTGTCGCGCCACCTTCCGACATATCCACTACCGTTGTAGGCTGCTCACCTAAATAGCCACCGTGAATAATTAGGCCAACGCGTTTTTCGAGCTTATCGCGAATATCTTCAGGGTCGGTTTCGGCCATACTCTCGTCAGGTAGAATCAGCGTAGTCGACATCAGCGGCTCTTCTAACTCTTCTAGAATCGCCAGTGCAATAGGATTGTTGGGTACTCGTATACCAATGGTTTTTCGTTTGGGGTTTTGCAAACGTTTAGGCACTTCTTTAGTGGCTTTTAAAATAAATGTATAAGGGCCAGGAGTATTGTTCTTTATTTGACGAAAAGCCACGTTGTCTACTCTAGCATACAAAGATAGCTCCGACATATCCCGGCACATCAAGGTGAAGTTATGGTCTTTGTTGATGTCGCGAATCCGACAAATTTGCTCCATCGCTTTTTTGTTTTCCATCTGACAGCCAATGGCATAGCCCGAATCGGTAGGGTACACCACCACTTCACCCTGGCGAATGAGCTCGCAAGTTTGGCGAACCAACCTAGCTTGGGGATTATCAGGATGAATATAGAAAAACTGACTCATTTACGCGCAACCTTTATTTTATTTTTAGTGGCTTAGTGCATATCCAAAAGACCTAAAGCGGGCACACAGCCAAACACTGTTTTCAGTATAGCAAAAAATCACTGGTGATGTTATCGCGGTAAGTCTTTCCCTAACGTGTTGTTTGGGCAATATCCCAGTCATGCCAAATAGCATTTAGTGTATCTGGAATGTGCAAACGTTTACCCAACTCAGTCCAGCGCCCAGGCGCATGAAAATCTGAACCTGCGCTACCTAACAACTGATGTTCTAGAGCCAAGGTAAGCATTAAATCATGTTTTGATTTGGCTAGATTAGGGTGCTGTACTTCCATTCCCTCGCCACCGGCTTGCTTAAAATCATTCAGCAAACGCCGCAGCCATTTTGTCGTCATATCATAATGATAAGGATGCGCTAATACCGCCTGTCCTTTTGCTTCTTTTATCCATTGCACAGCGGTTTCAATGTCTATCCATTTCGGCGACGCGTAGGCTTTTTTGCCTTTACCTAAATATTGCGTAAACGCTTGTTGTGGATGTGAACAAATGCCCTTGCTCACCAACATTTGTGCAAAATGACCGCGGGATACCACTCCTTTTGCAATAGCTTTGACCTCGTCGAGTTGAATATCGATACCCGCTTTTTGCAGTTTGTCGCAAATAACCACGCTGCGTTGTTCGCGAGTTTCTTGCTGCTGAGCCAAACGTTTCAGAAGCTGTGGACAGTGCTCGTCTACTCGCAAACCTAGCACATGAATTTCAAAGCCGTGCCATTTTGTAGAAATCTCCACTCCACTGACGATGTTCAGGGGTGGTTTTGCATTTTTTGCGCTAGCTTTGGCTTCGGCGATCCCATCAATACTGTCGTGATCTGTAATTGCTAATACATCAACTTGCATTTGTCCTGCACGCATCACTAATTCGTTTGGCGTTAATGCACCATCTGAAAACGTAGTATGTGAGTGTAAATCAATTTTCAAGCAATTCAGCCTTTTGATCAGTAGAGTAGCATGCGCATAAGCGCGCCTAGTTATTCAAACGCCATTATAGCGCGAAAGCAATAGGAGTTTACGGGTGTTTTTTACGAGAATAGAAGATTTATACTTGACAAAAATTGTCTTTTGTTATCTTCTATACGTGAATTTGCGAGAAGTCGTTTAGCAAGGATATCCGACTTCTCTCGTTCAAGTTTTAAGTTAATGACATATAATTACATGGAATTAAAGCATGCAAAAACAAATCAACGCTAACATGGCTTCAAATACGATGTCAGTAGTATGGTGGTGGAGCAACCAACCCTAGGGCTGGCGGCATTTGTGTGCACGTGATTAAGGCCCGTTATCGGGCCTTTTTTTATTGTTTTTTTTAAGTCCAACATTCACTTAAACAGCATAATATAAAAATCGCCCTGAATAACTCGACTCACATAATGCAACACAGACGCAACGTAAAAAATGCAGCTCAAAACAGTAATACACTTAAAAAATAACGAGAAACAAAAATAGGAAAGCACATGAGTTTGGTGGAATTAGGCAGTACTGCAGGGCGGGTAGAAACCATAGTGGTCGATGCCCCCTATGTGTCGGACCCACTGCGCAGTTATAAAGCGCTTGCAAAACCGCACAGCATTTTACTTGAGTCGGCAGAAATCGACAGCAAAGATAATCTAAAAAGTTTAATACTCGTTGATGCGGCGCTTCGCATCGAGTGCCAACAGCATCGCGTTGTAGTGAGTGCGGTATCTGAAAATGGTCACTCTCTGATTGGCTTTTTGCATACTAAACTGAAAAGCTTTACACAAAGTTTTTGCAACAAAGAGCTTACTCTTACGTTTGTCCCAAGCGATACTTCTTTAGACGAAGACAGTCGTCTTAAAGCACCATCGGTATTTGATGTACTGCGCACCATTCAGCGAAGCATTACCGCCCTGAGGTCCCATCCCCATGCGGTATTTTTAGGTGGCGCATTTGCTTACGACTTACTAGCAAGCTTTGAAAACTTACCAGCGGTCGATAAGGGCGTTAATTCCTGTCCTGATTATGTGTTTTATTTAGCTGAAACACTTATATTGATTGATCATCAAGCGCAAAAAACGGAAATCTTAGGCAGTGTATTTAGTGGCGACAACGTGGCCCAACAGTACTTTGAAAAACAACAGCGTTTAGAAATTGTAAAGCATCAACTAAATGACCTGCAAAATATAAAATTCGATACCTCTACCTTAAGTAAAACAAATAACTCAGAGTCTACCTTGAAGGTCGATAAATCTGACGAACAATACTGCAAAGATGTAGTGGATTTACAAGAACACATTCTCGACGGTGATATTTTTCAGGTTGTTCCATCTCGCAGCTTTTCCCTGCCCTGCCCCGATGCATTGTTAGCTTACAAGCGCCTTAAACAAACCAATCCCTCGCCTTATATGTTTTATTTGCAAGACGATGACTTTGTCATCTTTGGGGCATCACCAGAATCAGCATTGAAGTACGAGACCGCATCAAACCAAGTCGAGATTTATCCCATCGCGGGCACGCGCCCTCGTGGTAAGCGCGCCGATGGTAGTATTGATTTAGACTTAGACAGTCGCTTAGAGCTGAATTTGCAACAAGACGAAAAAGAAAAATCTGAACATATTATGTTAGTCGACTTAGCTCGTAACGATGTTGCAAAGGTATCTAAACCTGGTTCGCGGCATGTAAAAGACCTATTAAAGGTTGACCGCTATTCTCATGTTATGCATTTAGTGTCGAGGGTCGTTGGCCAACTTCGTGAAGATTTAGACGCGTTGCACGCGTATCAGGCATGTATGAATATGGGCACTCTTGTTGGCGCACCTAAAATTTCTGCAGCGTCCTTAATTCGCGAAACTGAAAAATGTACCCGGGGCAGCTATGGTGGAGCAGTAGGCTACTTAAATGGACTTGGAGACTTTGATACCTGCATCGTCATTCGCAGTGCATTTGTAAAAGAACAAACGGCTTATATTCAAGCAGGTGCCGGTGTAGTAAAAGACTCGATTCCGCAATCTGAAGCCGACGAAACTCGCGCAAAAGCACAAGCAGTTATTCATGCGATTCAAAGCGCCAACGAAGCAGGAGAATAAACAGATGAATATTGCAAACATCAAAGTAGTACTCATCGATAACCATGATAGCTTTACCTACAACCTTGTAGATGAACTGCGTGTACTTGGCTTAGAGCTCAAAGTATTTAGAAACAACGTTCCAAGCGATACTATTATTAATCAGCTGGCACAGTATCAGTCTTTAGGCCCAACATTACTATTATTATCACCTGGCCCAGGGGCCCCAAAAGATGCCGGAAACATGCCTGATGTACTTGAAAAAGTGAAAGGTCAATACCCGGTATTAGGCATTTGTTTAGGTCATCAAGCAATTATTGAGGCGTATGGCGGAAAAGTGGGCAGAGCCGAAAATGTGATGCATGGTAAAGCTTCGTTGATGACCCATGACTTTACGCCGGTATTTAAAACCCTAACTAACCCTCTATCTATTGCCCGCTACCATTCGTTGGTGGCAACAAGCGTACCCGATTGTTTGCAGGTGATAGCAAGTATAGACCGATTACCCATGGCGATAATTCATCAGACTGATAACATGCTCGGATTTCAGTTCCACCCAGAGTCAATTTTGACCTGCGACGGCAGTATGTTGCTATCTCAAGCGATTACATATTTAACGCAAAATCATGCGAACACTCACGCTAATGATGAGCGTGATGTACTCAATATTAAGGAAGACTCATGACTGAGGAAACGTTAAGTATTTTAGAGCTTTTGTACCAAGGGAAGGATTTAAGCGCGAAGCAAAGTCATACAGTATTCGCCCAGCTTATGCGAGGTGAATTAGATGGCGTTGTTATTTCAGCTTTACTGACTGCGTTAAAGATCAAAGGCGAGAAAAGCGATGAAATTGCTGGGGCGGCGAGTGCCATGGTTGAGCACGCTAAAGCCTTCCCTCGTCCAGACTATAGCTTCAGTGATATTGTTGGCACCGGTGGAGACGGTTCCAACACTATTAACATATCGAGCGCGGCGGCAATTGTTGCAGCAGCCTGCGGTATTAAGGTTGCAAAACATGGTAATCGCAGCGTATCTAGCAAGTCAGGCTCATCTGATTTGTTTGCCGGTTTTGGTATGGACTTGATGATGACGCCACAGCTCGCACGCCAATGTTTAGATGAAGCAAACTTATGCTTTTTAGCCGCGCCTAATTATCATAGCGGTGTTGGGCATGCTATGCCGGTTAGAACCGCATTAAAAACTCGAACCTTGTTCAACATTTTAGGCCCCTTAGCAAACCCGGCTAAGCCAAACTATGGAGTATATGGGGTATATCAACCGCAATTACTCGATGTGTACGCTGATGTGCTTGCTAAACTTGGGCATAAGAACGCATTGGTCGTGCATGGCGATGGCTTAGATGAAATTGCACTGCACGGACCAACACAGGCCCGACACGTCACCGATGATGGGATTGTTAGTATGCGTTTTGATGCCTCAGATTTTGGCGCGACAACTGCGCCCATGTCGGCAATTGAAGGTGGCGAACCTGAGCACAATGTAGATGCTATTGCTCAAGTATTAAGTGGCAAAGGCCAAGTTGCTCATCGAGAAGCAATTGCAGTTAATGCAGCTGCCCTGCTCTGGGTTAATTCGCCTGAACGCAGTAAGCAAAGTTGTTTTGAACAAGTCATCGACACCATAAATTCCGGCGCGCCTATGCGTACAATTGAGCTCGCCGCAAAAATCAGTAAAGGAGAGGGTTAACGTGGCAGATGTACTAGCCAAAATAGTCACCGACAAACGCGAAGAGATTGCACAAAGAGAAATCGACTTTCCGTTAAGTGAGTTTATTGATGACCTCAAGCCATGTGAGAAATCTTTTATTAACGCGCTTAGCAAAGATACCGCCGGTTTTGTGTTTGAGTGCAAGAAAGCATCTCCTTCAAAAGGTCTTATTCGCGAAAACTTTGATTTAGATGAAATACTGAGCGCTTATAAAAAAGAAGCGGCGTGTTTTTCGGTACTAACAGATGAAAAGTACTTTCAAGGCCGCTTTGAATATTTAGCCTATGTTACGGCTCGTGTTGAGCAACCGGTTCTTAATAAAGATTTTTTTGTAGTGCCCTATCAGATTTATTTAGCGCGTTATTATAATGCTGACGCCGTGCTACTGATGTTATCGGTACTTAACGATGAAGAGTATCGCAACTTGGCAGAGCTGACTTTCTCTCTGGGAATGGAAGTATTGACTGAGGTAAGTAACGAAGAAGAAACCCAGCGTGCACTCGCCTTAGGCGCAAAGGTTATTGGCATAAATAATCGCGACCTGCGCGATTTATCCACCGACCTTGCCACTACAGAAAAGCTCGTACCGATGATACGAGAAAGCGATTTTGATGGCGTGATTATTTCTGAGTCAGGTATTTATACGCATCAAGATTTACAACGCCTCAATCATTTGGTGGATGGTTACTTAGTAGGCTCCTCACTAATGGCTCAAAACGATTTAGACGCCGCAGTAAACCAATTAGTCTATGGTGAAGTAAAAATCTGCGGTATCACTGAAGTAAATGACGCGAAAGCAATTGCAGGCACTCAAGCCAGTTACATGGGGTTTATTTTTGCACCTAACTCGCCGCGCTTTGTTTCTTTGGAGTGCGCACTTGAGATTAAAGCGGCACAAGCGTTTAACTATGTAGGCGTGTTTGTTGACGCTCCACTTGCGCAAGTGGTTGATTACACTAATGCTTTAGGTCTTAGTGCAGTGCAATTGCATGGCAATGAGTCATCACAATACATACAAGACTTGCGCCGAGCATTGCCCGAGACTTGCCAAATTTGGAAGGTAATTTCGGTAGAACAAAATGGCGCTAATGCCAGCTCCTCTGAGTCAACTGAAAGCGCGCAGTCTGTTAAAGAAAAAATGGCCGCTTATGGCCAAGCGTCTGGCGATATTGACCGATGGCTATTCGATTGCAAAGTTGGCAAACAAAGTGGCGGCACGGGGCAACAGTTTGATTGGCGAATAATCGATGGGCTTAACAGTCACCTGCCGATTGTTTTAGCAGGCGGTCTCGATGCCAACAATGCCCAGTCGGCGATGCAGCAGAATGTGACTTGTATTGATGTAAATAGCGGCGTAGAGCATGCGCCCGGTAAAAAAGATTTAGCAAAGATACGGGCGATGTTTTCATCGCTTCGTATATAAAAAGGCAAAAACGATGAATAAATTAGAAACAAAATTTGGTGAGTTTGGCGGTATGTACGTGCCAGAGTTGTTAATTCCTGCGCTAGACCAACTAGAACAAGCTTTTTTAGATGCTAAAGACGATCCGAGCTTTCAAAAAGAGTTTATGGCACTACTAAAAGATTACGCCGGAAGACCTACTGCTATGACGCTTTCGCGTAATTTAGTTGCCAACCCCAATGTAAAGCTATACTTAAAGCGTGAAGATTTACTCCACGGCGGTGCGCATAAAACAAACCAAGTTTTAGGACAAGCCCTGTTAACTAAACGCATGGGTAAAACAGAAGTCATAGCGGAAACCGGTGCTGGACAGCATGGCGTAGCTACCGCATTAGCCTGCGCATTACTTGGCTTAAAAGCACGCATTTACATGGGCGCAAAAGATGTTGAGCGTCAATCCCCTAATGTATTTAGAATGCGTTTGATGGGTGCAGAAGTTATTCCTGTTGATTCAGGCTCTGGCACTTTAAAAGACGCAGTAAATGAAGCCATGCGCGACTGGTCTGCAAACTACGACAAAGCGCATTATTTGCTGGGCACAGCAGCAGGCCCTCACCCCTTCCCAACTATTGTGCGCGAATACCATCGCATGATTGGTGAAGAAACCCGTGCACAGATTCTTGAAAAAGAAGGTCGCTTACCCGATGCGGTAGTTGCATGCGTAGGCGGTGGCTCTAATGCTATCGGTATGTTTGCAGATTTCATAGACGAGCCAAGTGTCGCGCTAGTGGGTGTTGAGCCCGCAGGTAAAGGCGTACACACCAAAGAACACGGCGCAACGATTTGCACTGGTACTAAAGGTATTTTGCACGGCGCATTTACTTTTATTATGCAAGATAACGATGGTCAGATTGAAGAATCTTATTCAGTTAGCGCGGGCTTAGACTATCCAGCGGTGGGTCCTCAACATGCTTATTTGTCGGATATTGGTCGGGCAGAATATGTCGCCGTTACCGATACCGAAGCGCTTAACGCCTTTCAGCTGCTCGCACAAAAAGAAGGCATTATCCCTGCTCTGGAATCCTCCCACGCCATCGCGCATGCGCTTAATATGGCAGAAGAAGCCGAAGACGGTACCATTATTGTGGTGAATTTGTCGGGGCGCGGTGATAAAGACCTCGACCACGTGATCAAGATTTTAGGAGACAAGCTGTAATGGCAAATACTGATTTTAAGGGAACTGGACGCTACGACAACATGTTTATCCGTTTAAACGGCGTAAACGAAGGTGCGTTTGTGCCATTTGTAATGTTAGGCGATCCTGAGCCACAAAGCTCACTGGAGATTGTTAAGGCCTTAATCGAAGGCGGCGCGGATGCGCTTGAGTTAGGTATACCTTACTCAGACCCAATTGCCGATGGCCCTACCATCCAAAAAGCAAGCATTCGTGCGCTAGATAACGGCGTTAGACCCGATGACTGCTTTGATATTATTCGCAAAGTGCGCGAGCAACATCAAGACATTCCTATTGGTTTATTGTTGTACAGCAACCTAGTGCTTGCAAAAGGCCTTGATACATTTTATCGCCAAGCGGCAGAGGCCGGAGTCGATTCAATTTTAATTGCTGATGTTCCCTTGCGCGAAGCCGACCGGTTTATTGAAATAGCAAAAACACATAACATCCAACAAATCTTAATCGCGCCACCAAATGCCAACGAGGAAACGCTTTCTGCTATTGGCGATAAGTCTAGCGGCTACACTTATTTATTAGGTAGAGCGGGCGTGACAGGCGTAGAAACAGCTGCAGATATTCCGGCTGAGGCCCTAATTTCGAAACTCAATCAATATAAAGTAGCACCGCCTTTGTTAGGCTTTGGCATTTCAAATCCCGAACAAGTCAGCTCTGCAATAAAAGGTGGCGCGGCTGGTGCGATTTCAGGCTCTGCTACAGTTAATATTATTGAGAAGCACTTAGGTGACATGGACGCGACAAAAGCCGCACTTATCAAGTTTGTTGGCAGTATGAAAGCGGCAACTAAAAACAAATAGGATACACAATGCTTTATATGATTTATACAGAGGACAAAGCCGAATCTTTGTCACGCAGAATGGGGGCGCGAGCTGACCACCTTGCACGTTTAGAAGTACTAAAGGCTCAAGGACGTTTGCTGGTTGCGGGCCCTAACCCAGCAATTGACGCGATTGATCCTGGTCCCGCTGGGTTTACGGGTTCTTTGGTTATTGCCGAGTTTGATTCACTCGAGCAAGCAACAGAATGGGCCGCAGATGACCCCTACGCACATGCCGATGTTTACGAAAAAGTTACCGTAAAACCTTATAAAAAAGTGCTGCCTTAACATTTATCATATCAATGAACTTGATCCACTTGTGCCGCTTTCCGTGTTTAAAAACTTAAGCGGCACTAATTTGATTTCTTCCGTTCTCTTTAGATGAATATAATGCCTGATCGGCACGTTCCATCCAACTAGCGACAGTATCATTTTCTGTTAGCTCAGTAAGGCCAAAAGACACCGTAAACCTTGGTAAATCTTCATCGCGCAACTGATGAATACTAGCACGTATTTTTTCAGCAATAGCTAACGCATCATTTTGGTTGCTGTTAGGCACAACTATAGCGAACTCTTCTCCACCTAAACGGAAAACCTGATCGCTTTTTCTAATGCAGTGGCTAACAATACGAGTAACGTCTTTTAAAACAGCATCCCCTATTCCATGGCCATGTCTATCGTTTAACTGTTTAAAATGGTCCATATCAAACACGATAAGTGCACTTTTTAGTTTTTTACGATTTTCTTGAGAAATACAACTTTCAGCTGCTTTATTAAAGGCTCTTCTATTGCCAGCTTGCGTTAAGTAATCAACGCTCACAAGAGAGTTTAATTCTGCATGCTGACTGCGCATTTCTTTACTAAAGTAATAAATAAATACAATTGTGGGCATTAAAGTCGCGTAAAGCTTAAATAGCTCAATAGCATCAAGACTCACAAATAACGATGGGAATACCATTAAGCAAACAAAAAGGGTCATCCAAATTGCGACTTTTGGCGTGAACATAAAAAATAATGCGATAAACCCAGGGTAAAGCCAATATATATTTAAGTTCTGACCTAAAACCGAGGTCCCTATCATGCCAAAAACCATTACCCCGCCTAACACGCAACGCGAGAGCTCTAAACGGCGTCGGTTAAGAACATTCAGAGCGATGATAAAAAACATGAACAATAAACCGATATCTAAAGCAACCATATACCAATTTTTTTCAATTGTTCTTGCAAACAACATCGGGAATACCGCAAACAATGACAGCAAAGCAACCGCTAAAACAACGCGTTCGGTAAACGCTCGTCTTTTCATTCCTTTTTTTATGTTTGTATATAAATGCACTTTAACAACCTAGCTCGCAATAACCTTAATTTTCAGGCGCCACAATTGGCTCAGTTACATCGCTTTCATTGCCATCAGCTGATAACAGTATCGCTAGCCATTTCGTTTCTTCTCGCGATTCCATAGCAATTTTAACTACCATAGTCAGCGGGACTGAGAGCAACATGCCAACACTACCCAGCAACCACCCCCAGAATATTAAAGAGATGAAAACCACGAGAGTAGATAAGCCTAAGCCCCTTCCTAAGAAACGAGGCTCTACCAAATTACCCATTACCATATTGACAATAACAAAACCTAAGCCCGCCAAACCAGCCTTGGCCAGCCCAAACTCAACAAAAGCCATAAAGATTGCAGGTACCGCCGCAATAATTGACCCAATATTGGGAATAAAATTAAGCATAAAGGCTAACACTGCCCACAGCATAAAATGGTCTACACCAATAAAATATAGCCAAACACCAATAAACAAGCCAGTGCCTAAGCTCACCAACATCTTAATCACTAAATACTGATTAACCGATGTTAAGAACTTATCAATATGAATAAGTTTCATATCAGGGTCTGCAAGGGCTACATGGACTCGGCGCGGCATACTGTCTGCTTCAAACAGCATAAACAATACAGTTAGTAAGATAAGAAACACATTTGACAACACCGAGCCCATGCCGGTAATGAAATTAGTTGCCATAGTCATCGCCATTGCTGGGTCAAAATGAGAGCGGATTAACTCAAGGTTTATATGCACATTAAATATGGCAAGTTTATCGACTATCCAAGCCAACTCACCTGATAACTGCTCTCGGTAAATCGGCATATTTGCTCTGAACTCGCTTAATGATTGCGTAATTAAGCCAGCTAACATAAAACCAATTATCACCATCACTAGTATAACTAATGTAACAGACAACCAACGCGGCACTTTGTAGTTAGCCGACCAATTGATTATTGGACTAACCGCAATCGCAATAAAGGCTGAGAGTAGCAAAGGGATGACGATAACGCTGGCAGACTTGATTCCCGCAAGTATGATGACAACGCATGCCATTATGACCAATGTTTTGGATGTGGACGACTTAATCATGTGTTAAATCCGTCGAGCCTAAAGCCATAGTGAAAGGCATAATAAAACCCTAATCTGATATGTACATAACAAGCAATTATGAGCAACATTAAACTAATAAGGAAGTAGTATCTCAATGAATTTAAATCTTGCTACCATTCGCATTAAAAATCTTCGCTTACGCACCTACATTGGCATTAACGAAGACGAAATAAAAAACCAACAAGACGTAGTCATAAACGTTACTATTCAATATGATGCGAAAAAAGCAACGGACACCGACAACATGGACGATGCTTTAAATTATAAAATTATTACCAAGGCGATTATTCGCCTAGTCGAGGATAATCGTTTTTCATTACTCGAGAAACTGACCTCCGATGTGCTTGCGATTGCGGCAGACCACCCTTGGGTCATATCTGCCGAAGCTGAGGTTGATAAACCCCATGCTCTTCGTTTTTCTGATTCAGTCTCACTCGCTATTTCTTGCACGAAGGATTAAGCACAATGAAACGTATACTGCTAACAGGTGGTACGGGCTTAATTGGGCGCCACTTAGTCGACAAGCTAAAAACTGACTATGCTATTACTGTGATTAGCCGTGACCCTAAGCGTGCAAGCCGCTTACTACCTGAGTCGGTTACAACCTGTAAAATTGAGGATGTTCGTGACCTTAACGATGTAGACATTGTGGTTAACTTAGCAGGTGAGCCTATTGCTGATAAGCGCTGGAGTGATACACAAAAACAACGTATTTGTCATTCTAGGTGGGATATTACTGAAACCTTAGTGCAATTAATTAACGATGCAGACACCCCACCCGAAGCATTAATTAGTGGCTCTGCCATTGGCTTTTATGGGCGTCAAGGTGATACGCCTGTGACCGAAGATTTTTCAGCTTTTAGAGATGAATTTAGCCGTGAAATCTGTAAAAAATGGGAAGACATTGCCAATAACGCCAATACGCGGGTATGTACATTGCGTACAGGCGTAGTACTGGCTGATGATGGCGGTGCGTTGAACAAAATGTTAATGCCCTTCAGATTAGGTTTAGGCGGCCCAATTGGCGATGGCAAACAGTTTATGTCGTGGATCCATATTGAGGATATGGTGCGTGCAATTGAGTTTCTAATTGAAAATCAAAAGTGCAGTGGGCCATTCAATTTAACCTCGCCAAAACCGGCCAGCAATGCGTTTTTTGCGCATAAGCTTTGCAAACGCTTGGAGCGTCCTTGTATATTTACGACACCTGAATTTGCGGTAAAACTGTTAATGGGAGAGTCTTCAGATTTAGTGATTTACGGCCAAAAAGTCCTTCCCGCACGCTTGGAAGCAGCTGGATTTAATTTTTCTTATCCGGTGTTAATTGACGCACTTGAGGCGCTTGATTTACGTTAAATGTATCTGTTTATACTAGCAACTCGTTTTAAACTAAGTAGATAGCAATTCACAAAAAAGCACGGCATCTAAGCCGTGCTTTTTTTATGCGCTGGGCATTGTTATCAGGTTAGCATTACACCATTTTACGCAGCAAGTGACCGGTGTTCAGTGAAAGTAGTCTCCAACATCCAATCGCTCCTAAGACGCCTACCACTGCAGCACCCACTGTTGGTGCAATTGCCCAATATTCTGCATGCAGCGAGGGTGGCATCTGAAAAACTGCTGTTTGCAGCATATAGAGACTAAATTCGTTTGCCAGCGCCGCCATCAGCCCGGCTACGGTACCAATTATCACAAACTCATTTATTACACTAAAGCGAATGCTACGCCCTTTCAGGCCGAGGGTGCGCAATATTGCAAGCTCTTGTAGGCGCTCATCCATACTCGCTTGCACTTGAGCAATGAGCACTAAAGCACCAGCAATGAGAACGAGCACCAATATAAATTCTACCGCCATTGAGACTTGGTCTATGATTTCTCGCAGTTGATTAATACGTGCGTCTACATCAAACAAAGTAACACTGGCAAATGGTGCCATAATGCGCGATATCTCTGCTTTGCGCGATTCATCTAAATTAAAACTTGTGATGTACGTTGCACTAAAGTTTTCCATCGCCTTAGGATGCAGTACAAAGAAAAAGTTGGGTTGCAGTGTTTGCCAGTCAACTTCTCGCATACTAGTTACGGTGGCTGTAATCACTTCGCTACCAAGATTAAAGGTCAGCTCATCACCAAGTTCGATGTCTAACCTACCTGCAACCTCCGTTTCAATTGACAACGGCACTGGCTCGCCTTCCTGCCAGTTATCATGCCACTGTCCATCGACAATCACATTACCCGACTGCAGTTCTGTACTCCAACTTAAGTTAGCCTCACGCCCTAGGCCTTGTCGCCCATCGTCTGCTACTTCTTCATCCTCTTTGGTAACGTCGGTGCGAATTTTCTCTTCGTTAATCGCAACAAAGCGACCACGTGCTACCGGGTAGAATTTTTCATATTTAACGTTATTTGCTGTGAAATGTTCTTTGAGGCCCTCTTTTTGGGCTTCAGTCACATTAGAAATGAAATAGTTAGGCGTTCCCTCGGGCAGTTGATCACGCCACTGCTTAACCATATCGTTGCGCATCACTAGCACAACAAGCAAGAGCATAATGGTGATGGCAAAACTGATCAACTGGACCGAGTTACCCATTGCTCGGCGCCTAATACGCGCCCAAGCCAACGTCCAAGCACCCATGCTTCCACTACCTAACTTGCGTCCTATCATGATCAAGAGGTAAGTCATGCCGAGCAAACTCACCACAAGTAAAATGCCAGACGCAAATAAAATACTACTAATTTTTAGGTTTTGACTGTAAGTCCACATCAATAAAAAGACGGCACTACCAGAGAATACAAACTGCAGCGCTCGGGAGGACAAAGTAGATTGAATATCTTTACGCAACACCCGTAAAGGTGGTACTGAAAAAAGCTGTAATAAGGGATACAAAGAGAATAGCAACGCACAAGTCACGCCCGTGAATACTGCTATACCGAGCGGACGCCAATACCAAGTATTCAGTGCTACCTCAACCTGCCCTGCAAGCAAAGTCACCACCCCTTGCTGAATCAAATAACCGGCAATCACACCAATACTTATCCCCAAGGCGGTGATAAAACAAATCTGCATTAAATAGATTTGCCTAACCATGGCTTTGCTCGCGCCTAAGGTTTTCATTATTGCGACGGGATCAAAGTGACGCTGACTGTAGCGTTGTGCTGCAACTGCAATAGATACGGCGGCTAGAACAATGGCAAGTAAGCTAGCAAGTAAGAAGTATTCTTCAGCTCTGGCGATGGAGCGACCAATGGGCGATTCATCGTCCTCAATACTCGTCCAGCGATGAATCTCTCGATTCATCTGCGGTCGTAGCCAATCGTAGTAATCATCTAAAGCGCTGGAGTCACCTGTAAAATAGTACTTGTAGCTTACGCGACTGCCCGGTCCTGTAATGTTAGTTGCGGCAATATCTTGCGCTGACATCAGCAACATTGGGTCGGTATTAAATACACTAAAACCGGCGTCGGGAATTTCACTTAAAATTTCGGTGACGGTAAGTGTGGCATCACCTATTTCAATATCGTCGCCTTTTTCTATGCCGAGTAACTGATACAAACGTGAATCTATCCATACCTCACCTGGCGCGACGCTTTTATTTGCCGCTTGCCCCAAACCAAAGGCTATATCGCTTGTTTTGACTTCACCCTTTAGCGGGTAGGCAGCATCAACCGCTCTTAAGTCTGATAAGGCTAGCTCGTCGCCAGCAAATACCATGGAGCGAGTTGAAATTTGAAATGCGGTATTTAAACCGCGGTTTTGTGCTTCGCTTATCCATGTTTCATCAACAGGTGTACGCGAGCGAAGTTGACTGTCGGCAGCTATAAACTCTGCGCTTCGGTCGGTTAGCGCTTGCTGCAGACGTTCGCTGAATAACGAAAGTGATAATACTGATGCTACCGACAACACAATTGCCAGCAGGATAATGGTCAGTTCGCCGCGGCGAGCTTCGTGTTTAAATAAGCGCCACGCTAGTTGAAATGCCATACTCATGTTAAGCGCCCCCGCTACCTGCAACGACTTTTAAATGCTGCGTTTCTTCTTTTAACTCACCTGCGCTCATACGCAACTGTCGCTCGCAGCGGCTAGCAAGTTCATCATCGTGGGTCACGAGCACCAAGGTGGTATCGGATTCTTTGTTCAGCTTAAATAAAAGCTCTTCTACTTTGTGTGAATTATTTGAATCGAGATTACCGGTAGGCTCATCAGCAAACAAAATTTTGGGATTAGTTATAAAAGCCCGAGCAATGGCGACACGCTGCTGTTCACCGCCAGAGAGCTGGTTTGGGAAGTGATTCGCTCGGTGGTCAAGACCAACTTGTTTCAGAATCTCTTGGGCACGCTTTTTAGGATTATCGAGACCTGCGATTTCAGCAGGTAACATTATGTTTTCTAAGGCCGTTAGGCTTTGTACCAACATAAAGCTTTGAAAAATAAAGCCGACTTTTTCGCCTCTAATTCTTGCGCGTTGTTCTTCGTTCATGTCGTGCAAGGCCGCGCCATCTAAGCTGATGTGCCCGCCACTGACTTCATCTAAACCGGCCAATAAACCTAGTAGGGTTGACTTACCCGAGCCAGACGCCCCTATAATAGCCACCGATTCGCCCTGGTTAATGGCAAAGCTAATGGGCTGAAGGATCTGTAACTCACCTTCGCTCGTAATGACTTTTTTAATCAGACTTTTTGTTTCAATAATTGTAGAGGCCGTGGTCATAGTGTCAGTAATCTCTTCCTGCAGTAACATCAGTGCTCAGCGCAGCTCGTCTGCGTTAGCGCGGTGTATAATTTTCATTGCTCTTTTATTCCCTTTTCTGGCCTATTCAGATCAAGGGGAAAGCGTAAATGCACATGACAATAATGTAACTGAATATAAATTATTAGTATTGGGCGATAGTTTAAGCGCAGCGTATGGTCTCACTGCTGCTCAAGGCTGGGTCTCATTGTTGCAAGATAAATGGCAGCAAACCCAACCTGAAATTGAAGTCGTTAATGCGGCCATTAGTGGTGATACCACAGATGGTGGCCTCGCGAGGCTGCCGCGTTTATTGAGTTTGCACCAGCCTACACACCTCTATATTGAGCTTGGCGGGAATAACGGTTTGCAAGGGCATAACCCAAATAAAATAAAGCAGAACCTTGCCAATATGATTGAGCTTGCAAAAGCGCAAGAGGTTGAGGTGATTTTGCAAGAGATTCAAATACCAACTAACTACGGCAGACGCTACACTGAGTTATTTACGCAAAATTATCATCAGTTAGCTGAAGAATATAACGTACCACTCATTCCTTTCTTTTTACAGGATATTGCACTTAAACCTGAGTTGATGCAAAACGATGGTATTCACCCTACTGCTGAAGCGCAGCCGATGATCGTTGAGTTTTTGTCGCCTAAGTTAACTCCTCTCATTGTTGAAGTCGTTGAAGGGTAGGGACCTTATATTATCAACACAGCTTCTAACGCTACTTCCACTCATTAGGTCTTAACATATAAAAACGCCAGCAAATGCTGGCGTTTATTATCCTCAGATACCCATCCCAAAACTACCTTGTATAGGCTACCGGTTTTGTTTCATCACGATTTAAGTAACGGTCTCTTAACTGTATTTGACGCGAAGTCATAGGCATTGCTTCACCTCTAATAAACACTTGCTCAGCTGCCTCAGTCACCTCGAGCGGGTCCCCCGACCAAATCACCAAGCTAGCTTCTTTACCCGGCGTTAAGCTGCCTAGGGTATCGCTTAAGCCAAATATCTTAGCAATGTTTAGACTCAACGACGCTATCGCCGCGGCATGAGGCAAGCCATTTGCTACGGCATTCCCAGCATGCTGCGGTGCAAGGCGAATGTTATGCGTGTCCATGCCAATCGCAATTAATACGCCTGCTTTGTGCAAGCGAGCAGCATTTTCTAGCGTCGCACCAATTTGATCAAAGCCACCTGGAAGGTTATTTTCAGGATTCAAAATAACAGGCACTTGTGCCGCTGCGATTTGCTCAGCAACTCGCCAACCCTCAGTTGCATTAACCAATACCAAGTTCACTTGCTGATATCGCTCTTTAATAGCAAGTGCTTGCAAAATATCAGAACCCCGATTTGCTGTAACTAAAAGCGGTAACTCGCCTTTAACGACGGGTATTAACGCTTTGGCATCAGCACGGCTAATCATGCCATTCCACTCTTTATCAGGGCTCAAATCATAATCAGCAGCATGTAGTGCTTCATCTAAACTTTGATTCAAAGCCACCCACATAGCGGCGCGACTTTCACCGTTATTATCTGCACCATTTTCGCCCACACCAACATGCACGTAAGCATGAGGTTTAACCACGGCGTTGAGGTCGCCGCTTAGGTCTATAACTGCGCCTTGACCATTAAACAACTGGCCTGTGCGGCTAATTCCGGTGACTGCGTGAGTAAAGCCCTCTACTCGCGTAATTGGCACAAGGGTCGAATCAGCGTTAATCGCGTATTGAACATCGTATGCCGCGCCTACGTTTGACACCATATGAGCATGCACGCGAGAATCCACCACACCTGCTGACAAACTGACTTCTTGTAAGCCCAAGGAAGTAAGTGCGCCCATAAACCCTGGAGTAATCACCTTGCCCGATGCATCAATTTCTCGGTAACCCGAGGGCACTGAGCTTGAATCTAAAACCTGTTGGATTTTACCTTCGTCGAGTAACAAGGTACCGTTTTCAATTACCCCTGCCGACGACATCGTATGAATTTGCGCGCCAGTAATGGCAATTTTTTCTGCGTTTGCTGCACCGCTCAAAGCAAAAACAGATGCACTTATTAGCACTGCAAGGCTATGTTTGATTAATCTCATTTTGCATCTCCTTGCCCAACTTGGCCTAATTCGAAATCACTTACCGGCCAGCTTTCTGGTTTACTTCTATCGTACACAATGGCACCGTCGATAATCACTTTCTCCGCTTGGGTATAGGTAGAGAACGGGTCGCCTGACCACAATACTACATCCGCATTTTTACCCGACTCAAGAGAGCCTGTATGCTCAAAAATACCAAGCGATTTTGCAGGATTTGCGGAAAGCCACTGCCATGCATCGGCTTGACTAATATCAATACCAGCGCGTTTGCCGTCTGACCAAGCTTTTGCAGCTTCTTGGTTTAAGCGCTGGATATCAAGGTCGTCATCAGAATGCACAATTGCGCAAGCGCCTGCGGCATGTACCATTGGAATGTTCTCGCGAATGCCGTCGTAGGCCTCCATTTTAAAGCCCCACCAGTCGGCCCACATAGCGCTACATACGTTATTTTCGGCCAACTTGTCTGAAATTTTATACGACTCAACCGCGTGATGAAAGGTACCAATCTGATAATCGAATTCCTTCATTACATCCATCATCACGGCCATCTCGTCGGCGCGGTAACAATGCATATGTACTAAAATATCGCCGTCTAACACACCTGCGAGGGTTTCTAAGCGTAAATCACGCTTAGGAGCATCTGATGCGGTTCCAGCCTCTTTAGCAGCTTCGTATTCAGCCCATTTTTTCTGATAAGCCTGAGCTTCAATCCATGCCTTTCGATAACCGGCTACATTAGCCATTCGCGTCATCGGGCCGCCTTTTCCACCATATACTCGTTTTGGATTTTCACCACAGGCCATTTTTATGCCGTAAGGTGCTTCAGGAAACTTCATATCTTGCATAGTGCGATTTGGTAAGTTTTTTACCGTTACGCTTCGTCCACCAAACAGATTAGCTGAACCGGGCAAAATTTGTAATGAAGTAACACCTCCAGCTAAAGCTCTTTGAAAGCCTGGGTCTTGTGGCCAGATGCTGTGCTCAGCCCATACCTCAGCAGTAACCGGGCTGGTTGCCTCGTTACCGTCTGAATGTGATCTTGTGCCCGGTGAAGGATATACTCCCAAATGACTATGGTTGTCGATAATACCCGGCGTGACCCATTTACCAGTACCATCAATTTCAATTGCATCGGAGGGTACTGAGACATCCTCTCCTACTTCCACAATTTTGCCATCTTCAAGCAGTACAGCCCCCTCTTCGATTTTACCGCCTATGCCATCGAGTATTGTCACATTGCTAATTACAATGGGATCTGAGGCTATACGCTGATAGGTAGATGGATAAGGGTTGTTTCTGTCGTATTCTGGGGTACTTTGGGCCGCTTTGTCGTCGCTGCAAGCAGCAAGCAGTATAGTCGACAAAGCCAGCGCAACACCCAATTTTTTATTATGTGTGAACCGCATTATTATCCTTAAGGAGTATTAAAATCGCTTTAAGGATAATTGTGAGGATGCAATCCTGCAAGTTTAGATTGTCGAAATGCATCGTTATGTTAGTGCTT